>JAIUMH010000034.1 GCA_022565635.1 Flavobacteriaceae bacterium | reverse complement strand
AATTTCAATTTTGAGAATTCATTAATTAGGTTCAATGATTTCAATAATAATTTTTTAGATAATCCACTCTATAATTTTGAAAATGAATCATTATACAATGCCAATGTTTTTAATGAAGACCCCTTGTTTTTTAATAGAAACGCAAACAATTTAAAAATTCAATTAGAGTCTGGGGCAGCCTTTATTGGTAATGATGAAACATCTAATTTAGTTCCTTTAGATTTGCTTGGCAATGCTAGAATATCTCCTGCAGATGCGGGAGCTTATAAGGTTTCAGAATTGCCAGAGGATTAATTTAAGCTTGGATTTTCTGGTGAGTTTGACCAAATTACATATTCTCCTCCTAGTTTAAGAATTTCGGATTTCCAATACGTAGTTTCTGGAGAGGTAATTATTTCCTTTACATTTAAGTTAGAATTAATCACCCAAGTATCTTTTTTAAGTTCATCTTCTAGTTGATTAGCATCCCATCCTGAGTAACCTAGAAAAAATTTTATGTCATTAAGGCCAATTTTTTTTGTGTTAATCAGGTCTATAATCTTTTCGAAAGAACCTCCCCAGTAAATACCTTCTTGTATTTCAACGCTATTTGGAATGAGTTCTGGTGTTTTATGAATAAAATATAAATTATCTTGTTCAACAGGCCCACCATTATATACTTTAAAAGGAACTTCAATTTCTGGAACAAGCTCATTTAAGGTGACATTAAGAACTTTATTTAAAATGAAACCTACGGACCCAGTGGAAGAATGGTGTGATAATAGTATTACGGACCTATTGAAAGAAAGGTCTCCAATAATAGACGGCTCTGCAATTAGAAGAACCCCTTTTTTGGGTGATTTGATATCCATAATAAGTATTTTAAATAAATGTAAATAAAAAAACTAACTGGTCAAAATTATAATCCAAAAAAAAAAGACCCTGTGGGTCTTTCTTATAATCTAGAATCTAAGTTTGATTTAGTTAACTGCCTTTTGTAAGTCAGAACCAGCCTTAAATTTCACTACGTTTTTAGCGGCAATTTTGATAGTTTTTCCTGTCTGTGGGTTTCTACCTTCTCTTGCTGATCTTTTAGAAACTGACCAAGAGCCAAATCCTACTAATGATACACGCTCTTCTTTTTTCAATGAATTTTCAACATTTGATAAAAAAGATTCTAATGCTTTTTTTGCTGCTGCTTTAGAGATGCCTGCATCTTCTGCCATTGCATCAATTAAGTTTGTTTTGTTCATGATTTTAAAATTATTAAGGTTAAACTAATTAATCATTAGCAAAATTATACGGAAATCCTTACTGTGCAAGGCTTTGCCTAAAATATCACACAAATTGTTGATAACTTGTATATTTTGTTAATAACTTTGACTGTGTTTGCTTCATAAAATATAAATTTTGCTTGTCCTAGTTAAATTGGGCGTTGTCAGCAAAAGCATAACCATTTAATAAATCAATTGTTGACATTTTTTTTCTTCCCTCTAATTTTATCTCTTTTGGAATTATAAAGCCTTTCTGACACGCAATGTAAAGTTGTTTGTTTTCTATTTTAAAAGCACCCGGACTTAAGTTGTGTTCTTCTAAACTATATTCAGCTGTATAAAACTTACAAACCAAATTTTTATCATTTTCTTGAAGGTACGTCCATGCAAGAGGAAAAGGAGATAATCCTCTAATTAAATGATACACTTTTTCACTTGTATTATTCCAATTGATACGGGTGTTTTCTTTGGTTAATTTTGGAGCTTCTTTATGTTTTATGGTTTGATCTTGAGCTGTTGTATCTACTTCTCGTCCTCTAGCTTGAATTAGTTGTAGTGTTTCAGTAACCGCTTGACCACCAATTTCCATTAGTCTATTGTAAACTTCTCCAGTAGTTTCAGAAGATTTTATAGGAGTTGATTTGTTTAGGATTATTTCACCAGTATCAATTTTATCATCAATAAAAAAAGTTGTAACACCAGTTTCTACTTCGTTATTAATTACAGCCCAGTGAATGGGTGCTGCGCCTCTGTAAGCAGGGAGGAGGGAAGCATGTAAATTAAAAGTCCCAAAGCTTGGAAAACTCCATACTTTTTTGGGTAGCATTCTAAAAGCTACAACTACTATCAAATTTGGATTCATTTCTTTGAGCTGGGCTTCAAAGGATTCTGATTTTAAATTTGTGGGCTGATAAATTTTCAAATTGTTTTTTACAGCAAAATCTTTTATAGCTGATGCTTTTAGCTTTCTACCTCTACCAGCTGGTTTGTCTGGAGCTGTAACCACGCCAACAACATTAAATTTATGTTTTATAATATCCTGTAGTATGGCCACCGCAAAGTCTGGTGTTCCCATAAAACAAATTCTTAGTTGATTCATCTTAGTTTATAAGTATTTATATTTGTTAATTGTATTTTCTTTTGGTCAAGTAGCAGTCGCAAGGCTTTAATTAATTCTTCTTTATCAATATTCAGATTTTTTTGTAATTTATTTACAGATGCATCTTTTTGCTGTAATTCTGCTAAAATGGCTGTGCATGCTTCATTAATGTGAACTATTTTGGTGTTTTTTTCTTTTAAACAGACACTACACATTCCGCAATTATTTGTGTTTCTTTCACCAAAATAATTGGTGATTTGTAAGTTTCTACATTTTGTTTCATTTTTTAAAAACTCAACTACTGCTTCAGCTTGTTTTAATTTTCCTTGTTTGTATGCTTTAATTTCTTTGGCAAGTGGATTAATTGTTCTGTCGTTTTCTTTTGGAACTAAAAAAGTTATACTCAGGTCTTGTTGAACAATATTTGCCTGAATAATTTTTTGTTGATGCAATTCATCTAACAAAACCATAATGTTTTTTTTAGATAGATGACTTCTGTGCGCAATTAATTCAAGGTCAATTTGTACCGAATAGTCAAAAACACCACTATATATGCGTAGTATATTTTGCATCATTTCAAAGTAGCGCTCATTTTGTTCCAAGAAGGCAATCATTCTTGCACTTGAAATAATCACTTTGATTTCAGTCTTTTTTTGATAATTCTTTTTTAGAGAAAGAACACTAAGCCGGTCTAAAAGTTCTAAGCCGTTAAATGCCAGTTGAGTATTAAAATTATATTTTTTACAAAAATTAAAGAAATTAAAATCAAAAAATTCATCTTTACCTTCTCCATAAGCAATTCCAAAGTAGGCGTTTATTTTTTTGTAAATTTCTTTCACTTGTTCAGTTTCAGGAATTACATCTACAAACTGTCTCTTTAATCGAATAATGTCGCTTTCGTTGTACACGCAAAGTGCTTCAGCGTATTTTCCATCTCTTCCGCACCTTCCAATTTCTTGCGAGTAGCTTTCTAAGCTTTCTGGCAAGTGAAAATGCACTACTTTTCTAACGTTTGGTTTGTCAATGCCCATTCCAAAAGCATTTGTAGCAACTACAACTTTAGTTTTTTCAGCCAACCACTTTTTTAAAACTTCTTTTCTTTTTTCATTAGGCATTCCGCCATGATAGGCTTCACTTTTAATACCTCTACTTGAAAAAAAGCTGGCTAAGTCTGTTGTTGATTTTCGGTTTCTTACATAAATAATTCCTGCGCCATTTAAATCTTTTAAAAAGTGGAGGACTTCATTTCTTTTGTCTTGTGTTTCTCTAACCTTGATGGCTATGTTTTTTCTAGCTACACTTATTTTTATTACTTTTGGAGATATTAAACCTAACAGGTCAATTATTTCCTTTTGAACTAATGGTGTAGCTGTAGCGGTAAGAGCAATACAGTTAACGGAAGAATTAAACAATTCACGAATACTAACTATTTCTTTAAATGCTGGTCTAAAATCATGCCCCCATTGAGACACGCAATGTGCCTCATCTATGGCCAGAAGGCAAACTTTCATTTGTTTAATACGCTCTCTTACCAATTCTTGCTGAAGCCTTTCTGGAGAAAGATATAAAAATTTGATATTGCCAAATGTACAATTGTCAAGAATAATTTCAACCTCTCTATAGCTCATGCCTCCTTGAAGAACTTCAGCTTTAATTTGCTTCGCTTTTAATGCATTTACTTGGTCTTGCATTAAAGCAATAAGCGGGCTAACAACAATGCAAACTCCCTCTCTACACAAGGCTGGAATTTGAAAACATAATGATTTTCCTCCACCTGTTGGAATAAAAGCACACACGTCCTGATCTTGTAAAACTGCATCAATTACAAGGTTTTGAGGAGACCTAAAATCATCGTACCCCCAATAGTGTTGTAGAACTTCTTTTGGTGACATTATATATATTTCATGATAAAATCTATGCGTTCTTGTATGCTTGTTTTTGGCACTTCAATGATTGAATAGCCTAAATCTTTATACGTTTTGATGAGTTGTGCATCAATTTTTTGTGCTTGCTCAAGATTTTCATAACGTTCATTGTCTTGTTCATAAATTTCTTCCCAAACCGGAAAATGAAAAATGAAATCGTAACTATATTTTTTGTTTGCATCAACAAATAGTTGAGGATATTCTTCCTTAAATAAATCCATGTATGCTGTAATATCTGGAATACCTCGATCAATAAAACAAGTTTCTTGTAGAGATAATGCTGTTTTGTATTGGGTAATTCTTCCCTCCAAAAGCTTTTCACTAAAAAGTAAAGGTTGTTTAAGAAATAACTGGTCAACACCTTCTTTTTGAGCTTGTAATGTAACCTGTCTTGATATTTCCTCAAAACATTTAAATCCCTTATCTCTAAGGCCTTTAAGTGTAGTTGATTTGCCCGTTCCTGGCCCCCCAATTAAAAGATTAATATATGCTTTATTCATTATTTGATTTGATGTTTCTTATTTTATAATTTCATTTATATTTGCATAAAAAAAATGCAGAAAGACCCAGAAGAATTCTATGCTAATTTACGTCAGAAACTTTCTAAAACTTCAGAGTGGCCTGCGCCTTATTTATATAAATTTATTCTCCCTTCTGAGGCTTCAAAGATAAAAAAGCTAGTTGAATTATTTGATAACATGGGGGCAGTAATAAAAACTAAAGAATCATCTAAAGGGAAATATACTAGTGTTTCTATTCATCTTACCCTTAATAATCCTGATGAAGTAATAAAAAAATATAAAGAAGTAGGGCAACATGTTCAAGGTGTAATTTCATTATAGGTAATAAATAGATAGGTTTTGCTTTTTTATTTAATTAAGAATTTACGCGTTTAATTTTTAATTATATCTAATTGGGTTTCATAGTTAAAAAATATTTTTATACTTTGCGAGCAACTTCAAATAAAAGAAATTTTGATAGATTATTTACAGTATAATTCCAACAGGAATCAGTTGCATATTCCAGAATATGGAAGAAATGTGCAAAAAATGGTAGAGTACGCTCTTACTGTTGAAGACCGAGAAAAAAGAAATCAAATAGCTGAATTAATCATAGATGTAATGGGCAATATTGCTCCACATTTAAGAGATGTTGTTGATTTTCAACACAAACTTTGGGATCAGTTATTCATTATTAGTGATTTTCAACTAGATGTAGATTCTCCATTTCCTATTCCTACGCGCGAAGATATTTTCTCAAGACCTGAGCCTTTAGAGTACCCTCAAAATCATCCTAAATATAGATTTTACGGAAACAACATTAAAAGAATGATTGATGAGGCTATCAAAATGGAAGACCAAGAAAAGAAAAATGGTCTTATTACTGCCATTGCTAACCATATGAAAAAATGCTTTTTAAATTGGAATAGAGATGCGGTAAAAGATGTGGTAATTTTTAAGCATTTAAAAGAATTAAGTAATGGTGAAATTGATATTGATGCAGATAGCAAAGAACTAAGAGCTGCTTCTGATTTGGTGCAAAAGAAAACAAAACAACAAAACAACACTAAAAAACACCAAAAGCACACTAAGCATAACCGAAACCGAAAAAGAAGATAATTAGATGGGGACATTTAAAATTGAAGGAGGCCACGCTTTAAAAGGAAGTATTCTTCCACAAGGAGCCAAAAATGAAGCATTGCAAATTTTATGTGCAGTTCTTCTTACTGATGAAGAAGTGAAAATATCCAATATTCCTGATATTCGTGATGTCAATAAACTTATTGAAATTCTAGGTAATTTAGGTGTAAAGATTCAAAAACTAGGAAAAGGATCTTATTCATTTAAATCGGATAGTCTGAATTTAGAATACCTTCAGTCAGAGCAATTTAAAGAAGAAGGTTCTAGCTTAAGGGGTTCAATTATGATTGTAGGACCGCTTTTAGGAAGATTTGGAAAAGGCTACATCCCAAAACCGGGGGGAGATAAAATAGGAAGAAGAAGATTAGATACGCACTTTGAAGGCTTTATCAATTTAGGAGCAAAATTTAGATACAATAAAGAAGAACGCTTTTATGGAGTGGAGGCTCCAAATGGATTAAAAGGAAAGTACATGTTGCTTGAAGAAGCTTCTGTTACGGGAACTGCTAATATCTTAATGGCAGCAGTTTTGGCGGAAGGTGAAACCACTATTTATAATGCTGCTTGTGAGCCATACTTACAACAATTATGTAAAATGTTGGTCAGCATGGGCGCAAATATTCAAGGTATTGGCTCAAACATGCTAAAAATTACTGGAGTTAAGTCTTTAGGAGGTTGCACTCATAAAGTACTGCCTGATATGATTGAAATTGGCTCTTGGATTGGTTTAGCAGCAATGACCAAAAGTGAATTAACTATTAAGGATGTAAGTTGGGATGATTTAGGAGTGATTCCTAACACTTTTAGAAAGTTAGGGATTCAGTTAGAAAGGAGAGGAGATGATATTTTTATTCCTGCGCACATAGATGGATACGAAGTAACAAGTTTTATTGATGGCTCAATAATGAATATAAGCGATGCTCCTTGGCCTGGTTTTACCCCTGATTTGTTAAGCATTATGTTAGTGGTAGCTACTCAAGCTAGAGGGAGTGTTTTAATTCATCAAAAAATGTTTGAATCAAGATTGTTTTTTGTAGATAAACTCATTGATATGGGGGCTAAAATTATTTTATGTGATCCGCACAGAGCTACAGTAATAGGTCATGATTTTCAATCGCAGTTAAAAGCCACAACAATGACCAGTCCAGATATTAGAGCTGGTATTTCATTATTAATTGCAGCACTATCAGCAAAAGGAACATCTACAATACATAATATTGAGCAAATAGATAGAGGTTACGAAAATATAGATGAAAGACTTCAGGCTATTGGCGCTAAAATAACAAGAGTTAGTTAGTTACTTACTTTTTACACATTTTTTCATAAGATCTAAATGTTGATACAGCTGTTTTCATCATTTATAATATTAGATTGGTATATGCTATAACTTCACTTTACTTTTAACGTGAAATATTTTTGAAGGTTATTATTTGTGATTCAAAATACTTTATGTTTTTAGTTACAGAAAATATTCTAGCTTTTAATATGCAAAAGACACCAATTTTTTTCATTCTTTATTTAGTCTAAAATAGAACTTGCATTTATTTTATTTACTGAAATAGTATACTAGAAAAGAATTGAAATTTGAAAGTATGTTTTAAAGTTCCATGTAAAAATGGTGAGTTCGGCTATATTGATAAAAAAATAAATCAATTGATTTATTTTTTTTGCTAAAAGCGAAGAATGTTTTGTTTCAAAATCAAAAATCCTTGTCATATGTAATTCTATGATAAAGATTTAATGTTCAAAATTGGTTGATTAAAATTTTAATATGAATTTTTGTTTGTATTAAAGTGAACTTTTCCTTAAGTTTGTATAAAATTTAAAAATTTAAAAATGAAAAAAGTATTTTATTTATTAAGCGCATTTAGTATTTTATTCTTCGCTGCATGTAGTAGTGATGATGACAATGGAGGAAATGGAGGAAATGGAGGAAGTGATATCACTTCAATTACCCTATCTGCTTCTGCAACTGACCTTGAATTAGGAGAAATGGTTACTTTTACTGTTTTGTCTGAAGCTGGCGATGACGTAACAAGTATGGCAACTATTGATGTTGACGGCACAGTATTAGACGGTAATACTTTTTCATCTGATGAAGCAGGTACTTTTGAAGCAACTGCAACTTTAAATGATTTGACTTCAAACACTGTAAGCGTTTCATTTGGTGACGCTACAGATGGTTTTGTTGTTGAGACAGAAAACTTTCTTCTAGTTTTTTGGGGAGGAGCACAGCCAGGTGGTGAAGGAACAGAAATTTTCGGTTTCTTTTCTATGATTAACTTTGAAGGTGAAGATTTAGAGAACTCTCCAAACTACGCTGAGGTTGACGTTTTAATGCCTTTAAATGCAGAAGGTGAATTGCAATTTCCAGGAGAAGGAGGAACAAACCCTAACTTTTTTGAGCTTTTTGACCTAAGAGTTGATGGCATGGATATTGATATTGCAGAGGGTACAGATGAAGGTACAGTGGTTGTTAGTGATTTTGCTTTCCCAACTGAAGCTGAAGACCCAAGTTTTATTGACTACCAAGCTAATATTACTTTTAATGCTGACGATAGCTTAGATGCTTCTTACCAAGGAGAGTGGTTTTTTATTAACCAGTCTGAGGGAGAAGGTGAAGGTGCACAAAGACCTGCATTTGAGATGAACAGCTTAAAAGTTGAAAAAGTTGAAACTTTAGAGGCTTTAATTGCTAAGAAAAAAGCTTTTATCAATAAATAATTAGTTTTTTGAAAAATTCGCAAAAACCCAACAAATTAATTTGTTGGGTTTTTTTGTTGGTGTTTATTAAATAATTTGCTATTTTTGCACTCGCTTAAGCGCAGAAAGGAAATGCTTGAGCTTCAGTCAACTAATGTAAAACAACTTCTGTGTGTTTTTGCTTAAATTTCCTTGAACGTACAGAATACAAAATTAAATCTTCAATGGCTGAAGAAGTAAAAAAAGAAGAGCAAACTCCAGAAGTAGCTCAAGAACAAACTAACCCAAACAAGTTGCAAGCATCTGCACAGCAACAAAATCCAGAACAATTTTTAAAAGAATTTGATTGGCACCGTTACCAAGAAGGAATTGAAGAGGTAGAGGACGAAAAATTAAATGAATTTGAAAAGTTAGTTGCTGAAAATTTCGTTGAAACTTTAAACAACGAAGTGGTTGAAGGTACAGTAGTAAATCTTACTGACCAAGACGCAATTATTGATATTAACGCTAAAAGTGAAGGCGTTATTTCATTAAACGAATTTAGATACAATCCTGACTTAAAAGTAGGTGACACTGTAGATGTTCTTATTGATGTAAGAGAGGATGCAGAAGGTCAGCTTATCCTTTCTCATAGAAAAGCTAGAGTAATCAAAGCTTGGGAAAGAGTAAATAAAGCACAAGAAGATGGTACTATTGTAAAAGGTTTTGTGAAATGCAGAACAAAAGGTGGTATGATTGTGGACGTGTTTGGTATTGAAGCTTTCTTACCTGGTTCGCAAATTGATGTGAAACCAATCAGAGATTACGATGCTTACGTTGGTAAAACAATGGAGTTTAAAGTCGTGAAAATTAACCACGAATTTAAAAACGTTGTGGTTTCTCATAAGGCGCTTATTGAAGCAGATATTGAAGAGCAGAAGAAAGAAATTATTGGTCAATTAGAAAAAGGTCAAGTACTAGAAGGTGTGGTGAAAAACATTACTTCTTACGGTGTATTTGTTGACCTTGGAGGAGTTGATGGATTAGTGCATATTACAGATCTTTCTTGGTCTAGAATTAACCATCCTAATGAGGTAGTTGAATTAGATCAAACCCTTAATGTTGTAATTTTAGATTTTGATGAAGATAAAACTAGAATTCAACTTGGTTTAAAACAATTAAGCAAACATCCTTGGGAAGCTTTAAATCCTGAACTAAAAGAAGGTGATGAAGTAGAAGGTGTAGTAACTGTAATTGCAGATTACGGTGCATTTATTGAAGTTGAAGAAGGCGTTGAAGGTTTAATCCACGTTTCTGAAATGTCTTGGAGTACTCACCTAAGGTCTGCTCAAGATTTTGTGAAAGTTGGTGAAAAAGTAAAAGCTAAAGTACTTACTCTAGATAGAGAAGAGCGCAAAATGTCTCTTGGTATTAAGCAGTTAACTCCAGATCCTTGGACAGATATTACTGAAAAGTATCCTGTAGGTTCTAAGCATACTGGTGAAGTAAGAAACTTTACAAACTTTGGTGTTTTTGTTGAACTAGAAGAAGGTATTGATGGATTAATTTATATTTCTGATTTGTCTTGGACTAAAAAGATAAAGCATCCATCTGAATTCTGTAAAGTAGGTGATAAACTTGACGTAGTTGTTCTTGAATTAGATGTTAACGGACGTAAGTTGAGCCTAGGACATAAACAAACTGAGAAAAATCCTTGGGATGATTATGCTACTGAATTTGCTGTAGGAACTAAACATACGGCAACAATCACTGAAATGGTTGATAAAGGAGCTACAATTGAATTTAACGAAGATGTAACTGCATTTATTCCAGGAAGACACTTAGAAAAAGAAGATGGTTCTAAGTTGAAGAAAGGTGAAGAAGCAGAATTCCAAATCATTGAATTCAATAAAGAATTTAAGCGTGTTGTTGCTTCTCATACTGTATTGTTCAAAGAAGAGGAACAAAAGATTGTGAAGACGGCAGCCAAGAAAGCAAAAGACGAAAGTCAGAAAACAACTCTTGGTGATGCTAATGCAGAACTTCAAGCTTTAAAGGATAAAATGGAAGGAAAATAATTTCCTAAACATATAGTTTTGATAAAACCGCTTCAGCACGAAGCGGTTTTTTTGATTTTATACACCTGTCATCAATTTTTTACTTTAAATTTGAGAGCAAAACTTAAAAATGAATTGTAGTCTTTGTGATACTTCTTTACATCAACAAATTACCACGAATTTTTATCGTTGCCCTACTTGCAAGTCATACGTTAAGAATAATGAAGTTTTTTTAAATTCATCTTTAGAAGTAAAGCGTTATCTTACACATAACAATGATGTAAATGATCCTCGGTATAGAAATTTCACTTCACCAATAAGCAAGCATATTTTACATGATTTTACACCCCAACACCTAGGTTTAGATTATGGTTGTGGCACAGGGCCTGTCATTGCTAAAGTTTTAGAAGAAAATGACTTTCAAATTAACTTGTATGATCCTTTTTTTTATCCATTGGAAGCTAATCTTGCTCATACGTATGATTACATAGCCTGCTGTGAAGTGGCTGAACATTTTTATACGCCCAAAAAAGAATTTCTTAAACTTAATCGTCTTTTAAATAGTGGAGGTAAATTATATATCATGACTCAAATGTTTGAAGAGCAAACACAAGAATTTAGCGATTGGTATTACATCAAAGATCCTACGCACGTATTTATTTATACTTATCCTACTTTTGAGTACATAGCAAAGCATTTTGGTTTTCGGGTGCAATTTGAAAGCAACCGGTTTATAATCTTACAAAAGATCAAACAAATATGATTAAAAAGCTTTTTAATGATTTCTAGTTTACTATCGTTTTTAACAGCGTCTATATTACTCACTATATCTCCTGGACCAGATATTATTTATGTTCTGGTAAAAAGCATGACGGCGGGTAAAAAAGCCGGTTTCATGATTAGCATAGGTTTAGTGTCTGGTATCTTAGTTCATACTAGTTTAGTTGCTTTTGGAGTTGCTGCAATTATTCAACAGTCAGAATTTCTATTCCAAATTGTTCAGTTTCTTGGAGCAGGTTACCTGCTTTTCATAGCTTTTTCAGTTTATCGTTCTGAAGATAATTTCAGTTTAAAAACATCAGAAGTAATAGAAAGCAATCAAAAATTATTAAAACGCGGTTTTTTAATGAATGTGCTCAACCCAAAGGTAAGTGTTTTTTTTCTTGCTTTTTTTCCTAGCTTTATTTCGAATACAGAAGCGCATATAACATTTCAATTGTATCTCTTAGGAGGTGTTTTTATGCTGCAGGCTTTGCTTATTTTTAGTTTAGTTGCCCTGTCTGCTGGAAAAATCGCCACTTATATACAACAAAATTCAAGGCTTTTAAAGGTCTTTAAATGGGTTCAAATAGCTGTTTTTGTGCTTATTGCTTTTGCGCTTTTTTTATAAAACAATTATTTTCAAATAGATTTTTTACGAATTTCATAAAATTGTATCTTTGAGCTATGGATAATTTAAAATTAATTGAGTGTCCTAGAGACGCCATGCAAGGAATAAAAAGCTTTATTCCTACCGATTTGAAAGTTCAGTACCTACAAATGTTACTGGAGTGTGGCTTTGATACACTGGATTTTGGAAGCTTTGTTTCTCCTAAAGCCATTCCTCAAATGAAAGATACAGCAGAGGTGTTAAGTCGCTTAGATTTGTCAAGAACTCAATCTAAACTCTTAGCTATTGTAGCCAATTATAGAGGAGCAGAAGACGCTTGTAAACATCCTGAAATTGATTTTTTAGGCTATCCGTTTTCCATCTCAGAGAATTTTCAAATGAGAAATACTCATAAAACCATTGCACAATCGGTAGAACTACTGAAGAAAATACTAGATTTAGCTACAACAAATAATAAAGAAGTGGTAGCTTATTTGTCTATGGGTTTTGGAAATCCTTATGGTGATCCGTGGAGTGTTGAAGTAGTAGGAGAGTGGACTCAAAAACTAGCCACTATGGGAGTAAAGATTTTATCTCTTTCAGATACTGTTGGCACCTCTGATGCTCAAACAATAAGCTACCTTTTTAAGAATCTTATTCCACAATTTCCTGAAGTTGAATTTGGAGCTCATTTGCATACAACGCCAACTACATGGCATGAAAAAGTTAACGCAGCTTTTACCTCAGGGTGCAGAAGATTTGATGGAGCTATACAGGGTTTTGGTGGTTGCCCAATGGCAAAAGACCAATTAACAGGAAATATGCCCACAGAAAAAATGATTTCTTACTTTAATCAACATCATATAGAACATGGAGTTTCAATGGCTAGATTTGAATCTAGTTATAATCAAGCTACATCAATTTTTACCAAATATACGTAGGTTGAAGCATCAATTTTACTCAAACACATTTATTATTTTTGAAATTAGTATTCAGAATTTTTAAGAAGAAAATTCTAAACAATACCTTATCTTTGCAACATGATTTCAACTTTGTATTTTATTAGTGGTGCAGAAATTGCAGTTATATTATTAATTGTAGTTATGGTTTTTGGAGCAGACAAGATTCCAGATATTGCCCGAACGCTTGGTCAAACCATGAAGTCGGTAAAAAATGCCACAGATGAAATTAAATCAGAAATCACAAAATCAACAGAAACCCATACTAAACCTTTTCAGGACGAGTTCAATAAAGTTGATGTAACCAAACAGATTAATGAAGAAACTAAAAAAATTAAAGACGACTTAGAAGATATTACCGGTCCAATTAAAAGACGTTTCTAAACCATACATTCTCTTATAAACATTTTTTAAGTTACACAAAATTTCTAAAGCCAGTCTTAACGTAAGACATCTAGTAGATCAATTGAACCTTAAAAGTTAATTATAATTGAAATTACATCTTTCTTAGATGACACTTATGCTTGTCTGCAATCCGATTGCTAGGGTGACAAAAAAATGTGAACAAGAAAATGTAAGAATAAATAAGCTAATTGGCCCTACACAACAATTAATTTGGTCTTACATTTTACTGAAATCAATCAACAAATTTAAATCAATATTACTTGTAACTAGTGTCCGTGACCTAGAAAGTAAGCCGCAATAATACCAATAACAATAACCACAAACTTAGAAGCATTAAAACGGTGATTTTTTTGAGATTCAAAAAGAATAGTGGTTGAAATGTGTAAAAAAATACCTACCACAATAGCATCTACATAGGTTAAATAGTTTTGGTATTGATTAAAAAGATCACTTAATAAATGCCCAAGAGGAGTCATTAAACCAAAGATGAATACAAAAACAAGTACTTGCCATTTTTTTAATTGAGTTTTTAATAAAAATGAACTAATTATAATAGCAACAGGCATTTTATGTATTACAACAGCCATCAAAAGAGTATCAGATTGGCCTATTGGGAAGCCTTCAAGAAGAGAATGCAAACATAAACTGATAAAAAGAGCCCACGGAAAATGTGATTTTTCAACATCAAAATGTGTGTGCCCATGTTCAGCTCCCCCAGATAAAAATTCAAGAATTAATTGTATGAGGATGCCCGCCATTACAAAAATCCCAATATTCTCTGCACCAGAATGATAAACATGTGGTATAAATTCAAAAACAGTAATTGATAATAAAAAAGCCCCGCTAAAGGCCAATAATAAATTAATGCCTGTTGTGGTCTTTTTTATAGCAACAGCAATTAAGTAGCCTAAAAGAACAGCTAGAAGTGGTAATATGTAGGTCATTTTTTAAAAATCATTATTAAACGTTTTGATGTTTTGGAATCAAATTTTGATAAATCATGATCCCCAAAAACATGAAGAAGCTCAAGCTTTTCTTGTTTGATACAATCTTCAAATTCACTCTTGCTTATTTTTTTTAATTTTTCTTCAAATTCAAAAACCTGGCCAGCATCTTCTATATGAATTTTTTTATAAAAGAATGAGGCATCAGAAGTTTTGCGAATTGAAAACTTAACTCCATTAATGGTTTTTATTTCTTCAGAAGGGAAAAATCTTTCAGCATAATATATATTCAAAAAATCAATAATACCCCAACCACCTTCTACTAGATTATTTTTCATGGCTTGAATAACTTTCCAGTTATCTGATGCATTTGGAAAATATCCCATGCTAGTGAATAAGTTTGTAGTTATCTCAAACTTTTTATTCATAGGGATTAGCATATCCCTCTCTAAAAAAACCAAATTAGGCGCTTTGAACTGTTGTGCGTATTGAATGTTATTTCTAGATAAATCTATACCTGTTACTCTATAGCCATGTTCATGAAACACCTTAGAATGCCTTCCTCTACCACACGCCATATCTAGGAGATTTGTTTTTGTAGGAGGAAGGATTTCTATTAAGTTTTGAATAAAAAATGTAGCCTCTTTTTCATCCCTATTTTGATATAGTAGATGATAATAAGGACTATCAAACCAAGATTTAAACCAGTTTTCTTTAGAATTTCCCATAAACCGCAAAATTAATCTATTTTTGTCATTTAAAACCTAAAACTGAATGGGAAATAATTATAATATGCTAGCTAAAACTTTTTTTGGACTTGAAGAAGTTTTGGAAAATGAATTATTGAAGCTTGGTGCAAGAGATATAAAAAAAGGTGTAAGAAACGTAAGTTTTGTAGGAGACCTAGGTTTTCTTTATAAAGCTAACCTAAATTTAAGAACAGCCCTGTCTATATTGGTTCCTGTAAAAACCTTTACAGTCAATAATGAAGCAGATTTATATCATTCAGTATATAATTTTCCATGGGAAGAATGGGTTGGAGAGGAAGAAACTTTTGCAATTCAATCTACAGTAAACTCACAGGTCTTCAATAATTCACAGTTTGTTTTATTTCGTGTAAAAGACGCAATAGCTGACCGATTAAGAAAGTTAAGAGGAAGCAGGCCAGATATTAATACTAAAGATCCTGATTTAAAAATCAATGTTCATATTTTTAAAGATGAGTGTACTATTTCATTAGATTCTTCTGGTCAACCTCTATTTAAAAGGGCCTACAGAAGCGCCACAAACATTGCTCCTATAAATGAAGTTTTGGCCGCTGGTATTTTAAAACTTGCAGGTTGGGATGGGCAATCAGATTTTTTAGACCCTATGTGTGGTAGTGGCACTTTTTTAATTGAAGCAGCCATGATAGCCTGTAATATTCCTCCCAACTTAAACAGAAAAGAATTTGGTTTTAGTAAATGGAAAAATTACGATGAAGAATTATTTCAATTAATTTATCAATCTTCATTAAAAAAAATAAGAGATTTCAATTATAAAATTAAGGGCTTTGATAAAGCGCCTTCTGCTGTACTAAAAAGTATTGATAATATAAAAAATGCTGATTTAAGTGATTTTATACAAGTAGAGATTAAAGACTTTTTTAAAAGTGAAAAAGAAAACAGAGGACCACTTTTTATGGCATTTAATCCTCCCTATGGTGAACGTCTAGATGTTGATGCAGATGCCTTTTACGAAAAACTTGGAGACACCCTTAAAAATAGTTATCCCCAATCTGAAGCTTGGATGATTACCTCATTTGGTGAAAATATAAAACATATTGGTCTAAAGCCTTCTAAGCGAATTAAACTTTTTAATGGAAAAATTGAATCTCGTCTACTAAAATATGAAATCTTTAGAGGTAGTTTTAATGATTATAAAGCCAATAAATAGATATGATGCACACTAGAGAAGAACAGTTAAAAGCAATTGAACGCTTATTAAATATAATGGATGAGCTTCGTGAGAAATGTCCATGGGATAGAAAACAAACCTTAGAAAGTCTTAGGCATTTAACCATTGAAGAAACTTACGAGTTGGCCGATGCAATTTTAGATAATGATTTAACTGAAATTAAAAAAGAGCTTGGTGATTTGTTACTTCACATTGCTTTTTATTCAAAAATTGGCTCAGAGAAAAACGCTTTTGATATAGCCGATGTTGCTCATGGTATTTCAAATAAACTTGTTGATAGGCACCCACATATTTATGGTGATGTTGAAGTGCAAAGCGAAGAAGATGTGAAGAAAAACTGGGAGAAGTTAAAGCTTAAAGAAGGAAATAAAAGCGTACTATCTGGCGTACCTAAATCTCTTCCTGCTATGGTAAAAGCTAGCCGTATTCAAGACAAGGTTGCCGCCGTTGGTTTTGACTGGGATCAAAAAGAGCAAGTTTTTGAAAAGGTTAAGGAGGAATTAGAGGAGTTAACTAAGGAGGTTAATGATAATAATCAGGATCAAATAGAAGCAGAGTTTGGAGATGTGCTTTTTTCAATGATAAATTATGCAAGATTTTTAAACATTAACCCAGAAAATGCGCTGGAACGTACCAATAAAAAATTCATAAAACGCTTTCAGTGGATAGAAAATGCTATTGCTCAAGAAGAGAAAGATATGCAGAAGATGAGTCTGAAAGAAATAGATGTGTTTTGGGAACAAGCAAAGGAAAAAGAAAAAACTTATGAATAATTGTAATAAATTAATCTTAATCTAACCTGAAAAACCTACATTTTTTTTATTATTGTAAAAAAATATATTTTATGAATCGTATATCAAAAATTTTAAGTGTCCTAACAATTGCATTTTTAACCTCTTTCAGCGTTCAAGCGCAAGAAGTATCAGACGAGCAGTTTGATAAATTTGCTACTGCTTTTCAAGCTGTTCAGCAAGAGAACATGAAAGCTCAACAAGAAATGGTTACTGTAATTGAGGATGAAGGTCTAACTGTTGAAAAGTTTAATGAAATTCACCAAGCTTCTCTTAATCCAAATGCAGAAGTTGAAGCTTCTGAAGAAGATAAAAGAAAACACAAGTCGGCTTTAGAAAAAGTTGAAGCTATGAATGAAAACATTCAAAACTTGATGGAATCTAAAATTAAAGAGGCTGGGTTAACTACTGAAGAATTTGAAATGATTAATCAAAAAATTCAGTCTAATCCTGAAATGCAACAGAAATTAATGCAGAAGTTTCAACAGTAAGAAAAAAATCATGTTTAATCCAAAAACCGTCTTTTTAAGACGGTTTTTTTTATATTTGAATTTAATATTTAATTAATTTTGCAAAAACATTTATCATGAAAATGCTTAAAAAAATTGTTTTCTTTTTGCTAATTGCTTTAATAGGCATTTTTGTTTTTCAGAACCTATCTTCCGTCAATATCAATTTTTTAACTTGGGAGTTAAAAATTACAAAGTCAATTTTAATAATTGTTATTTATGTACTAGGAATGCTTTCTGGGGGAATCTTGTTTTCTATTTTGAAGCGTTTATGGTCTTCTGAAGATAAGTAAAGTTAAATTTAGCTCATGAATGGTTTTATTCATGAGCTAAATTAATTTTGAAACAACTCTAACTATGGGTTCTTTTTAGTCTAGCTAAATAAAAACCATCATGACCTGTTTTGCTCACTAAAATGGATTCTTCTTTTTGCAATTCAAATTTCTTTCCTTCTTCAGAACTTAAGAATTTTTCAATTTGCTTTTCATTTTCTGAAGGTAAAATAGAACAAGTAGCGTAAACTAATATTCCATCCTTCTTCACTATTTTTGAGTAGGATTGTAAGATCTCCTGTTGTGTTTTTCTAATTTCATCTAGAAATTCTGGCTGAAGCTTCCACTTAGCGTCAGGATTTCTACGCAATACTCCAAGACCTGAACAAGGTGCGTCAATCATCACAACATCCGCATTGTCATGTAGTTTTTTAATAACCTTTGTGCTATCAATTGTTCTTGTTTCAATATTATGTGCACCAGCTCTTTTTGCTCTTCGTTTTAACTCTCTTAATTTATTTGCATATAAATCTAATGCAATAATTTGGCCTTTGTTTTCCATCATAGCGGCCAAGTGCAAAGTTTTTCCACCCGCTCCAGCACATGTGTCAACGGCACGCATACCTGGCTTAACTTTTGTAGCTTTAGCCACTTTTTGTGAAGAAGCATCCTGTACTTCAAAAAATCCTTCTTTAAAACTTTCTGTCTTAAATACATCTGCTCTACTTAAAAGCTGGAGTGCATCTGGATAATCTTCTATAAATTTAGTAGAAATTTCATTTTCTCTTTCTAGCCTTTTTTGTAAAGTTTTTTTATCGGTTTTTAATGTGTTTACTCTCAAAATTACTGGAGCTTCAGTGTTTAAAGCTTCAATTTCAGCGTCCCATTGTTCTCCTAATTCCGCTTGCCCTAATTCATCTAACCAATCAGGAATAGAGTTTTTAAATTTTCTTATTTTAGAAAGTTCATCAAACTTTCCTTTTATTCTTCTTGTTGGAGTATCTTCAAATTGATTCCAGTCTGGAATTTCTATTCCTTTTAAGGTTGCCCAAACTGTAAAAAGCCTAAACAAATTAGGTCTTGAATAAGGAGCTTTTACTTCAGCTATTTCTTCGTAAAGCCTCCTCCATCTAACTATGTCGTAAGTGGTTTCTGCAATAAAACCCCGGTCTCTACTTCCCCAGCGGGCGTCTTTTTTCAAAGTTTTGGAAATTTCTTTATCAGCGTATTTATCATCATTAAAAATACTATGTAACGTATCTATAACTGCAAAGACTAAATTTCTATGTAAGCGCATGTGATTTATTTAATTTTGTGCTTTTAAAGCTCAATTTTGAGTGGACAAAGTTACACATATTAATTGAATGCTTCTGCCTTAATGTAGCTCCAAGTCAAAAAATCTAAAAAACTAAGCTATATTTGCAAATTCAAACACCTTATTTTGATTAGCAAAAACACCATAGAAAAAGTATTTGATACCGCTAGAGTAGAGGAGGTGATCGGCGATTTTATTCAATTGAAAAAATCGGGCGCAAACTACAAAGGCTTAAGTCCTTTTACAGATGAACGCTCTCCAAGTTTTATGGTATCACCTGTTAAACAAATTTGGAAAGATTTTTCTAGCGGAAAAGGGGGGAATGTGGTTTCTTTTGTAATGGAGCATGAACACCTTACTTATCCTGAGGCCATCAAGTATTTAGCAAAAAAATATGGCATTGAGATTGAAGAAACCGAACAATCTAATGAAGAGAAACAAAAAGCTAGTGATAGAGAAAGCATGTTTTTGGTTAGTGAATTTGCAAGAGATTATTTTCAACAACAACTAACAGAAACTGCCACAGGAAAAGCTATTGGGTTATCGTATTTTAAGGAACGCGGTTTCACTGATGATACAATCAAAAAATTTGAATTAGGCTATGCTCAAGATGAATGGGAAAACTTTACTAAAGCAGCACTTCAAAAGGCGTATAAGTTAAGCTATCTTGAAAAAACAGGCCTTACTATTGTAAAACAAGATAAACAATTTGATCGCTTTAAAGGTCGGGTAATGTTTCCAATTCATTCCATTTCTGGGCGTGTTTTAGGTTTTGGTGGTAGAATTTTGAAGACAGATAAAAAAGCAGCAAAGTACCTAAATTCTCCTGAAAGTGAAATCTATAACAAGAGTAAAATTCTTTATGGCTTGTTTTTTGCAAAGCAAAGTATTGCTAAAGAAGACAATTGTTACTTGGTAGAAGGCTATACTGATGTAATCCAGATGGCGCAAAAAGGAATTGAAAATGTAGTTTCTTCCTCAGGTACTGCTCTAACACCAGACCAAATTAGACTAATTAACCGTTTAACCAAGAATATTACTGTTTTATTTGATGGTGATGATGCTGGCTTAAGGGCTTCGCTTCGCGGAATTGATTTAATTTTGGAGCAAGGAATGAATGTTAAAGTATGTACTTTTCCGGCTGGTGAAGACCCAGATAGTTTCGCAAAAGAAAACAATTTAGTTGAAATAAAAGCCTATCTAGAAGAAAACGCTCAAGATTTTATTCAGTTTAAAGCATCATTATTGGTGGCAGAGGCTAAAAATGACCCTGTAAAAAAAGCAGAACTTACACGAGATATTGTTGTTAGTATTTCAAGAATTCCAAATGAAATTCAACAAGAGATTTACATTAAAGAGTGTGCCAGTATTATGCAAGTTTCTGAAGAAGTGTTATTTTCTACGCTTGCTCAAATCAATGCCAAAAATTACAGAGAAAGCAATAAACAAAAGCAAAGGTCTCAAAAAGCTTTTGATGTTGTAAAGCAAGATAAAGAAGCCCCACAGGAGCTAAATAAAGTTAATCCCAAAGAAGTTTTAGAACAAAAAATTATCAGCTTATTAATTAAACATGGGCACCAGGACAGCCTTTTTTTAGATGTGGAAATTGATTTAGATGAAGAGCAACAAATCATCTTGAACGAAATTAAAATTGAAGCCAAAGTATATGAAAAGATATTTAAAGATTTGCAGGATGATGAAACTGATTTTACCAACCCTATTTTCAAATCTTTGAAGGATAAAATTGAAAAAGAATTAGCTTCTAAAGGTCAAATAGATCCTAAAAAATTTACACAGCAATTATCTCCTGAAGAATCTGAAGTTGTGACAAATATTCTTATGGAAGACGAAAAATACAAATTACATCGTTGGGAAGACATGAGTATAATTGTTACAGATAAATCTCAATTAGATCCAAATGAAGTAGTCCAAAGCATTTTAAATTTAAGAAGATTGCTAATTCACGAAAAAGTAGATGCTTTTAATCAACAAATAAAAGAAGGAAAAATTCAGAATATACAAGAAACACTTCATGAAATTATGGATTATAAAAAATTGGAAGTGCTCATATCAAAACGGTTAAGTAGAGTAACTTAAACCTATTGCGTTCCAGAATAAGCTACTCTTTTTTTCTACTAAGCTTGTTACCAATGTATGTATTGAAGTTAATGTTTTATTTACAAAACTATTCATTGCTTTTGCCTAAAGCATAAATTGCAAAGCTACCTAGCCAGTGAGATCCTTCATAGCTATCACCAAATAAATTTGGATAGGTTTTGATGAAATGGAAATCGCCAACAGCTTTTAGGTGAGAAAGTTGATCACTTTTATTACTTAATTCATACAGGCACCATGCTCTAGAAAAATTTAATCCATCTAAATGTACCAGTTTACCATCTTTACGATCAGTTACCTTTGCATAAGGGATATAAAATTCCTTGTTCAAAATTGAAGGTAAAAAATCCTCAATCCAATCTTCAAACGCTTTATTGTCAAGAACCTTAGACATTAACCTTGCCTCCTCTAAGCATGGAGATAAAAAATCAAATCCGCTTGGCTCCCAGCTAATTGGACAAAGTTGATCATTTATATAATATTTTTTGGCTTTCTGCTTGATTAAATTCTCAAGGCTTTTGTTCTCAAAAATTTGAGCGTAATCCAACATAAGGTTTAAAGCAAATGCAGTATTAGAATGTTCACCAACTCTAATAGGGTGTTTTAATTTAGGCAGAAAGTCTACTGTTTGTTGTTCCAATAGGTCTATTAAAGGGGCTAAATTGCGCAACAATTCTTCTGCTAATACATCGTCCCAAGTTTTTAATTCTGTGGCCAATTGAAATACCCATGCCCATCCGTATGTACGTTCAAATGTTGAATTGTTATCAGATTTGAAAAAGGCAACTTCTTTAACTATGTTTTCTTTACTCAGGTTTTTTAACAGTTTACTTTCAATTTCTTTTTTCTCAGTTAATTCTGGAAATAGCTTAATCAATCTAACCAAAGACCAATGTCCGTGTACAGCCGAATGCCAATCGAAACATCCATAAAAACTAGGGTGGATTTTCTCTGGAGGTAAAACATCTTCAGACGAATTGTAAACCACGGATGTCTTGTAAGGATATTTTTGGTCGATGCATTGTAAAGGATTTTCGACCAATAGGCTGGCTTCTTTAAGGCCTATTTTTGGGAGCTTAAGTGATTCATCGGTATTTTCCTTATCTTTTTTTTCACTACTATTACATGAAAAGATTAGAACTAATGTTGATAAGAAAAAAACGAAACGACTAATTTTCATTTTTTTTGATAAAAATATAAAGTTACATCCAATTATTAAAGCTCTATCCATATTTATTTTCTCAAATAAGAAGATTTAATTTGCAATTTAAAAAATAACAGACCAATATGATTTATCACTACTGTCCGGTAAAGAAAAAATAAAAATGTGTTAAGCCTTATTATTT
>JAIUMH010000033.1 GCA_022565635.1 Flavobacteriaceae bacterium | reverse complement strand
AAGTTGTGCTTCAATCCTCAACGGAAAAAAACAAACTTTAAATGTAAATACAGGTAGTGCAGAGGCTACGGTGTATGTAGATGATCGTCAAGTTGGAGAAGGGAAATTAGCAGAAATTGAGGTTGATCGGGACTTGTCTGTTAAAAACCTAAAGATAGAAAGAGAAGGTTACTTAGATGAAAACATCCCAATTTATCAACAAAGAAAATCGCCTTGGTACATTATGAGTGTTATTCCTTTTGGCATTTTATTTTATCCACTTGTTTCAGATAATGCACCAAATGCTTACAACTTTGACAAACTAATCGAGTTAGATTCAAAAGCTCAACCACTTCCCGTTAGAAGTGACGAAGAAAAATTTTTATACAGCAATAAAACTTCTTTTGATGTGAAGCGAGATGAAGCTTCTTTTGTTGAAATTTCAAGAAAAAGATTTGATAAAAACAAGCTTAAATTTAGAGCTATTGACTATAGCTTGAAAAAAGATTTAGATTTTGAAGATACCAAATTTTCTTACGAATTAAATGAAATTTTAAAATCCACCAATTATACAGATACAACAGGTACTTTACTTCGTAAAAAAAATAAAACCATGTATCTTGATGCAAAAGTTGTTGGTTTGCAGAGTATTTTAGTAAATGATCCTAAAAATTTCAGATCTGGTATGGTTATGAAAACCAACCTAACTAAACTAGAGGTAGAGTGGTCTGTACTTGACTATTATAAAGTTCCTAAATTTGAAACAACAATAGTTGCTAGTTCAAACGAATTTGCTTTTGATTATGTTGACGGTGATCATTTTCAAAAATCTGTTGAAGATGCTATTAAAAGGTCATTTTTAGAATTTGTTTTGATGCCTGAAGTAAAGGAATTACTTGAGGTAAGTGAACTGGATAACGAAGTTGAGTATGATAACCTAATGCTTACAAAGTCAGTACAACCATCAACTTTAGCTGAAGGTTTATCAGCAACGTTCACCATTAAAAGTGAAAAAGGTCATGGAAGTGGGTTTGCTATAAGCCAAGATGGTTATATCCTAACTAATTATCATGTAGTAGCAAACAGTCCTGATGATTTAACAGTAATTGATTCTAACCAAAATGAATTTGAAGCTGAATTAATTCGTTTTAGCATAGAAAAAGATTTAGCTTTAATTAAAATTGATGAGAAAATGGATTTTAGTTACGCCATTCAAGACGTTGCAACTTACGAGCTTGGACAAGAAATTTATGCTATTGGAACACCGAGGTCTATAGAATTAGGACAAAGCTTAACCAAAGGAATTATTTCTGGAAAGCGTGAGAATGAAGGCGACTTTTTTTTACAAATTGATGCTAGTGTAAACCCAGGAAATAGTGGTGGTCCCTTAGTGAATAGCGAAGGAAAATTAATAGGTGTGATTAACGCCAAAGTGAAAGGAGCCGATATTGAAGGAATTGGTTTTGCCATTTTAGCTGATGAAATAAAGCAAGCGTTAAGTTTAGAGGAATAAACATTGATTTTTTAACTTAGAAAAAGCCCTATTCATTTAGGGCTTTTTTTTTGTCTAAATTTATTTCTCTATAAAGTCGATAGAGATTAAAATAATTGTATATTTGCTCCTTTAAAATTATGTAAATGACTACAAACTTAAACCTTGCTATTCAAGCATCTATTGAGGCTGGAGAAGCAATTATGAAAATTTACCAACAGGATTTTGAGGTTGAAATCAAGTCTGATAATTCGCCTTTAACCATTGCTGACCAAAAATCGAATGAGGTGATTATGAATTATCTTCAAACTACACCAATTCCCATTATTAGCGAAGAAAACAAGCAGTTGGAATACAGCGAAAGAAAGTCTTGGAAACAATGTTGGATTGTTGACCCTTTAGATGGAACCAAAGAGTTTATTAAAAAAAATGGCGAATTTACAGTCAATATAGCTTTAGTCGAAAATCAAAAAGTGCAAATGGGTGTGATTTATGTACCCGCTACAAATCATCTTTATTTTGCTGATGTCAAACAGAATTTAGCTAAAGAACTTATTTTAAAGGATGTAAATATGGAGGTTGAAGAAATTCATAAGCATGCAACATCACTCAAAGCAACTTCCCACCCAAAACAAATCCGCATTGTTGGGAGTCGCTCACATATGAATGAAGATACCACTAATTTTATAGCTTCGGTTGAACAACAAACCGATAAAAAAGTGGAGATAGTTTCCAAAGGAAGTTCGCTTAAATTTTGTTTAGTGGCCTCAGGTGAAGCTGACATTTACCCGCGTTTTGCTCCTACTATGGAGTGGGATACCGCCGCTGGACAAGCCATTTGTAAAGCTGTTGGACTTTCTGTAATCGATCAAAAAACAGGTAAAGAAATGCTTTACAATAGAGAAAATTTACTTAATAACTATTTTATGGTAAGTAACCAAAAACCCAACTAACCATGAATAAAAATATCATTACACAAGCCTATGAAGTCAATAGAAGTATGCGCAATCAAAGTAACGCACATCCTTCTTTTGTGCTTTGGTTTACAGGATTATCGGGTTCAGGAAAATCAACTTTAGCTAATGCGGTTGAAAAAATCTTGTTTCAGAAGGGTGTGCAGACGTATACTTTAGATGGTGACAATATTCGTCAAGGAGTGAATAAAGGTTTGGGTTTTTCAGCTGAAGACCGCAAAGAAAACCTTCGTCGTATTGCAGAAGTGGCTAAGTTATTTGTAGATGCAGGCCAAATTTGCTTCTCAGCATTTATTTCGCCTATGCGAAAAGACAGAGCAATGATTGCTTCAATTGTTGGTGAAGAAGACTTTTATGAAGTTTTTATAGATACCCCTATTGAAGTTTGTGAAGAACGTGATGTAAAAGGTTTGTACAAAAAAGCTAGAAGCGGGGAAATACCAAATTTTACTGGAATTTCTGCTCCCTATGAAGCGCCAAATAATCCCGATTTACATATTCAAACCCAAGATGAAAGTATTGAGGAATCAGCTCAAAAAATAGTTGCATTTATTGAAAATAAAATCAAGAAATAATGAATCAATATTATTTAAATTATTTAGACGAATTAGAATCTGAAGCCATTTATATTCTTCGTGAAGTATGGGCACAATTTCAAAATCCAGTGATTATGTTTTCTGGAGGAAAGGATTCAATTTTGGTAACCCACTTAGCTAAAAAAGCTTTTTATCCCTCCAAAATACCTTTTGCTTTATTGCACGTAGATACAGGTCATAATTTCCCTGAAGCACTTCAATTTAGAGATGATTTAGTGAAGAAACTTGGCGTAAAGTTAATTGTAGGTTCCGTTCAAAAATCTATTGATGAGGGCCGTGTAGCTGAAGAGAAAGGCAAAAATGCTACGCGAAATGCTTTGCAAATCACCACTTTATTAGACGCCATTGAAGAACATAAAATTGATTGTGCCATTGGTGGAGGCAGAAGAGATGAGGAAAAAGCAAGAGCTAAAGAACGCTTCTTTTCCCATCGAGACGACTTTGGACAATGGGATCCTAAAAACCAGCGACCAGAATTATGGAACTTGCTGAATGGAAAGCACTTTGAAGGTGAACATTTTAGAGCTTTCCCGATCAGTAATTGGACAGAAATGGACGTATGGAATTACTTGAAGAGAGAAAATATTGAAATTCCTTCTTTATACTTAGCGCATGATCGAGAAGTGGTTTGGAGAAGTGATACTTGGATTCCGAATTCTGAATTTTTGAAGCTAGAGCCTAATGAAAAGGTGGTGACTAAACGCATCCGATTTAGAACTTTAGGAGATATTACTATTACAGGTGGAATTGAATCTGAAGCAGATACTTTAGAAAAAATTGTTGAAGAAGTTTCTACCATGCGTCAAACCGAACGCGGTAATCGCTCTGACGATAAACGCTCTGAAACAGCAATGGAAGATCGTAAAAAAGAAGGTTACTTTTAGCCTAGAGTTCAATTAAGTTTTATTCAAATTAAGAACAAAAAAATGCAAATAGATAAAAATCAATTATTAAGATTTACCACCGCAGGAAGTGTAGATGACGGAAAAAGTACTTTAATTGGAAGACTTTTATACGATTCTAAATCCATTTTTGAAGACCAGCTTTCTGCTGTAGAAAAAACCAGTCAGCAAAAAGGGATTGAAGGAGTAGATTTAGCTTTGTTTACCGATGGCTTAAAAGACGAAAGAGAACAGGGAATTACCATTGATGTTGCCTATCGTTATTTTACCACACCCAAAAGAAAATTTATTATTGCCGATACACCTGGGCATATTGAATATACCAGAAATATGGTAACAGGTGCTTCAACAGCAAATGCCGCTGTAATTTTAATTGATGCCCGTCATGGTGTAATTGAGCAAACTAAAAGACATGCATATATTGCTTCATTGCTTCAAATTCCACATATTTTAGTATGTATTAATAAAATGGATTTGGTAGACCATAGCGAAGAAGTATATAATGATATTGTAACTCAATTTGAACAATTTTCATCTAAGCTCTATATAAAAGACGTAAGGTATATTCCTATTAGCGCTTTGAATGGAGATAATGTGGTGAATCGTTCAGAAAATATGAATTGGTTCAAAGGTTCGCCTTTATTGTACGAATTAGAAACGCTTCATATTAGTTCAGATATCAATAAAATTGATGCGCGTTTTCCTGTGCAAACTGTACTTCGTCCTCAGCGTGATGAGTTTAGAGATTACCGTGGTTATGCAGGAAGAATTGCTAGTGGCATATACCGCGTTGGAGATGAGGTAGTTGTATTGCCGTCAGGATTTACTTCAAAAATAAAAAGCATTAATGCTGGTGAAAAATCTGTAGATGAGGCATTTGCACCTATGTCAATTTCTATGACTTTAGAAGATGATATTGACGTAAGTAGAGGCGATATGATTTTGCGTAAAAACAACCAACCAGAAGCAATTCAAGAATTTGATGTAATGCTTTGTTGGTTAAACAATAAATCAGCTCAACCACGTGCAAAATATACCATTATGCATACTTCTAATGAGCAAAAAGCAATGATTAAAGAAGTGGTTTATAAATTAGATATCAACACTTATCAACGAATTAATGAAGATAAAGATTTACATATGAATGACATTTGTCGCGTTAAAATAAGAACCACAAGGCCTTTGATGATTGACGCTTATAAAAATAACAGAACTACCGGAAGTTTGGTTTTAATTGATGAAAACACCAAAGAAACCGTAGCCGCAGGAATGATTATATAGCTGAATTCATTGCTTTTTGCAAAGTTTAGTTCATCAAACAAAAAAAGATACTCACCAGAGTATCTTTTTTTGTCATGAAGCAACCTTGCTTTAGTCTATCTAAAGATGTAGGTTTTTTCATCATTTTTATCGACTTTAAAAGTGATTTTTAAAGCTTGAGCATTGGTTTTTTCCTCTATAAGTTGCTCAACATCTTTAACAGAGTCTACTTTTTGATCGTTGATTTCTGTAATTAAAATTCCCTCTAATTGTTCTGCATTTAAGCGCTGTGATAAAACACGATTAATTTTTACACCATTTTTAGCTCCAAATTTTTTAAGCTCGTCTGATGTGGCATCGGTAACCTCAATACCAATTTCATTAATTCTATATAAAGCTAATTTTATTAATTTTACTTCTGCTTGTTGTGCTTTTCCATTGCGCAAATAGTTTACACTAACTTTTTCGCCCGGATTTTTAGTGTTGATGTAGCCGGTTAAATCTGAAAATTTTCTGATTTTTATGTCGTCAATGCTCAGAATAATATCGCCTTCTTTTAATCCTGCTTTTTCTGCGCCAGAGTTGCTTTCTACACTTGAAACATAAAAGCCTTGTGAATTTTCAATGGCTAGCTCTTGGGCTATTTGTCCATTTAAATCTATTCCTCTTACCCCTAAAAAAGCTTTTCTAACGTGTCCAAATTCTATTAAGTCTTCTACAATTTTTTTAGCATTGTTGCTAGGGATAGCAAAGGAATAGCCAATAAAAGCTCCTGTTTGTGAAGTAATAGCTGTATTGATTCCAATTAAATCACCATTGGTGTTTACCAAAGCTCCACCGCTGTTTCCTGAATTGACTGCCGCATCGGTTTGAATAAAGGATTGAAAAACACCTTGTTTAGAGTTTAAGTCCCTGGCTTTGGCACTTACAATTCCAGCGGTTACAGTAGAGGTTAAATTAAATGGATTCCCCACGGCTAATACCCATTCACCTACTTCTACAGCATTAGAATCTCCAAACGGTAAATAAGAAAAATCTTCTCCATCAATCTTCAATAAACTTATATCATTTTCTGGAGCTTCACCTATTATTTCTGCCGCATAAGTTTTATTGTTGTTTAGTGTAATTTCTACTTCGGTTGCTCCTTGCACAACATGGTGATTGGTGATGATGTACCCATCTGGACTAATAATTACTCCGGAGCCCATACCACGGATAGCTTTTCGCTCTTGTCCACCTCCAAAATATAAATCCAAAATACTTCTTGGTTGCCTTCCAATACTTACATTTTTTACGTGAACAACCGCATCAATACTTTCTTTAGCGGCCGTTACAAAATCTGGTGCCTCAGCAATATTTCTAAAACCTGTATTGGAGGTAAGTTGCACTTCTGGAATTTCAGTATGCTCCTCAACCGCTAATGCTAAATTGTTGAATACAAGTTGATGATACGCAAATACACTCACTATACCTGCAGTGATTCCCACTGTCAATAAACTGAAAACTTTTTTCATGATTTTATTTTTTAAGTTAAACTTGAATGGACTTATTTTTATTATGCGTTGTCTATTATTATTTTCTTAAAAATTATACCAAAAAATGTGCCACTGCATTTTTGTCACTATTCGCAAGTATGATTAGGTTATTATTTTAAAATGATATAAAACATGAAACCAACTAAACCCAGTTTAGCTTTCGGGATAATTTTTTTTAGTTTTTATAATTGGTAGTTGTTAACTTGCCTTAACTTCAATAATTTGCTGTAAAGAAGTAGTGTAGGCTTGTGATAAATGTTCTTGCTTCATCTTCCAAGTTTTGGATAAATCCTGCGCGCCAAATTTAATTTTATAGCGACCAACTTTTTTGTTGAGTTCATCAATTTTTTTCATCAATTGATGATGTTTTGGGTTTTCTTCCGTAAAGAAAGCCAATTGGCGTGTATCGTCAGGAATGAGTCCCATCACTATAACGCCTGCTTTTTTATAGGCATAGCCTTTTTTGTAGATTTTTTCTAATCCTTTAACGGCATACTTCATCAAGTCAATACTAGAGTTGGTGGGATAGGGGAGTTGTATGGAGGTACCTCTGCCGTACTGTGGTTGGTTGTGTTGAAATCGGTTGGTTTTTAAAAACACATAAATTAAGTTGCAGCAGCTGTTTTGTTTACGCATTTTTTCTCCACAACTCACGGCAAAACTGCTAATACGTTCTTTAATGTATTTGTAATCTTCATATTCTCGATCAAATGAGCGCGTGGTAGCAATGGCTTTTTTGTTAGCTACTTCCTCTAAATCTAAAGTAGGTTTTCCTTCTAGCTCTTTTTTTAATCGTAAGCCAACCACACTCATTTGCCTTCTCACCCAATCATCATTGATTTGAGTAAAATCATAAGCGCTAAAAATTTGTTGTTTCTGTAATCGGATGCTGTGCTGTCTACCAATGCCCCATACGTCTTCAATTTTAAGCCACTTCAGAGCTTTTATGCGTTGCTCTTCAGTATAGATGATGTAAATTCCATGCGTGCGTTCAGGAAATTTTTTAGCTACTCGGTTGGCGACTTTAGCCAAGGCTTTTGTGGGAGCAATACCTATAGAAATAGGAATTGCTGTTCCTTGTTCTACCCGTTTTTTCATTTTTTGTGCGTATGCATGTAAATCAAAAAAACGATCAAATCCAGTAAACTTTAAAAACGACTCGTCTATACTATACACTTCAATTTCTGGGGTAAATTCTGCCAGTAGATTCATTACACGTGCACTCATGTCTCCGTACAGCGCATAGTTGGAAGAAAAGACACGTACTTGGTTGGCTTTAAAAACGTTTTTGAACTTAAAAGCAGGCGCTCCCATAGGAATTCCTAAAGCTTTAGCCTCATTGCTTCGTGCTATAACACAGCCATCATTATTGGATAAAATACAAATAGGTTGATGCTGTAAGCTAGGATTAAAAACTCGCTCACAAGAGGCATAAAAATTATTGCAGTCAACTAAAGCAAACATCTTATTCTACTTTTTTAATTACCGTAGTAACAATTCCCCAAATTAAAAATTCCTGATCTTCATTAACTTCAATAGGTTTGTATTTTTGATTTTCAGCAACTAGAAAAATCGAATTTTTTTCTATTTTAATGCGTTTAACGGTAAATTCACCATCAATAAAGCATACGGCAATTTTTCCATTTTCGGGAGATAAACTCTTGTCAATAATCAACAAATCACCATCATTTAGTCCAGCATCAACCATACTATCACCACGAACCCTGCCGTAAAAAGTAGTGCTAGGATGTTTGATAAACTCTTTGTTTAAATCAATACTCAAGTCCAGAAAATCATCTGCAGGACTAGGAAAACCAGCACTAATTCCTTGCTCAACAAAAGGTAAATGCAAGCTTGAAGTGCATCTTGGGCGAAATAGTTCTAAGCCCACCGATTTTTGTAAAGAAATGAATTTCATCTGTTTATGTTATTTGTTTTTAGAAGACAGATGCAAAACCTCCCAATAGCTATCGAGGTCATCCTTTTCTGTTTGTAGAAAATTTGTATAGGGGTATTTCATCTCTTCTTTTTAGCAAAAATAGGAAATATTCCTTTTTAAAGGAATTAGTCCAAGATAATTAACATTTTATAATTTGTATTCATCTGACTATGAAAGATGCAACAAACAAATAATCGACTTGAAAAGAAACAATCTTTTGAAGTAGGAATTTTAATGATTTATTTGTTTTATATTTAGAACTATTAACAAAAACTGAAGTTATGATTGATAAATTACATATTCAAATGCTTTTTATCCTTTTGTTTAGCGTAAATGTCTTTGCCAATATTCAAATAGGAACTCCAGATAATTTAACCGAATGTTTTCAATCACCCACCGAAGGCTTCGACTTGACTATTAATGATGAAAATGTGTTGGACGGACTTTCACCTGATTTATATACGGTGTATTATTTTGATAATCAAGCCGATTCAAACAATAATCAAATAGCCAACGCAATTTCCAATCCAAGTAACTATTCAACCGGGAGTTTTGGACTGGGGCAAGTTTGGGTAAATGTGGTTGAAAACGCTGATGAAACTAATTTTGATAATTCTACTTTTTTATTAAATAGCAATCAAGAGCCCTTTGCTATTAATCCAGGTACATCAGGAATTTCAGGAGACAATCATTTCAATGTTTGTGATGCAGATGATACTTTTGATTTAACAACTTTTGATCAAACGGTTATTGGTCAACAAAATGGAAATCTTATTGTATCTTATTTTGAAAATCAGACAGATGCCAATAACAATCAAAATGCCATTGCTGATCCTGCTAACTACTCTTTGCAACCTGATAATGGACCTATTCAAACATTTCCAATTGTTGTTCGAATTGAATTTAATGATTCTACTGATTGTTTTGATACTGCAAGTTTTGACTTAAATACCTATCACAAAGATGAAAATGATGTAACAATTAGCGATTTAATTTTATGTTCTAGTTCATCGGGAAACGTAGTTTATGATTTAGACGATGCCTTTACGCAAAATAATGAAGAATTAGAAATTCAACTTTTTACATCTCCAACTATTATAGATGATGGTGATAATAATTTTGTATCAGGACCTTTTGGTAGTCAAGGAACAGTGAATACTTATAACCCCATTCTAGCTCAATTTAATTACACAATTGTTATGCCTTCTGGTTTTTTGTCTGAAAACTGCCCTTTTGAAGAAACTTTTAATGTGTTTCCTAGGCAAACACCACAAATAGAAAGCATTGAAGACTTAATATCCTGTTCATCGGGAGACGAAGAAATTACTTTTGATCTTACCCAAAATGATTCTTTGGCGCTTGGTAATCAAACAGGTGATTTTAGCATATCCTATCATTTTACTTTACCTGAAGCCAATGAAGGAATTAACTCAGTAACGGATTTAGGTTTTGATCCTACTGAATTTACCTTAGAAAATTTTCAGCAATTCCTTTTCTTAAGAATTGAAAATGTTGAAGAGCCTAGTTGCTTCTCTGTCGATTTTTTCACCCTGCAAGATGCTGGAAATTTAACGGCTTTTGCTCCTGAAAATACACAGTTTTGTGCGTTACCTGGAGATGATAATCTTGAAATTGACCTAACCCAATTCGATGAAGCAATTAAAGGAGATCAAATGGATGATGATTTAATTGTTGAATATTTTGATAACGACATTTTAATTGATGATCCAAGTGATTTTTCTCTAGAAAATGAAATAACCAACATTACTGCTGTACTTTCACTTTCTGATCAAGAAGATTGCTCAGACGAAATCGAATTTGATATTATTCTCAATCAAACGCCCGAAATTCAAAATTTGAACGATTTAGAAGTTTGTTCCGATTTTGACTTTACAGCTACATTCGATTTAACCGAAAACATTCCCCAAGCCATCGGCACACAAGATGAAACAGCAATCGAAGTTTCCTTTTTTACTTCTTTAGCCGATGCAGAAAACAACGAAAATTCCTTAGCTGAACAAGAAATTGATACTACCGAATATCCCGTTTTTGCTGAGCAGGAAACGATTTTCATCCGACTGCAAAATCAAAATTCAGCCGATTGTTTTACGGTAGATTCTTTTGAATTACAAAGTTTTCCTACAGAAATTAATGAGGTAGAGGATTTGGTAGAATGTACCGAAGAAGGTGTTTCTTCTGCTATTTTCGACTTGATCCAAATTGAAACTGATTTGTTTCCAGATGAAGCGGATACCAGCGATTTTTCCATTGCTTATTTTGATGAAAACGATGATGAAATCACCAATGTTGAAGCTTACGAAATCACATCCGCAGAAAGTGTTTTAGTCGAAATCACCAACTTAAATAATTCGGATTGTGTGGCTTCTACGACTTTCAATCTGAGTTTTAATGTCACTCCCGAAATTCAAAATTTAAACGATTTAGAAGTTTGTTCCGATTTTGATCTTACAGCTACTTTCGATTTAACCGAAAACATTTCCGAAGCCATCGGCACACAAGATGAAACCGAAATTGAAGTCTCCTTTTTTACATCTTTAGCCGATGCAGAAAACAACGAAAATTCCTTAGCCGAACAAGAAATTGATGCTACCGAATATCCTGTTTTTGCTGAAATGGAGACCATTTTCATCCGACTTCAAAACCAAGATGCAACCGATTGTTTTGTGGTGGATTCTTTTGAGTTACTAAGCTTTCCTACTGAAATTAATGGTGTAGGGGACTTAGAAGAGTGTTTTGATCCAGAAACACAATCAGCATCTTTTAATTTAGAAGAAATTATAGCCGAATTATTAGGAGAAAATCAGAGTTTAGAAAACTACGAAATCATCTTTTTTAACCAAGCAGGGAGTGAAATTTTAGCCACGGATAATTATGAAATCAGTGTAAGCGAGCAGATTACCGCTGAAGTTTTTAATTTGAATAACACAAATTGTTCACTATCACAAGAAATAAATTTAGTTGTGCTTGATGAAGATGATCCAGAATGCTCTTTGCGTGTTCAGGAAGAAGTATTTTCTGGTTTGTCCATCTATCCAAATCCAACTTCAGGAAGAGTTTTTGTAGAACATAAACAGCCTATTCAAAAAATTGAAATTTTAGATATACAAGGCAAGTTGATTAAAAGCATTCAAGGTGATAATATTCGCGAGATACAGTTGAATGGATACGCAGGAGGAATGTACTTTTTAAGGATTAGTAAAAACAACGTTCAGCATTTAGAAAAAATCATTAAAAATTAAAATCACAAAGCTTAAAAACGAACAAGTACTCTTGTGTTTTTAAGCTTTATTCTTGATTTTATTTTGCTAATGAATCAATTGATGTGTGGAATAGCCTTTAGTTGTATGTATTCGAATGATATAGACACCATTAGCCAAACCTTCTAAATTAGTTAAACTGTATGTATTGTGATTGTTTAATTGGTGTTGTTGAATTCTTCTTCCGTTGATATCAATTAATTCAATTGATTTCATTGGGTAATGTGATTTAATATGGACATGATTTTTAAACGGATTAGGATAAATCTGAAATTCTTGAATTTTTTCATTGATAACACTCATATCTTCCAAAGGCATTCCTTTTAATGCTATATTATCAAAACGATTATTTCCGTTGGTTTGAAGCGTATTCCCTTCAAATTCAATTTTGATTTTGAAATTTTCATTATGATTTACTCCTGTAATTTCAGAAAAATCAATTTCTATGAATTGATACGCTTCAATGATGTCAAAAACACTTTCATTTAAGCCCTCCTGAATATAATTTTCACCATCTATTGTATAGGAAATAATGTTTTGAAGCATTCCTTGTCCAGAGCGATGAACCGCATAACCAAATACCAAATCTTGATAATCTAATGAAGGTAAATCAAAGATTAGACTTCTGTGGTCTGAAAGATTTCTAACGCGAATGGCTTTTCCTGCGGGTTCTCCTAAAAACAAATTAATATCAGAACCAGTATTGTAAATGTCCATATCGCGGTTTCCGGTTTCGGTGTAAGTCATTAAAGAAACACTATCTTCTTGGTAACTAAAATCAGTGGCTACTTCCGTTATATCTTCAGGGGTTTCTAAGTCGTTAAAATGCCAATAATATAACAAGTCATAATCGCCTAAATTCGTATTTTCAAAATGAGCAGTAAACTCACTATCTTCAGAAACCATAAAAGAAATCTCTTCAGCATTTAAATCTGGACTCACCACAACGCCATCTACTTCCCAATGAGAAAAACTATACCCAGGATTGGCTTCTGCTCTTAAATAGGTGTTGATTTCACCAAATAAAGTAGCTTCAAAGGGAAAGTTAGAAAGGTTTTCATCATTCAATTGAATGGTACCGCCGGTAGAAGGAACAACATTTAGGTTAGCTTCAAATGGTCCAGTGAGATCATAGCAATTTATTAAACCATTAATAAGAGAAGAAGAGCGAGTTTGCAGAAAATCTCTAATTGCTTGTACATTATCTTCCCAAGTAGTAAGATTTCCACCCCAACGCTCAATTTGTCTAGGCATTTCTGGGGCTATGTTATTCACCATACTATCTAATACTGCCTCTGCATTTTCGTATTTAAAATGTGTATTGATTAAGCTAATGTAGCGGTTGACGTAGCGTTCTTCAATTTCTTCGTTTTCTGAAATTAATTTATTGAGTATTTGCGCATGACCATTTCCTACAGTGATATTTTCAACTTGACATGGGGGAGCAGTTGCAGAATCGTTGGGGATTCCTGTATAATTGGTAAAATGCCCTAAAGCGGCCTCCATATCCCAAACAATATAGCGCCATTTTTGTGCTTCTCCATTAGGGTCTAAACCTCTCCACCAACCAGTATTGTAATTTAACCAATCTCTTGAAACAATATAGGAATTAAGCACAAAGTGATCAATTAAACTTTGCATATTTAGTTCTTGTTCAACTTGTTGGTAATTAGTTTCATTGCCCATATCATTATTCAAAACAAAATTAACTAAGTTTTGCCAATCATTAATAGCAGGCTGATTGCCAAAATGCGCTTCAGTGCCTCCCCAAGTTTTTAAAAACTGAAGATAAATATCACTATCTCTAAAAGTGTAATTTTGGTTGAAATATTCATCGGTGTAATTATTATCATCCACACGCTCACGTAAATCGTAAACCCCCCAATATTGGCCGTTTACATATACAATGACATTGGTAGAACTACGTTCATCCAAATCTAAATGAGCTAGTTGAGATAGGGTTTGAATGTAAGAATCACGAATATGCGCACCGCCTTCTTCAAAAGGATAATTATCATTAGCTGCCGCTTTTACCATTAATCGCCTAAATCTTGTTCGGTCTGAGGTTTTGAAAAATTTGTGATCCAATCTACGGTTGTAGCCAAATTCATCTCTAGAAATAAAGTCAACGCCGCGTTGAGCATAATTCCAAGAATCATTACCATGTTTGTTGAAGTCGCCAAAATTTTCATCTATAAATAAACCATCTTCATCAAAGTATTCAAAATGTCCTAATGGCCGTAATTGGTCATTTCCATTAAAAAGCGTGAGCATGTCTTGATCTCCGGCAAATGAAAAAACAGGAAGCGAATGATTTTCATTAATTAGATACGTATTGGTTTCTATAAATCCAGGTATAATCATGGGGTCATCATTAAAACAACGGGCTCTAATTACGGTAGTTTCATCTATTTGAATAGGTGAAGTATATACTGTTGAATTTTCAGTAGGAGTGGAGCCATCTGTGGTATATCTAATTTCTTCGTCTTCATTTTCTGTGCTCAAACTCACATTTACACTAGTTGAGTATTCTCCAGCTTCTACATCAAACAAAGGTGTAGAAGTATAGGCTATTACTCCGTTTTCATTTGGATTTCCTGGTGTAGGAAGTGTAAAAATTCCCCAATCATCACCACCATCAATCAGTCTTCCTCTAGAATGATTATGTTGTGTTTTATCAATAACCAAAGATTCAATGAGGTTTCCATCTGCATCAGATAAGACAATGGCATCTTCTCTTAATTGCCTAAAATTAAAATCGGAATGCAACACCATTCCACTAGAAATATCGCGTCTAGAATCCCAAATAATCACTTTAGAATTAGGAGGAATAAAAGCCGATTCAATTTGCCATTTTAAGGGATTGTTTTCGTCATTGCTTAAATAATGTCCAGATAAATCATAGAAAAAATCGGGATCTGCATTATAGAGTTCTATCCAGCTTTCAGTCCTTCCAAATTCATCTGTAAAATGCTGTCCAACATGATTACCTGTAATGTTTCCACGGTTAGCAAAGGAATATTCATTAATGTAAACAGGACCATCAGCAAATTCTACCGTGCCATAAAAAACTTCAATATCTCTTCTGTTCATAATTTGAAAAGTGGTATTGCATCCATTACCACCCCAAACTCTTCCATTATGAAAGGTAAAATCAATGGTTCCTGCAGAAGTTCCGTTGGCAATACTTGTACCTAATAATTCGTAAGTTTCAGTTCCAGCGGTATCTCCAACACCGTTTAAGATATTGGTTTCTCCGTTAATACTTGATACATAGCTACGTTGGTCGGACATCCATGCTTGACTTCCAGAAACAGCAACAATGTCATATTCTATATTGGTAAAAAACACTTCTTGGTCTTCTGGTACATCAATACTTAATGTGCTTGTTTGAAAATTTGGAGAAAAGCAACTACCTACTTCAGTGTTATCCGTAATACTTACAACGGGATCAATAGCAATGGGGAAAATACGATTTTGATGAGTTAACCAAGCTCCGTCAATAATGGTTTTTATTTGAAAACCATTAGCGTTTTCTATCAATTCATATTTTGCTACTTCAACTTCAAATTCATGTCTTATTTTTTTGTTGATATCCACTGCATCAGAAATTACCGTAGGACTAAGCTTAAATTCTGTTTTTCCAGAAGGGTTTACAAATAAAACTTCTGTAAATTTATCCATCTCTTGAAGACGAACCGACCATCCTGAAGGAATTTCAATAGGAGTGAAAATAACTAATTGATGACTTTCTTGCGGAATAAAAGTAGCCTCATTAATTAAGATATTGGTTTTTATAGCTTTTGAATAAAAGTCATAATCCAACTGAAGTGGCTGGGTTTCATCTACCACTTGAAGATGCTTTTGAGCTACTTCAATTCTCTTATTGGCTGAAAATTTTGCTTGTTTGATTTCCTGAAAGTTTTCGTTTAAAAAGACCATTTTGGGTTCACCAAAACCAATTTGATTTTGACCATTATGAATACTGTAGCTTAACTTATCGCCATTTAATTGATGGGTTGGTGCTTGCTTTGGAAACTGATAAAATTGTTGATTTTGAACAATTTCATAATCCAAGTCCTCCCAACGCCCATTAGAAGTAAGATAGTGAAGCGGAGCAGAAGATTTTTTGAGGGATGATGTTTTATTTTTATGAATAAACTTCTTAGTGTATTTTGTTCGCTCTTCAATTACCTCCTCAGAAGATTCTTGAAATGCTTGAAATTGTGCATTAGCTGGCAAAACAACCAAAAGGATTAGGATAACAAAGTATAATTTATGCATTTGAATTTATTTGATATCCAAAAATAGGCTTTTTAAAGATATTTTAAAATTTTTACAATAAACTTTTAAAATATTGTTAACAAGATAATAGCTTAGTAAGATTTTTAAAGAATCAAATTTACTTATGAACTAGATTCATGAAAAAATAAAACCTTATTTTTACAACCATAAAATGAGAAATTTTGAAAGAGTTTAAGCAAAAAATAATTTATTTGGTCTTTGTAGTGGCTGTTCTAGCACTTGTTTTAAATGCTTTCCATATTGGTTTTTTAGCCTTTGCAGGACTTTTAATCGCCATTTTTTTTCATGGATTGGCATCTAGAATTGAGCGACTTATAAAAATGCACCGCTTGGTTTCTTTAGGTATCTCAATTATTTTAGTGAATGTATTAGTTGTTGGAGCTTTTTTATTGGTAGGAGCTACACTAAGTGAGCAATATACAAGATTTGAACAAATTTTACCCAATACTTTACGTAATTTACAAAACTATGCAGAAGGTTATGCTGTTGCAGAAGACGCGCTTCAAAACGCACTTAGTTTTATAGGGAATACTGACAAAATAGCTTCTAGCTTAGGATATTTTTTTCAATACACTTTTGGCTTTTTTGGCGATTTATATGCCATTACTTTTTTTGCTGTATTTTTTATTGCTACACCAATAGACTATGTAAAAGGAATAGTTTTACTCACTCCAAAAGCCAATGAAAGAACTGCAGAACAAATTTTAAGAAAAATAGGATCTGATTTGCGTATTTGGTTAAAAGCACAATTGATTTTAATGTTTTTTATTTTTGTTACCACCGCAATAGGATTGTTGATTATTGGAGTAGAGTTGTGGTTGATTTTAGCTTTAATTGCTGGATTATTGTGTTTTATTCCAAATATAGGACCCACCGTGGCTTTAATTCCTGCGCTTTTAGTAGGTTTGTTAGATGGTGTGCAAACAACTTTACTTATCTTGCTGGTTTATATGTTGGTTCAATTGATTGAAACGGGCTTTGTTGGTCCATACGTTAGAAAAAGAATGCTTTCAATACCTCCTGCGTTATTGTTGTTTTTTCAATTTGTTTTGGGAGCGCTTACCGGAGCATGGGGATTGCTATTAGCTACCCCTTTGTTGGTAGTTTTAATGATTCTTTTTGGTAAATTATACGTTAAAGACTATTTGAAAAAGAAAATTAAATAATTTTGTAATTCAACCTAGATTAGCAAATTTTAGCAACAATTTTAATTACTATTTATGCTGTCAAAAAAGACAAAATATGCCATTAATGCATTGGTTTATCTAGCCAAAAGAAAATCTAATGAACCTGTGCAAATTTCAGTAATTGCGGAAGCTCAAAATATACCTCAAAAGTTTTTAGAAAGCATTTTGTTAGATTTAAAAAAAGCGGCCATTTTGGCAAGTAAACGCGGTAAAAACGGGGGTTACTACTTACTTAAAAGCCCAGAGGATATTAATCTAGCTGAAGTCATGCGCTTGTTTGATGGGGCTATTGCGTTTTTGCCTTGCGTTACTTATAAATACTATGAGCGCTGTGAAGAATGCAAAAATGAAGAAACATGTGGAATTAGAGATGTGTTTTTGGAATTGAGAAACACCACTGTTGAATTACTTAAAAAAGCCTCTTTAAAAGAAATAACAACGCGAGAAAATTTGTTGGACCCAAATTATTCTCCCAACTAATCTATAGTAATAAAATAGCTATTGATTTTCCCTTCTTTGGACTTTTTCCAAAGCATGGGAGCGTGGCCTTGCTGTATGAGCTTTTCTACTGCTGTATGAGCGCTCCAAAAATCATTAGACATATATACGTTAAAATCAGGAAATACCATCCAATCCTGTCTTTGTGGAATAATGAATGTACTGTCTTTTGAAAGTTTTTCAAAATCCTCAAATTTTAACCAAAACCCAGAAATACAATCGGAATTTATGTACGAAGGAAGACTAACTTTTTTGTTATATGGAAGATAGACTTGAGCTTTGTAACATAATTTCTGTTGAATATTTTTAGGGTGAATTTGTAGTTTGCTTAATGCTTCTTGACATTCTTTAGTAAACAATATAGGAAATTGGTGAGTGTGAAGTTTGTGGAGTTTTTTCTTTAAAAAATCTTTGCGTTTAGGTCCCATAAAACACATCAATTCATCGCTATGATATTCAGGATCATATATGTAAAACTTAAAAACCAATTCAACATGAATGATTTGTTGAAGCTTTACATCTTCAACTAAGAAATCAATTTCTCCCAGGGTGGTTTTTTGTTCATTTCTTAGTTGAAGGCTATGTAAAATTAAGTTATAATCAGGATGATTTTCTATGGTAGTGGTAAAGAAAATTTCCATTCGTTTACCCACATAAAGCAAATTTTTTAATTCTTTCTCAAGATGTGAACCATCGGGAGAAATTAAAATGTCATTCACATCAAAATTTGGGTAGGGGCTTATGCTTTGACTATTTAAAAGTTGATGCGTTTCCAAAAAACCCTTCAACTGCCTGTTTATGGCGTAACTTTTAAATTCCATTACTGATTTAACCCTAATGCAATTTCAATCATATGGCTAAAGGTAGTTTCTCTTTCTTCAGCAGTGGTCACTTCGCCAGTGACTAAAGAATCAGAAATAGTAAGTATGCTCAACGCATTAGCGCCAAGTTTAGCACAGGTAGAATATAAACCAGCCGCTTCCATCTCAACACAAAGTACATTAAATTTAGCCCATTTCTTCCATTCTTCTGGATCATCGGTATAAAATGTATCAGAAGATAAGACATTACCAGCTTTTACTTCTATGTTTTTTTGTGCGGCAATTTGAATTGCTTTTCTAAATAAATCAAAATTGGCTGTAGGCGCAAAATCCCCGCCATTAAATCTTGACCTATTTAAGGAAGAATCTGTTGAAGCTGCCATAGCAATAACCACATCTCTTAATTGAATGGTTTTCTGCATTGAGCCTGCACTTCCAACACGAATGAGGTTTTTAACTCCAAACTCATTAATTAATTCATGGGCATAAATATTAATAGAAGGTATGCCCATACCCGAACCTTGAACAGAAATAGGCTTTCCTTTATATTTTCCTGTGAAGCCTAACATTCCTCTAACTTCATTGTAGCAAATCGGATCTTCTAAAAAATTTTCTGCAATCCATTTAGCGCGAAGTGGGTCGCCAGGAAGAAGAATTGTTTCTGCAATGTCTCCTTTTTTAGCATTGATATGTATACTCATTGAATTAAATTTAGTAGTTCTTATCAGAATTTTTTCCTTCTACAATAGCCACTCCAGAAGATGTACCAATTCTAGAAACGCCTAAGTTAATGTATTCCTGTGCTGTTGCGGCATCTCTAATTCCTCCAGAAGCTTTGATTTTTACCTTGTCAGAAATACTTGATTTCATAAGTTTCACAGCTTCTAAACTTGCACCACCTTGACCAAATCCTGTTGAAGTTTTTACAAAATCAGCCCCCGCAATCTCAGCCACTTTAGAAGCTTTTTGAATTTCTTCTTGATTAAGATGAGCTGTTTCTAAGATGACTTTCAAAAGTTTATCTTGACAAGCAATTTTCACTTCTTTTATATCATTTTCTACACCTTTCCAGTCTTTGTTTTTAAGCATGGTTTGATTGATGACCATATCAATTTCGTGAGCCCCTAACAAAATGGCTTGTTGTGCCTCAAAGGCTTTTGTTCTTGATAGGTTATACCCCAAAGGAAAACCAATTACTGTGCAAACCTTTACTTTTTCTTGGCCTTGAAGAAGCTGAGAAGCTAAAGGTACATAAATAGGAGGAACACAAACACTAGCAAAATCATACTCAAGAGCCTCATTACACAGTTTTTCAATTTGAAGCTTGGTAGCTTCAGGACTTAAAAGGGTGTGATCAATATATTTAGCTATAGAATCCATTTAATTTGTTTTAGTAGGCGAAGATATTTAAAATGAAATACATTACAATTGATATTCATCAAGTTTAAGCTAAAATTTATTGTAATACTGCTTTTATTGGAGCTTTAAAATTTATATTTGCTTCTATAAATACTAAATTTAAAATCATGAAGAAATTTTTACTATTGTCTTTTCTGAGTTTGATCTTAATTTCCTGTGGAGCTTCTAAAGAAATTAAACAGCAAGAAAAAGGCTTTTCTGGAGATTGGAAGTTGATGAGTGTAGAATATCCAGACGCAAGTGGCTTTTTTGACGTAACCCTTTTTGAAGTTGCTTCATCACAATGTTTTGAAGGTTCTAAATGGAATTTTATAGCCAACAACAACAGCGGTAGCGTTGAAATTTTTGATAACGACTGTATTGTTCCAGAACAAAATTTAGTTTGGTCATTACAACAAAGCAAGCAATTGTATTACGACTATGATATTTTAATTAAAATGGCAGATGATGAAAAAGCCAGTCGTAAAAAAAGAGGTTCTAGAATGCAATTGAAGCAAATTTCTGAAAATAGTATGGTTTGGGACTTAAATGTCAATTTTCAAGGGAAACCTATGATTGTTGAGTTGAATTTTGTTAAAAATTAAATCACATTAAATTATCACTATGAAAAAATATATTCTAAGTATTTCGTTCAGTCTGTTTTTGATTCTATCTTTAGTAGGTTGCGATGCCATTAAAAACACGAATAATACACAGCGAGGTACAGCAATTGGTGCTGCTGGTGGAGCCATTATTGGTGGAATTTTAGGCAACAATGTTGGAAGTGGAAACAATACAGCTTTAGGCTCCGTAATTGGAGGTGTTGTTGGTGGTGCATCTGGTGCTTATATAGGCAACCGAATGGATGAGCAAGCCAAACGTATAGAAGAGGAAATTCCCGGCGCAGAAGTAGTACGAGTAGGAGAAGGGATAGCGGTAACTTTTGATGAAAATTCGGGTGTTTATTTTGATACTAATCAAGATGCACTTAATAGGGATTCAAAAAAATCTCTTGATAAATTGATCAAAATTCTTCAAGAATACCCAAAAACAGATATAGTAATTGAAGGACATACAGATAGTGTTGGTAATGCCAACTACAATTTGGATTTATCTAGGCGAAGAGCTTCTTCGGTGGTAGATTATTTGATTAAAAATAACATATCAAGTAAACGTTTAACCATGAAATATTTTGGAGAGGAACAACCTAAATATGATAATGCTACGGCAGAAGGTAGAGCTAAAAATAGAAGAGTAGAACTGGCCATTGTTGCTAACGAAGAGTTTAAAAAAGAAGCTGAAGAGCAAACTTCAGAAAACTAAAATATTTTCTTAAATAATAGAAAAACCACCTCGTTGAAAGGTGGTTTTTTATGTATGTATTTCAATTGATTGAAACTTCTATTTAGTTGATATTCTGGTGATATTAAACATTAGTCACTAGAAGTGTGCTGATTTAAAAGTTAGAACAGGAAACAGTAGGCTGATGCTTTAATGCGGTATCTATTCTAAAGGAATTGCGTAGTGCAAATTTGACTTACAAGCAAAATGATACCTCCAACCTCTTTTTTACAACAGGTCAACACCATTAATATTGTTCATTTTCATTTGGAAAGTCACCCGATTTTACATCTTTATTATACTGAATAAAGGCATCGGTCATAATGGTTTTTAAATCGGCATACCTTCGTAAAAAACGCGGATTAAATTCGTGGTCCATTCCCAACATATCATGCAGCACCAGTACTTGGCCATCTACTCCATTACCAGCACCAATACCAATTACAGGAATGCTTACGCTTTTAGCTACCTCTTCAGCTAATTGAGCAGGCACTTTTTCTAACACCAAAGAAAAACAACCCAGACGTTCTAAAAGCAAAGCATCTTGTTTTAATTTTTCAGCCTCTGCATCTTCCTTTGCACGTACGGTGTAAGTGCCAAATTTATAAATGGATTGAGGAGTTAATCCTAGATGTCCCATCACTGGAATACCAGCTTTTAAGATACGCTTAATAGAATCTTTAATTTCACTACCTCCTTCCATTTTTACGGCATGAGCACCACTTTCTTTCATGATTCGAATAGCAGAACGGAGCGCTTCCTTTGGGTCGCTTTGGTAACTACCAAAAGGTAAATCAACAACAACCAAACTTCTGTGAATAGCTCTAATTACTCCGCTTGCATGGTAAATCATTTGGTCTAAAGTAATGGGTAAGGTGGTTTCATGCCCCGCCATGACGTTGGAAGCAGAATCACCCACTAAAATCACATCCACCCCAGCTTGGTCAACTATTTTAGCCATGGTATAATCATAAGCGGTTAGCATAGATATTTTTTCCTTATTGGATTTCATATCTACAAGCGATTTTACCGTAACGCGTTTGTATTGTTTTTTTGCTGTCGACATAATTTTAAATTTTAGCGTAAAAATACGTATTTTAATACATTCTAATAATTCTAAATAAAAAAATAATCTCCTTTTATGCCATTTTAAAAGAATAAACCAATCTACTTTATAGCCAAGCTATACCAAGTTTGCAACTTCTCAAGCTATGCGAAGATTCTGTGTTAAATTCCAAACATTTAATTGATTTTTTTTA
>JAIUMH010000032.1 GCA_022565635.1 Flavobacteriaceae bacterium | reverse complement strand
CCCACTACCCAAGCAATACCTTTAGTGATGTCCCAAAGTTGTTCTAGGTTATCTATTTCTTTTCCGTATTTGACAATTTCTTGGAAAATAACATCCATTAAAATGCCATAAATATCATTTTGTTTTTGTGAAAAGGCCGCATTTCCAATTCTAACAGGAGCAGAATTTTGGTAACCTGACAAGTGTTCCAGAAATTTTTCCTCAAGGTTTTTTTCCTTTTCTATTCCATACATAATTTGAAGTTTTTCATCTTTATTTGGAATAAGGTCAACTACAAAATCTAGGTATCTTTTGGCCATGCGTTTATGACCTAATTGAGAAATCACTTTTACTACCATAGAAGCATCTCTAATCCAGCAGAAACGGTAATCCCAATTCCTAACTTCGCCAATCGTTTCTGGAAGTGAGGTAGTTGCCGCTGCTAAAATAGCTCCTGTTTTGTCATAACTAAGCAACTTTAAAGTAAGCGCGCTTCGGTTAATATACTCTTGATAGTTCTGATATTTTGGGTTTTTAGCAATCCAATTTCTCCAATATACATTGGTTCTTTCCATTTCTAAATCAACATAGTCTAAATTTGGGACATTAATTTTTTCATTATAAGAAAGCACAAAATATGAAGTGTTAGGTAAACTAATTTCGCTTTGCTTTAAAATGGCTTCATGAGGTAAATTGGAGTATAAAAAAGTAGTATCAAAATTTTTATCTTCAGTTAAAGCTACAATAAAGTTGGGTTTGTTGAATAATTTAGTAAGACCGCGTGCATAGTTGAGTTTTGGGTCAAAAACTATTTTTGCTTTGGGCGCACCTGCTAGTACATTTATTTTTCGAATGATTTCTGGAGGTGAATGATAACTTAGGTTTTCTTTTCTGTAACGGGGCATGAAATCAATAACTTCAAAAGCATCTGTCGATTTTGAAAATGTAGTTTTAAGTAAACAAGTTTCTTCTATGTAGGTTTGTTCTATATGGTAATCTTCATCTACTTCTATAGAAAAACTTCCTCCTTTTTGCTGGTCTAGAATTTTGGCAAAAACTGAAGCTTCATTAAATTTAGGCAAACAAAGCCAATCTATTGACGCTTTTTTGGAGACTAAAGCTGCTGATTGGCAATTACCTATTATTCCGAAATTAAGATTATTTATCATTTTAGCTTATTTTGAAAATTAAATTTATAAATTTGAACTGTATTCAAGAAAAAATTTAGTCAAATTTAATTTTTATTATGAATAAAACAATAATTGTTTCAAATAGATTGCCTTTACAAGTTGAAATTGATGAAAATCAAATAAAAACTACGCCTAGTGTTGGTGGCTTAGCTACAGGATTAAAATCGGTACACCGAGAAGGAAATGGAGTTTGGATTGGATGGTCTGGACTTGTAGAGGAAGATATACCAAAAGCGTTAGCTGAGGAAGTTCAACAGGCTATTAAGAAGCAAAAGTGTGTAGGGGTGAAGCTCAACCAAAAAGACGTTGATCGGTATTATTATGGCTTTAGCAATCGAGCTCTTTGGCCGCTTTTTCACTATTTTATTGATTATACCGAATTCAGAAAAAAGACATGGAAGAGATATATTGAAGTCAACCAAAAGTTTGCTAACGAAGTGATTAAAAATGCTGATGAGGGAGATGAGGTTTGGGTGCATGATTATCAATTAATGTTGGTTCCAACTATGGTAAAAAAGAAGCGACCCGATTTGTCTATTGGTTTTTTCCTGCACATACCTTTTCCTTCCTACGAAATTTTTAGGACTTTTCCCGTTCGAAAAGAAATTTTAGAAGGCTTAATGGGCGCTGATTTAATTGGGTTTCATACCTATGATTATGAACGTCATTTTTTGAGTTCGGTAAGAAGGATTTTAAATTTGGATGTGCAGTTCAACGAAATTAGAACAAGCAATCGATTAATTAAAGTGGATTCTTTTCCTATGGGAATTGATTATACTAAATTTGAAGCCGCCGCATTACAACATCAAGAGGATAGTAAAACCAATAAATCTGAAATTCAAAAGCGCTTAGATCAACATTTATCTTCACCTGGAACTAAAATGATTTTATCTATAGACCGCATGGATTATACCAAGGGAATTCCAAATAGAATTCGCGCATTTGAATATTTCTTGAAGAAATACCCTCAGTACCAAGAAAAGGTAAGATTAATTATGTTGGCTGTTCCTTCTCGTTCTAAAGTTCCTCAATATCAACGCTTAAAAAAAGAAACTGATGAATTAGTAGGCCGGATTAACGGCGAATTTTCAACGGTGAGTTGGACGCCTATTTGGTATTTTTATAGATCCATGCCTTTTGATAATTTAATTGATTTATACACCTCTTCTGATGTGGCATTAATTACCCCTGTAAGAGATGGAATGAATTTAGTAGCCAAGGAATATATTGCTACACGAACCAATGAAGATGGGGTTTTAGTGCTTAGTGAAATGACTGGAGCGTCAAAAGAATTAGATGAAGCCTTACAGATTAATCCGTTTAGCTTAGAGGAAATGGCCAAAAATATTCATTCGGCACTTTCTATGAAGAAGAAAGAGCAGAAAAGAAGAATGAAAGTACTTCGAAAAAGAGTAGCAAGATACACGGTAGAAAAATGGGCAGAAGATTTTATGAATTCACTTCAACATGGAAAAAAACAATTGTCTGAACGGATAAATGCACAATTAATTGATGAGGAAACTTTAGTAAAATTTAAATCTATTATTCTTGACCAATCTAAAACAAAAGTTTTGTTTTTAGATTATGATGGTACTTTAGTGAGCTTCAAAAACAATCCAGAAGATGCTCAACCCGACGCTCAATTACTCAATTTGATTAAGCAACTAGCGGCCATCCAAAACACCTTGGTGGTGGTAATAAGTGGAAGAGATCAAAAAACTTTAAATGCTTGGTTGGGGCATCTTCCTGTGAGTTTAGTATCTGATCATGGCGTGTACTATAAGCCCAAAGATGGTGAATGGGAAATGACGGAGGCTTTAAAAACCGAATGGATGGAAAATGTACTTCCCGTCCTTGAGAAGTTTGTAGATAGAACCCCTGGTAGTCTTGTTGAGGTCAAGAAATATTCTTTGGCTTGGCATTACAGGAAAGTAGATGCTGAACTTGCTCAAAAGCGATTGATTGAGATTAAAACTGTGCTCAACAGCTTTATAACAAATACCGATTTAACCTTACTGGATGGTCATAAAGTGATTGAAATTAAAAGTAGCAAAGTAAGTAAAGGTCGTGCAAGTACTCAAATCCAGAATCAATTTAATTTTGATGAGTTGTTTTGTTTTGGTGATGATTGGACAGACGAATTTATGTTTGAAGATTTGCCTGAAAAAACGCATAGCGTTAAGGTTGGATTGCAGAAAACCAAGGCCAATTATTATGTTCATTCACCAGAAGAAGTAAGAAGAATATTGAAATATTTTATAAGTTGATTGTCAATTTATTAAAGCTTAGAAACATAAATATAGTGTAAATAATAAAACCCCAAACTTACAAAGTTTGGGGTTTTATTATAGAAATTAGTGAGTGCAACTTAATTGTTGTAAATTAGGTCAAATCTATCTAGGTTCATTACCTTGTTCCAAGCTTTTACAAAGTCTTTTACAAACTTTTCTTTAGCCGTTTGTGCAGCGTAAACTTCAGCTAGAGCTCTTAATTCTGAATTTGATCCAAAGATTAAATCGGCTCTTGTAGCTGTCCATTTCACTTCATCAGAACTTCTGTCTTTAATTTCAAAAACCTCTTTTTCACTGTCCACAGCTACAGCTTTGTTATCCATACTAAGTAAGTTAACAAAGTAGTCGTTAGTCAATGCACCAGCTTTGTTTGTTAAGACTCCATGTTTAGAACCATCATAATTAGTTTCTAAAACTCTCATTCCACCCACTAAAACTGTCATTTCTGGAGGAGTAAGTGTAAGCAAATGAGCTTTATCAATCAATAATTCTTCAGTAGAATATGAATATTTTTGTTTCTTATAATTTCTAAAACCATCAGCAATAGGTTCTAAAACAGCAAATGATTCTACATCAGTCATTTCAGCTGAAGCATCCATTCTGCCCGGTGTGAAAGGGACTTCAATTTCAATACCAGCTTCTTTTGCGGCCTTTTCAACTCCTGCATTGCCAGCCAATACAATTAAATCGGCCATAGAAATCTTTTTATCGCCTTTAGCTTTGCGATTGAATTTCTTTTGAATTTTCTCTAATTCATCTAACACTTTATTTAACTGTTGTGGGTTATTTACATCCCAGTTTCTTTGTGGCTCTAACAAAATTCTTGCGCCGTTTGCGCCCCCTCTTCGGTCTGAATCTCTATACGTTGAAGCCGAAGCCCAAGCGGTAGAAACCAATTCACCTACACTTAAATTTGTGTTTAAAATGTCCTCTTTTAGTTTGTTTACATCAGCTTCACTAACTAGCGTATGATTCACTTTAGGAATAGGATCTTGCCAAATAAATTCTTCTTCGGGTACATCAGGACCTAAATAAGTGGAAGTTGGCCCCATATCTCTGTGAATTAATTTAAACCAGGCTTTAGCAAAAGCTCTTTTAAATTCTTCTGGATTTTCTAAAAATCTTCTTGATATTTTGTCATAAATAGGATCCATTTTTAAAGATAAATCGGTAGTTAACATATAAGGCGGATGTTTTTTATCTTCGTCAAATGCATCAGGAATAATTTTATCTGCATCTTTAGCCACCCATTGGTGAGCTCCTCCTGGGCTTTTCATCAATTCCCATTCATACTCATACAAAAAAGTAAGGTAATCATGACTCCATTGAGTTGGAGTAGAAGTCCAAGTAACCTCTAAACCAGAGGTAATAGCATCTTTTCCTTTACCTGATTTATAGTTGCTCATCCATCCTAAGCCCATTTCTTCAATAGCGGCAGCTTCTGGCTCAGGTCCCATGTGTTTATCTGCTGCGGCACCATGTGTTTTTCCTAAGGTGTGGCCACCGGCAATTAATGCTACAGTTTCTTCGTCATTCATACCCATTCTGCCAAAAGTTTCACGAATATCATGTGCAGCGGCTACGGGATCTGGTTCTCCATTAGGTCCTTCTGGATTCACGTAAATTAATCCCATTTGTACAGCAGCTAACGGATCTTCAAGTTCTCTTCCTTCTGCATATCTCTCATCTTCAAGCATTTCAGATTCAGGCCCCCAATAAACATCAATTTCTGGTTGCCATACGTCTTCACGTCCACCTGCAAAACCAATCGTTTCAAAGCCCATATCTTCAAGGGCAACATTTCCTGCCAATATCATTAAATCTGCCCAAGAAATTTGCTCTCCATATTTTTGCTTGATTGGCCATAATAAACGTCTAGCTTTGTCTAAGTTTGCGTTATCTGGCCAAGAATTAAGTGGAGCAAAACGCTGTTGTCCAGCACGAGATCCACCGCGACCATCACCTGTTCTGTAGGTTCCGGCAGAGTGCCATGCCATTCTAATAAACAGTCCTCCGTAATGACCAAAATCTGCTGGCCACCAATCTTGAGAGTCTGTCATTAATGCTCTTAAATCAGATTTAAGCGCTTCTAAATCCAGCTGTTGGAAAGCTTCAGCATAGTTAAAATCTTCTCCCATAGGGTTAGATTTGTTAGAATGCTGTCTTAAAATGTTTAGATCTAATTGATTAGGCCACCAATCTTTGTCACCTAACTTTCTTTTTTTTCCATCTTGGTCATTGCTAAGCTTTACTTGCTCACTATCTCCGCCAGAGAGATAAGGGCAAGAACTAACATCCATTGATGGTTGAGCTACAAGTCCGAGACCTGTAAATAAACTCAATGTTATAATTAAATTTCTCATAGGTAATATTTTTTTATATCCACAAATATACTTTACTAAAGGTAATAAATTTTACATTCTCAATTTTCAATAATTATTCATGTATAAAAAATAATTATTGTTCGAGTTTTTTTCATAATGTAATCTTATGATGATAAAATTACATTATATTCAACGACAATGATTTTAGCTTTGAGTCGTATTCTATTTTTAGAGACATTGATTGTCAATTATTTCAACTTCAATGTTTGAATTTTCAATACTAGAGATTAGTTTAAGTTCTTTGTTTTGAAAAAGTTTGGCTAAATCTTCAAGTTTAATGTTTTTATTTTTTACATCATAGTTTCTGTAATCAACAAATTTTATGTTGTTCACCTTGCGCGGGTTATAAGCTTCTCTAAAACGTATGCCACCACCATTTACCAAGAAAGAATAAGCAAGGTAATCAACATCAAAGGTTTCGGTGTGAATCCAGTACATGTAAATATCTTCAAAGTCTTGTCCACCGCCTTCTTCTTGAAAACTTACTTTAATTTTGTGGTATTCATTTCCGTTTATATTCTCTTTTCCTATTAATTTTTTTTGGACTGCAGGATCTTTTAAACGGTAAGGGAGTTGAACAAAATACAAAACTGAGTTGATGGATTCAGCATACAAGTTAGCAAGGCTATCTGATACGGAAACTTTTTGTTGATTTACTTTTCTTTGAAATTTTTTTTGATCAAAAACGTCTTCTATTATTGCTGAATCTTTGGTGAACTCTCTTTTCAGTTTAAATTCGCCACATTCACCAAGACTTGTATAGGTAATGTCTCTAAAATCAAATTTTACTTTAGCGTTGGCAAAGTGAAATGTACCCGACTTAAAAACAGCCTGATCAATAATGGAATCAGCCGTTAGTTGTTGATCTTGATTACAAGAAATCAAATTTAAAGATACAAAAATTAGAAAAAATAGTTGCTTTAGCATGTATATTTTATTTTGAATTTCAAAGATACTTACTTCAATCCAAAGCTTTTTAAATTAGGGTAAAAAACTCCTATATTATTTAGATTTACAACACTCAATTGGTTTCTAAAATTCTGTATTTTAATAGGTTTTTATGCTGCTTTTCATGAAGTCTCTCATGTAATCCTTGTCATTTTTTCAATAAAAAACCGATGCACTTACAAAAAATTAAATGCATCGGTTTATATAGAGTTGTTTGCTAGCTTTATTTGTTGAGGTAACTTTTTAATTGAGTCACTGTTTTGTGGTCAAGTTGAAGATTGCTTTTAAATGGTCTTTCTTCTGGATTACCACCTCCACCAGCTCCAGAGGCATCTACGAAAATAAATTCACCATCAAATACACCGTTGTATTCTTCAAACTCATCAAAAACAAGATTTAGCTCACAAGATGCATTTCCGCCAAATTCAGAGTTGAAATTAATATCACCAAATTCAACGCTGTAATTTCCATCTTCAATTTGGTTTGTATATTCCTCCTCTGTTCCGTTTTCTTTAAGTAGAAATGTGTTTACTAATTGTTCTGTTTCAACAGACTCTCCAGGAAGATATGGGAGTCCATTTTCGTCTTCTTGAGTCACTATGATAAATCCCATTTGGTTTTCAGACTGATCTATTGCTTGTTGGTTTTCTAAAATGCTTTGACCATTGTAAGAGAGTACAATATAGGCATAACCGTCAACACTTACGCCTTCAATTTCTTCATTAATGTAGCCTTGATAAACAACCAGCGCTTGATTAAATTCATATTCTCTGAAGTTAGTAACAGAAAATTCAAATGTATTACTTGTTAAATCTTCAAAAGTTGCAGTTGCCAAATAATTTCCAGTTTCCTCTGAAGCAAAAACATTTCCTTCAATAGGGGTATTGTTTACGTTGATTGTAGCTTCTTCCGTTTTGTTTTCTCCAAGATCATTTTCAACGGTAAAGTTAATGTTTTCTCCAATACCAATTTGTTCGGCTGAACCCGCAATAGTTAGACTTGTTGCAACGGCATCATCATCATCACTGCTACAGGATGTAAAGGCTATGAAACAAAAAAGGCTCAGGTAAAAAAAATAATTTTTCATAGGTTTTAATTTAGTTAAATTTATATTAGCTAAACTACATTTATTAAAATTTATGACAAAATTAATCTAATACTAATTTAAGATTTTTTTGATTTTATCATAGCTTCTAACATGTCCCACATTTCTGGTGTCACCATTTCTAAAAGATTAAATTGGCCAGCACCTTTTAGCCATTCACCTCCATCTATAGTTACTACTTCACCGTTTAGATAATGTGAAAAATCAGATACTAAATAGGCGGCTAAATTAGCTAACTCTTGATGTTCACCAACACGTTTTAAAGGCACTTTTTTAGCTAAATCAAACTTTTCTTTTAAGTCGCCCGGTAATAGTCTATCCCAAGCTCCTTTTGTTGGAAATGGTCCAGGAGCAATAGCGTTAAAACGAATTCCGTATTTTGCCCATTCAACAGCTAAAGAGCGGGTCATGGCTAATACACCAGCTTTAGCTGTAGCACTTGGAACTACGTAAGCAGAGCCCGTCCAAGCATAAGTGGTTACAATGTTTAAAACGGTTTTATTTTCCTGTTTTTCATTGATCCAATATTTTCCTAAAGCTAAAGTACAGTTTTTGGTCCCTTTTAAAACAATATCTATAATGGTATCAAAAGCATTTGAGGATAGCCGTTCTGTAGGTGAAATAAAATTTCCGGCGGCATTGTTAAGCAGTATATCTACCTCTCCTAAATGCTGATGAGATTCTTTAATCATGTTCTCAACCTCTTCATAATTTCTTACATCACATTGTACAGCATAGCATTTACTCCCTGTTTCTTCTGTAAGTTCTGTGGCTGTTTTTTCTAGTTTCTCTATGTTTCTAGAAGTGATGACTACTTCTGCACCTAGCTCTAAGAAGTACCTAGTCATTGATTTTCCTAGTCCACTTCCTCCACCAGTAACAATAATTTTTTTAGTTTTTAAGGCGTCATCTCTAAGCATTTTATCGGTATAATTCATTTTCTATAGGTTTTAAAAGTTTTGAGCAATTTATAAAATTAGGTTTACATTGAGGTGATTTTAGCGAATTATTATGCGCGCATAGTTTTAATGAAGCTTTTTGAATTTTCTGAGCTTATTCCAATAAAATAGAATAGTATTATAAACCAATAGATGAAAACTTTTAGAATTTTGAAATTCAAAAAACTCATTGAATAGTGGTTCTCTCATCATAAGTTGATTTGCTTGTTTCCATTTCCAAAAAGGAATTGGCCTCTCTGACATATCTTTAATTTCAAGAAGTTTAGGATTAGCGTTTTTTATGTCGCCAAACAAATTATGCTTATTTTCTATATTTAATAAGGAAGCACTACTTTGTGTTATTTGCAATTGACCTAAGATTTGGTTGAGCACATGTAAGGGATGACGAGTAAATGATTGATAATAATAATAAGGAATATGATGTTTTTTTATTTCTTGAAGATAATTTTTATAGTAAGAAATAAAACTATTCACTTCAGGCATTTTATGTGAAATCCATACTTGCATAGGATGGCGAATTAGGCTAAAGCTGTGGAAATTTATTTGATAATTTTCCATCCATTTAATCCAGGAAAGTTGATTTTTAGGTTGATTTTGAAGTAATGGCGAGGATACAAAATCAGCAATACTAAAATCTCTTATAATTAATCTTATGTTGTTATTTGCACAATAATTGATGAGTTCTAAAAGCGCATCATCAAAACTTGTAGATTGAAGTTCTACTCCATACCATTGCTTCACCTGAAGTTGAATAATTTCATGGATGTACGGTCTTTTTTTCCATAAACCTTCCCCAAATTCGTTAGGGTTGATTTCTGATAATACAATTGTATTTGAAAGATTGAGTAAACATTTATTCATTAATGTACCCCCAGATCTAGCATATGAAAAAAATAGAATAGGAGGAGAGTTCATTATCTATGTAATTACTTCAGATTTACATCTGCATATTCTTTCTTATAAATTTTCACAATTAGTAAAAATACAGAAATTAGCAATGGACCAAAAATTAAACCAATAAAACCAAAAAGCGGAAGTCCAATTATTACACCGAGCAAGGTAATTAAAGGATGTTCATTAGATAAACGTTTCAGAATATAAAGGCGAAATAAATTATCTGACGAATTCACTAATATTAACCCATACAGAGCCAAACCAATTGCCGCTCCGGTTGAACCATCAGCCCAAAGAATAAGGCATGCTGGTAGAATACCGGAAATTGTTCCCACAAAAGGAACAATAGAAAGTACGGCGGTAATTACAAACCAAAACCAGGCATCTTCCACACCAAAAATCCAAAAACCTATTAAAGCAACAACTCCTTGTAAAAATGCAACCAAAGGAATACCAATGGCATTGGCTTTTACTTTATTAATAATTTCTTTCCCTAACAAACGCTGGTTGTCTTTACTCATAGGGGTGTAAGTAAAAATGGATTGCTTAAGTACTTTTTGGTTAACTAGCATAAAAAACAATAGGAAATACATTATACTAAGGGCAATAAATACATCAAAAGTTTCTGTAGCAAGTCCTTGCAAACTACTGGAAACGAAGTCTGCAACGGCTCCAGAGTCTATATTATCTGAAATGTTTGTAGCCAAATTGAAATTGTATTTGGTTTCTAAGCTTTCCAATTGTTCCTTTAAAGCTTCAACGGTTTCTTCTGAATTTTTAACGGCTTTTCCAATTTTTGTGCTTAACATGTAAACCACTAAGAATAAAGGAATAATCACAATTAATGTTGAAATTAAAATAAAGATTGATGAAACCAAAGTCTTATTCCATCCTTTATGAAGCAGTTTTTGAACAGGATTCTTAAATAATACATAGATGGTTAATGCTCCTAAAACTCCCGAAAGATATGGTAGCAATTTGTCTAAAATAATTCCGCCAACTAATACAATACAAACTAATATAAAAACTTGACGGATAACATTGGGGTGAATTTGGTTGGTTTTCATGATTTAAAAAGTTCTGTTTTATCTTTAAAAGCTTTAAATTCTAGGGCATTACCGCTTGGGTCATAAAAAAACATAGTAGCTTGTTCTCCAGGCAAATTTTTAAACCTTACGTAAGGTTCAATCTCAAATTTTATTTTTTTATTTCTAAGCATTTCAGCAAAATTATGAAAAGAATTCCAGTCAAGAACTACCCCAAAATGAGGCACAGGAACTTGATTTCCATCCACTTCATTAAACTTATTTTTAGCCTTCATCTTAGTTTCATGAATTACCAATTGGTGGCCAAAAAAATTAAGGTCAACCCAATGATTAGAAGCTCTTCCTTCCGTACAGTTTAAAATTTCTGTATAAAACAATCGTGATTTTTCTAAATCATGTACAGGAATAGCTAAGTGAAATTCAGGAATTTCCATAAGTGTATATTTTTAAATTCTAATGTACATATTTTATTTTGAATTAAAATGCCGATTCATAAAATTTATAAAATGTAGGAATATGTTTTTGCAAGCATAAGGCTTTTTTTAAAAATTGGCTACTTACTTTTTTAATAATCAACAGATTTTTGATGAAGTATAATTTTATTCTAACTTAAAAATGAAGAGATACTTGTTTGATTTAGATAATTATAAAACAGGTAGCTTTTTTTATTATTGAAAGGCAATAGAAACACTTAAAATTTATCGCTTTAACAAAGATAAAAGGGGGTATAATAATTCCAATTTCAAATAATTAAAGAAGGTTAAATATAAATCAATTCCATTTGTTTCAACTGATATATTATTTTTCTTTGCAAATAAAAAAGATGGCAAAAAAGAAACCCGATCAAGTTGTTTTTGATGAAAAAGATGAGAAATACAATGCTCACATACTTCCTTATGCCACCAATACTGGAGCTCCAAAAATTGAGGCAACAGATGTTACCGCCTGGAAAAATTCTAACATCAGCAAAGTAAACCATCAAATAAAAACCAAATTTGAAGCACTTAAGAAGGAGTATCAAAATTTAATGGAGCAATACGAATACAACAACTTAATTTACCAGGCCAATTACAGCTTTGAGCCCATAGTAGGACAAGTTTATTTTTTATATGAATCGGATAAAAAAGGTTTGTTTTTGTCCATTATTTCACCAGAAGAGTGCAATTTTAATTTCAAAGGGAGTTTTCAGCTGAATGAAGACAAAATGTGGGTTAAAGTTGAAGTGTGATTTTTCATTTCTATTCTTTAATAGACTAATCATCTAGATGTATTTGGTTAAAATCAGTAATATTTCAAAAAAAAGTTTAACTTCGCAAAAAAAAATTAGCAAAAACTAATTTTAAGATTTCTTTTTCTTTCCTACATCATAGTTAATAACTTCTGATAAATTTTAAAGTTTAAGAATGCAAAAAAGATTTTACCCAAAAGACCGGGGTATCATTTTTTATATAATCAGGTCTTAAACATTTTTATAATGAAATTTACAGATTTAAATTTAGCAACGCCTATACTACAGGCATTAGCAAGTCAAGGGTATAACAGCCCAACACCAATTCAGGAACAAACTATACCTTCAGCTTTAGAAGGTAAAGATATTTTAGGTTGCGCACAAACAGGAACAGGAAAAACAGCCGCTTTTGCTATTCCTGTAATTCAACAAATGATTCAACATCCTATTCAAAAAACAGGTAAACGCCCTATACGTAGTTTAATTTTAACACCAACAAGAGAATTGGCCATACAAATAGCTGAAAGTTTTGAGAATTATGGTGCTAATACGCAGTTGAAATATAAGGTTATTTTTGGAGGAGTAAGCCAACATGTTCAAGTTCAAGCACTTCAGTCTGGTGTGGATGTGCTTATTGCTACTCCTGGAAGATTACTGGATTTAATGCAACAAAAATATGTACAACTAAATCAGTTAGAATATTTTGTATTGGATGAAGCAGACCGAATGTTAGACATGGGTTTTTTGAACGATGTAAAAAAAGTAATTGCTAAAATACCTAAAAAAAGGCAATCATTATTCTTTTCGGCTACCATGCCCAATGATATTGTAAAATTAGCTAACACCATTTTAATCAACCCAATTAAAGTTGAAGTAACCCCTGTTTCAAGTACCGCTAACACCATACAGCAGTTTGTTTATTTTGTAGATAAAGGAAACAAAAAAAACTTATTAAAAGAGGTTTTAGAAGATGATCAAATTGACCGTGTTTTAGTTTTTACGCGGACAAAGCATGGTGCTAATAAGGTGGTTAAGGACTTAAATAAAGACGGAACCACCGCCTTGGCAATTCATGGAAACAAATCGCAAAATGCACGTCAAAAAGCTTTGAGTAGTTTTAAAGCAAACGAAACTCGCGTGCTTGTAGCCACAGACATTGCTGCAAGAGGTATTGATATAGATGAGTTAACACATGTAATTAACTATGAGCTTCCAAATGTTGCAGAATCTTATGTTCATAGAATAGGTAGAACAGGAAGGGCAGGAGCTGATGGAACAGCTATTGCTTTTTGTGACGCAGAAGAAAAAGCTTACTTAAAGGATATACAAAAGTTAATAGGAAAATCTATTCCTGTTTTGGAGAATAAAAATTTTCCACTAGTGAATCATCATGTAGAAAAGAAGAAACCACAACGAAATCAAGGTGGAAGAAGGAATCCAAATTCAAGAAATAAAAGATTTAGAAGTTAATTGAATAATTTTCAATAAGTTGATTAATGATGGCTTGTGCAAGTATTTCTTTTTGAAGTTTTTTTTGGAATTTAAAAAGAATTAAATGTATATTTGCTGTCCTAATGCGGGAGTAGCTCAGTTGGTAGAGCGTCAGCCTTCCAAGCTGAATGTCGCCGGTTCGAACCCGGTCTCCCGCTCAGGATAATCTCACCTACAAGGTGGGATTTTTTTTTGAAATATGAAATTAAATATAGAAGAAGTAGGGTGAGAAGTTTATGCCGTTGTATAACGGTAAACCCGGTCTCCCGCTCAGGAAAATCTCACTTACAAGGTGGGATTTTTTTTTTGAAATATGAAATTAAATATAGAAGAAGTAGGGTGAGAAGTTTATGCCGTTGTATAACGGTAAACCCGGTCTCCCGCTCAGGAAAATCTCACTTACAAGGTGGGATTTTTTTTTTGAAATATGAAATTAAATATAGAAGAAGTAGGGTGAGAAGTTTATGCCGTTGTATAACGGTAAACCCGGTCTCCCGACTTATGCTGTCTGAAGTTTGTAACTTCTCATTTACTGAAAACAACCTCTCAAAATCAATTCAACCAGCCATTCCGCAAAAAAAATCGTCCACCTTTGACTGTCATTCCGTGAAAATTTTTCTAAGGAAATTTTATGCTGAGTCTTACTGCAATTAAAATAAAAACAAATAGGCTACAAAACAGATGTCAGTCCGAGACTCTGAAAATTTTGCGAATTTTATTTAATGCGAAGTGACGTTTATACCATGTTTTAGCATCGAGTCCTTCAATTCTTCAGGATACACTCAATCGGGATGTAGATGGTTCTCGACTCCTGAGTATTTGTTGAAGGGCTCTAACTTAAAACAAAATACTAATCATCAAAAATTTACATAAACACGTCACTGGTAGCCTGCCCGCCTGAGGCTGGTGATTTTTCTTTTTCCTTCTAAATAAAAAAGAAAAGTTGTATCGAGGACCGCTTCATGAGATGCCGCATCACGCTGTTGCTTGTGCGGAATGACAAGTAAGGATAGTATCTCCTTCAGCTATCCGAAGCTTGTATAACCTCGCGTTCACTCCGCTAAGTGACCACAATTTTTACTTCGCACTAACTGCTTAGTGAATAGTAGATTCAATTTGCACTTAGAAATGTATTCAAGGTAGCTTCTTTATTATAAAGGTTCAGCTTAAATTTTTCTGTTTTGAGCTTTTCAATCATGAATCAGCCTTATTTAACATCAATTGATTAGTGGCGAATTTTTATAAAATAACACAAACTAATACTTGTATTTCCCTTTCCACTTTTCTCTCAAATCTTTGGCAATAGCTTGTTCTCTTTGGTTATGTCCAGGCTCAAAAAAAGTTTTTCCTTTAATTTCTGTAGGCAGAAAATCAGCTTGAACAAAACTTCCTTCATAATTATGCGCATACTTATAATCTTTGCCGTACTCTAAATCTTTCATCAATTTGGTAGGGGCATTTCTGATAGAAAGCGGCACACTTAAATCGCCCGAATTTCTCACTTCTTGCTGGGCGTTATTAATGGCCATGTAGGCCGCATTGCTTTTTGCAGAAGTAGCTAAGTAAATACAACACTGACTCAAAATAATTCTAGATTCAGGATAACCAACGGTAGTAACAGCCTGAAAAGTATTGTTGGCCATGACTAAAGCCGTAGGGTTTGCTAAACCTATATCTTCACTGGCTAAAATGATCAGTCGTCTAGCAATAAATTTTAAATCTTCACCTCCTTCAATCATTCTTGCCAACCAATACACCGCTGCATTTGGGTCGCTTCCGCGGATCGATTTAATAAAAGCAGAGATAATATCGTAATGTTGCTCTCCAGTTTTATCGTATTTGGTTGGTTTTTGCTGAATTTGCTGTTCTACTAAAGCATTGGTGATTTCAATAGTTGAGGTATTTTGACTAAGAACGAGCAACTCAAAAATATTGAGTAATTTCCTGGCATCACCGCCACTAAATCTTAAAAGCGCATCGGTTTGTTTTAGCTGAATTTTTTTCTCTTTCAGGTAATGATCAGTTTTAATAGCTCGTTGAAGTAAATTCAATAAGTCTTGTTTGGTAAACTCTTTCAGCACAAATGTTTGACATCTTGAAAGCAGTGCGGGAATTACTTCAAAACTCGGATTTTCAGTAGTTGCTCCAATCAAGCAAACCCAGCCTTTTTCAACAGCACCTAAAAGCGAATCTTGTTGCGATTTACTAAACCTATGAATTTCATCTATAAATAAAATAGGTGTTCCTGTAGAAAACATTCCATCAGCTTGTTTGGCTTTTTCTATCACTTCTCTTACTTCTTTTACCCCAGAACTAATGGCACTAAGTGTATAAAAAGTTCGTTTACTTTCTTCTGCAATAAGTTGAGCCAAACTTGTTTTTCCAACCCCTGGAGGTCCCCAAAAAATCATAGAGGGTATTCCTCCAGATTTCATAGCTTGTTGAATAGGTCCGTTTTTTCCTACCAAATGCTCTTGGCCAATATAATCGCTTAATTGCTTGGGGCGTAATCGTTCTGCTAAGGGTTGCTTCATAAAGGCAAAAATACAAATTTTGCTTAGCCACAAATAATTAATTTTAAAAATCCTATCTTTGGTTGAATAAATAAAAAATAAATGAAACTTTTATCTTCTCACAACACAAAGCATGTGTTTTCTTCTTCTTTTACTTCACTCAAAACCTTAATTGTGTTGGTTTCTGTTTTGTGTTTAGCATGCTCTAAACAACCTAAACTCAATTTAAATGAACAAATTGAAGCACTTATAAATGCAAATGACCAGATTAAAGACAGGTATGGTAGAATTGTAATCTTAAATTCTAAAGATTGCCAACAAATGCAATGTGAATCTTATTTTGAAGAATTTAAAAATCAAGTTTATTTTTACTCTAAAAGTGAAATTTTTATATATAACTTCAAAGGACATCTTGAAATTGAGTCAATTGAAGAAAATCATCTAAAATATAGAAAAGTAAAATGGTAGTAAAGTAACTTTTTTTAGTTAACTCATATTTATTACTTTTGGTGAAAAATCACATAAAATGCAAGAAAATAAAATTACTATAAGTCACCAACTAATGTGGATTTTGATTGTTATTAGTTTTAGTATTTCGTTAGTGAGCTTTTATTTAAATATGCAAGAAATCAATTTTCCAAAATTCATTACCTACTTCAACTTTGGTTTCTTTTTTGTGTTATGGTTAATTTTACTTGTAGAGATGATTAGCCATAAAATCTACAACCAAACATTTTGGGTAATGAGTATGTTTATTTTACCTCCTTTTACAGTACTTTTTTATATGATCCAACGTCAGCGTTTAAAACGTTTAGCAAGTAAATTTACTACTCCTAAAAAGAGTGAGCTAAGCTAATTTATTGAAAAACCACCAGCTTACATGCATTTTATTGCATTGCTTCAGCTGAAGCAAGTCATCTTCTGGTCAACGTGATATGTGATAATTCTTGATTATATTGGTATATATTTCTTAATCTTTAAAAATTCACTAAATTCTTTCCTATTTTTGTGAAAAATTGAATTTTATGAGCAACGAAATTAGAACTATTGAACCTAAAGCTGTTTGGAATAATTTTGCCGATTTAAACGCAGTTCCTAGACCTTCTAAAAAAGAAGAGCGAGTTATTGCATTTATGATGGATTTTGGTAAAAAACTTGGACTTCCAACAAAAAAAGACGCCATAGGTAACGTAGTAATTACTAAACCAGCAACTCCTGGTATGGAAGACAGAAAAGCGGTTGTATTGCAATCTCATTTAGATATGGTTCATCAAAAAAACAACGATACGGAATTTGATTTTAATCAACAAGGTATTGATATGTATATTGATGGTGATTGGGTGCGTGCCAGAGGAACCACACTAGGAGCAGATAACGGACTTGGCGTAGCTACAATTATGGCTATTCTTGAAAGTAAAGATATTGCTCATCCCGCCATTGAAGCTCTTTTTACTATTGATGAAGAAACAGGAATGACAGGTGCAAAAGAATTAGATCCAACTATTTTAAAAGGAGATATTTTATTGAATTTGGATACCGAAGAAGATGATGAAATTGGAATAGGATGTGCTGGAGGTGTAGATATTTCTGCTGTAAGATCTTATAGACAAGAGCCTGTTCCTAGCCAAGTTGATGCGTTTGAAATTAAAGTAAAATCCTTACAAGGTGGTCATTCTGGAATGGACATCATAAAAGGTTTGGCCAATGCTAATAAATTGTTGAATCGACTTTTATTTGATACTTATACCAACTTTGGACTTCGTATAGCTAGCCTTTACGGAGGAGGCTTAAGAAATGCCATACCAAGAGAAAGTCAAGCCATAGTGGTAATTGATCAACTTAATAAAGAAGCTTTTTTAGAGGAATCAGCAATTTTAATTGAAGAGATTAAACAAGAGTATAAAAGCTTAGAACCTCATTTAGAAATTGAAATCACACCAACTGAAATGCCCGAAATGGTTATGGAAATTGGTGTTCAAGAAGGCTTTTTAAAAGCGGTATATGCCGCTCATAACGGCGTTTATAGAATGAGTCCAGATATTAAAGGACTTGTAGAAACTTCAAATAATATTGCGCGTATTCAAATTGGTGATGGGGAGATTGAAATCCATTGTTTAACGCGTTCTTCCGTAGAATCCAATAAAATTGATTTGGCAAATAGCCTGCGTTCTTGTTTTGAATTAGCTGGTTTTGAAGTAGAACTTTCAGGCGATTATCCAGGTTGGGCGCCTAACCCTGATTCTGATATACTAAAGGTTTTAGATAAAATATACCAAGAACAAAATAACAAAAAAGCTAATATTGCGGCTTGTCATGCTGGTTTAGAATGTGGTATTTTAGGAAGTCATTATCCAAAAATGGATATGATTTCTTTTGGCCCAACCATTCGTGGTGCACATTCTCCAGATGAACGCGCAAGTATTTCTTCTACACAAAAGTTCTGGAAATTCACCTTGCAAGTTTTAGCAGAAATACCTAAAAAATAAACAAGTATTAGATTTGTTTGTAAAACGAATTCTATTTAAAGTATAGCTCAATTTAAAAGCCTCCAACCAACAATGGGGGCTTTTGTATTTTTGTATATTCAGAGGTTGTCAATTTCTTCAATTGAAATCAACTTTATAAAAAGTGGATGTTTTCATAATTAAAAACTTCTAATTAGAGTCGAAAAATGAAAAATGAATGATGAATGATGAATATCGAATAACGAATATCGAATATCGAATAATTAATATCGAATAACGAATATCGAATATCGAATAATTAATAACGAATAACGGTTATCGAACCTCCTCGACTACAGCGTTCAGGCGGGTAATGAATAACAAATAACGAATATCGAATAATGAATATCGAACCTGCCCGACTATAGCGTTCAGGCGGGTAATGAATATCGAATATGGAATATCGAATACGGAATATCGAATACGGAATAATGAATATCGAAATAAGAGCCGATAAATGCAAGATTTGAAATAAAAAAAACAACTTGTCCGAGTGGTTTAAATTAGGTGAAATTTAAAATCAGAGAAAATAATCCGCTGATTTCTGAACTTAAATTGAGAGGTTTTTCTAAAAATACTTAATCAAAAAATGACCCTTATATAATAAAATTCAAAAGCATTAAAGAAGAAATCAATTTTACCTGATCTTGGTTCTAGGATAATTCAATTTGAACTGAGGTTATCAAGGAACTTCGGTTAAAAACCCACATAATTTATGTAATTTTGCCTAAATTTTATTTCATGTTTGATAATACAGAAGATAGCAAAACAAAACTTTCAGAATTAGGTGAATTTGGTTTAATTGATCACCTTACTCAGTTTTTAGATATAAAACATACCTCTACAATTAAAGGAATTGGTGATGATGCCGCTGTGCTGAAACACGATCAAGAAATGGTTGTTACTACCGATTTACTTGTTGAGGGCATTCATTTTGATTTGGCTTACATGCCGCTTAAACATTTAGGGTATAAAGCTCTAATGGTTAACTTATCTGATGTGTATGCCATGAACGCCAAAGCCACGCAGGTTACTGTTTCTATTGCCTGTTCTAACCGATTTACCGTAGAAGCCTTAGAAGAAATTTATGCAGGAATTCATCATGCAGCAAGCTTGTATAATGTAGATGTGGTGGGTGGAGATACCACCTCTGCAATTCAAGGAATAACCATTAGCGTAACTGCCATAGGAACCGCTCCTAAAGAAAAGATGGTCTATCGTTCTGGCGCTAAACCCAATGATTTAATGGTGGTTTCAGGTGACTTAGGAGGGGCTTTTATGGGGTTAAAAGTACTGCAAAGAGAACAAGAAGTATTTAAAGTCAACCCCAACAATCAACCTGATTTGGAACCTTATTCCTACATTGTAGAACGTCAGCTCAAACCCGAAGCTAGAAAGGATATTCCTGAGTTGTTAGAAAAATTAGGGGTATTGCCTACTTCTATGATAGATGTAAGTGATGGGCTTTCTTCAGAAATCCTTCATTTATGTAAAAACTCAAAGGCTGGAGCTACACTTTATGAAGAGAAACTTCCTTTAGACCAAGGGGTAATTAGTGCTTGTGAAGAATTTGAGTTGGATTCAACCACTGTTGTTTTGAATGGAGGCGAAGATTATGAGTTGCTCTTTAGTATAGACCAAAAGGATTATGACAAAATAAAAGGCAATCCTAATCTCACTGTTATTGGTCATTTTAATGAAGCTAGTGATGGAATTCATTTAATTACTCGAGACAATTTAAAAGTACCCATAAAGGCTAGAGGGTGGAATGCCATGAATCAAGAAAATGAATAAGAATCCATTCAAAATGTAATTTTAATAAAATCACTGCGTTTTAAGTTCAAATACAATATCTATGAAGAGTTTAATATACATAGTAAGCCTTGTTTTTTCGTTTCAAAGTTTTGCACAAGAAGTAGAATGGATGAGTATGAACGAAGCTTTGGAGGCTCAAGAAAAAGAACCTAAGAAAATATTTTTAGATGTTTATACTACATGGTGTGGCCCCTGTAAGGCTATGGATAAAAAAACCTTTAACCACCCCGATGTTGCTAGGTATTTAAATGAACATTATTATGCTGTAAAATTTAATGGGGAAGGTACAGAAACGGTTTTTTATAATGATTTTGAATACACCAACCCCAATCATGACCCCAACCGAAAAGGTAGAAATGCACAGCATTTGTTTGCTGCGGCTTTAAAAGTACAAGCTTACCCAACAGTTGTTTTTTTTGATGAAGAAGCCAATATAATTTCTCCTGTAAGGGGGTATAAAAACCCTCAACAATTGGAAGTATATTTAAAAATGATCAACGAAAATCACTACAAAGAAATTTCTACTCCAGAAGATTGGAAGGAATATCAAGTAAATTTTGAACATCAATTTAAACAGTAAAACTAAATTGGCTTAAAAATTCTAAGGAATTGACAAAAGCTTCCAATAAATTCTATATTTTAGCACAAGTATTTTAAACAACCTAATAACTATGTTAGCATATTTTCAAGAAGCCACAGAAAACCTTGAGGAACCCATCGAGGAAACATTATCATTGCTAAGCTTGCTTTTTAGTGGAGGTACGGGAGGAACTGTAATTATTCTTATTCTTGGTGTTTTGCTTTTTGCCGCCATGTATATTTATTTTGAACGTTTATTTGCCATTAAAGGAGCCAATAAAACCGACAAAAATTTTATGGCTGAAATTAGAGATGCAGTCTCTAATGGAAATATTGAATCGGCTAAAGTGAGATGTGCACAAGAAAACACCCCTGTAGCAAGGCTTACCGCTAAAGGTATTTCAAGAATTGGTCATCCCCTAGAAGATATCAATACAGCTATTGAAAATGCAGGTAAACTTGAAGTTTACGGATTAGAAAAAAACGTAGCTGTTTTAGCTACCATTGCTGGTGCGGCTCCAATGATTGGTTTTTTAGGAACCGTAATTGGTATGGTGCTTGCTTTTCATGAGTTAGCCACCACTAGTGGGCAAGCAGAAATGGGCTTACTTGCTGAAGGAATTTACACCGCAATGACTACCACCGTTGCCGGTTTAGTGGTTGGAATTATTGCTTACATGGCGTACAATCACTTAGTGGTTAAAACCGATAAGATTGTTTATCAAATGGAAGCTACAGCAGTTGATTTCTTAGACTTATTAAATGAACCTACTTAATTATGAATTTAAGAGGAAGAAATAAAGTAAGTGCTACCTTTAGCATGTCTTCAATGACAGACATTGTGTTCTTGTTATTGGTGTTTTTCTTGTTGACATCGCCAGTGGTTACGCCTGAAGCCTTAGACTTAATTTTACCTAAAGCCAAAGGAAAATCTACCAATCAGCACCAACTTTCAGTAAGCATAAATGATCAGTTGCAATTTTATGTCAACGAAGACCAAATTAGTGAAGCCAACTTGGAGTCGGTTTTAAAAAATCGACTTAAAGGAATAGAAAATCCAACCATCATTTTACGTGCAGAACAAAATGTACCTGTAGATAAAGCAGTGAAGGTAATGGACATTGCTAACAAAAATCGATTTAAAATTATTTTAGCTGTAAAACCTAATTAAAGTGGAACCAACTACGGAGAATAAAAATAAAAGAAAGTCGCTCATCATTACAAGTATTTTGTATTTGATGATGATTCTTTTATTAGCATTTGCAGGTTTGAAGTACCTTGATCCACCACCAGAAAGTGGTATTGCCATTAATTTTGGTACAACCGATGCAGGATCGGGTGAGATTGAAACCCAGCAAGAAGTGAAGACATCTCCTCAAACATCTACCCCAGAACCTACACCAACTCCTACCAACACTTCTGAAAGTCAGGAGAGTATTGAAGATGTTGCTACCCAAGACACTGAAGATGCGCCAGTAATTGAAGATGAAAAAAAGGAAGAGGAGACTGAAGAAGTTCAAGAGGAACCAGAGGAAGACCCAGTAGAAGAAGTTGAAGAGCCTGTTGAAGAAACTCCTGAGCCTGAAGAGCCTGTGGAAGAGCCTGAACCAGACCCCCAACCTGATGAAAATGTAAAAAATACCATGTCTAATTTGTTTTCTGGTGAAGAAAATGATGGCGAAACTGACCAAGGCGATGGCGATACTAACCAAGCAGGAAATCAAGGTGATCCAGATGGCGACCCAAATTCTTCTTCTTACTATGGAATAGGAACGGGCTTAGATGGTGATGGAAATTACAAGCTTGGGGGGAGAAAAGCAGTAAACAAAACAAAATACGTTCAGGACTGTAACGAAACTGGTGTTGTGGTTGTTCGGATTGAGGTGAACCGTCAAGGCGAAGTGATTCGCGCCAAAGCGGGTGTACAAGGAACAACAAATTCAAGTAGTTGTTTGTTAGAACCTGCTGAAAGAGCCGCAAGAAACACCAAGTTTAACGCTGATGATAAAGCTCCTGGAACGCAAGTAGGATTAATTACTTATGAATTCAGATTATCTGAATAATGTATGAATTATCAACAAACCTTAGATTGGCTTTTTCATCAACTTCCTATGTACCAGCGTCAGGGTGCATCAGCTTACAAAATTGATTTAACCAATATTAAATTATTAAGCAAATACCTTAACCACCCAGAACAAAAATTCAAAAGTATTCATGTGGGAGGTACTAATGGTAAAGGCTCTACCTCACACATGCTAGCTTCAATTTTGCAAGAAGCAGGCTATCGGGTTGGACTGTACACTTCTCCACATTTAGTTGATTTTAGAGAACGCATCAAAGTTGATGGTCAGCTAATTTCAGAAGAGGCTGTGGTAGATTTTGTAGCGCAAAACAAAAGTTTTTTTGAAACAAATGCACTTTCCTTTTTTGAAATGACCGTAGGAATGGCATTTCAGTTTTTTGCTAAACAAAAAGTAGATATAGCCCTTATTGAAGTAGGTTTAGGAGGGCGATTAGATTCAACTAACATAATCACCCCAGAAGTTTCAGTAATTACAAATATTAGCCTTGAACATACGGAGTTTTTAGGTGATTCTTTAGCAGAAATAGCTTTTGAAAAAGGAGGAATAATAAAGCCTAAAACCCCATGTGTAATTGGCGAATATAATGAACAAACCTATCCTGTTTTTAGGTCTTTGGCAAAGCTTAATGAAAGTGAATTACTCTTAGCCGAACAAGACCTTCCTAAAGAAACTTGGCAAACTGATTTAAAAGGAAACTATCAACAAAAAAATATACAAACCGTTCTAAAAACCATTGAAGTGCTCAATGTGAAAAATTGGAAAATTACTGAAGCAGACATAACAAGTGGACTTCAAAATGTAGTTAATCATACCGGTTTGTTAGGTAGGTGGCAAGTTTGTGAAGAGGATCCTAAACTAATTTGCGATACCGCACACAACGCAAGTGGACTTCAGCTTGTAATGCAACAACTAGAAGAGGAAAATTATCATCACTTACATATCATCTTAGGCGTTGTGAAAGAAAAAAAGTTAGACTTGATTTTAGGCTTGTTACCACTACACGCTTCTTATTACTTTACATGTCCCAGTATTCCTAGAAGACTTCCTGCAGAAGATCTTGAAGAGCAAGCAAACTATTTTCATTTAAAAGGTAAAGCTTACAAAAATGTTGAACTGGCTTATGCTGCAGCTAAACGAAAAGCCAAAAAAGAAGACCTCATTTTTATTGGTGGAAGTACATTTACAGTAGCAGATTTTCTGAATTTCAAGCAATTAAAATAAGTTCTTAAAAAAAATATTTTTTTTTAAATAATTAATTTGGTGGAGTTAAAATAGGGTTATATATTTGCACTCGCAATCAT
>JAIUMH010000031.1 GCA_022565635.1 Flavobacteriaceae bacterium | reverse complement strand
GTCAAAAAAGCTATGAAACAGCTAAAGATGATTATGAGATAAGTCATTACACACAAGAAGCGGTTTGATGAAAACAAGTGCTATTATACCCGAAAAAATTAAGCTCAATCACATTGAAGTAGTCAGTACTTACATCAATGACAAGACGATTAACAAAAATCTAAACTTTGAATTTAAGGTTGCTCACAACACAAGACATAATTTAGATGAGCAACGGATTAAAATTGAACTTTTTATTAATTTACTTTCCAATGAAGAAGTAGGTATTAAATTTCATATCGATTTTTATTTTCAAATTGAAGATTTACAAGAGCATTATCAACTAGTCCAAGACAAAAACGTTCCCACCTTTTCAGGTCAATTTATAGCAACTTTACTAGGCATTAGTTTTTCTACTGCACGAGGCATAATTTATCAACAATTGCAAGAAACCAACTTCAAAGGACTTTTACTTCCTGTGGTTTCTCCATCAAAAATACTCGACTTAAGAATTAAAAATGAATGATGTAAAACTCCCAACGATGTCGGGAATTTTTGAAAATTCTTCTATAAAGGGATTTGGGTAACAGGATTACTTATCCTGAGTAAGCTCAATGCTGGAAATACAAAACCACTGCTACCGCAGTATAGGTTTTTATTTTTATACTCACTTACAAAAGCTTATTGCTTTTGACGTTTGTATAAAAATAAAAACCACACTTTTTCAAGTGTGGTTTTGTGCTTGTCGTGACCTCGGCAGGATTGTATATCCTTTGGAGTTCCATGATGCAAATACAACTGCCAGTAATAGACGTCCTGGTGTCTTAAACTAAAAAAAACACTCAGTCAAGCGAGCTTGTGAGTGTTTTTTTAGTTTAATCCACAACGCAGTTGTGAGTGATTGTGACCTCGGCAGGATTCAAACCTGCAACCTTCTGAGCCGTAATCAGATGCGCTATTCAGTTGCGCCACGAGGCCGTTTAGTAGTTTGTACGCATACAGGGCGTTAATTTTTTTAATCGCATTGCAATCAATTCTGCAACTTTCCCGTCTTGTAAACCGTCCAGTTGAGACAGTCTGACCTAATTTATTTGGGCAAACCATGAATTCACATTCGTCAAAATAATGTCGTTATTTTGAGGGTGCAAATATAGAATAAATGTGTATATTGACCAACTATAATTCTAAAAAAATAAAAAGATGTTTGACTTAAAATCATACATACGTGAAATTCAAGACTTTCCGAAAAAAGGAATTAATTATAAAGACATCACACCCTTGTTATTGGATATTAATGCATTAAAAAGTTGTGCCGATGCCATAGCAGAAAAATATATAGGAAAAGGCATAGTTAAAGTGATTGGAGTTGAATCTCGTGGTTTCTTTCTGGGTACATTAGTTGCTGAAAGATTAAATGCGGGCTTTGTTCCTGTTCGTAAACCCGGTAAATTACCTTTTGATGTCTATCAAGAATCTTACGCTTTAGAGTATGGAAAAGACGCCTTAGAAATACATACAGATGCCATTTTACCAAATGAAAAAATCCTGATTCACGATGATGTGTTAGCTACTGGTGGTACTGCACTAGCAAGTGTTAGGTTAGCTGAAAAAATGAAAGCCGATATAGTGGGGCTAAATTTTTTAATTGAGTTAGAATTTTTAAACGGAAGAAAAAAGCTAAAAGATTATTCTGTTGATAGCTTGAGTAAATATTAATACAACTTAACTTTTTTCCATTAGGACTATAACAATAGGAAAGGAGCTGCTTAATCTTCAACTAAAAAAGCCTCCAAAACACGAACAATCGAATCGCAATTTTCAAAGAGCATTCCTAATTCTTGTTCTTTATAATTTCCTTCAATATGGTATGTCTTGCAAGAGTCTAAATTGGTATTACTTTTTTTAAAATCAACTTTACCTCGATCTAAAAGCTTGCTGATAGCGCTTGTGTCAATTTTTTGATTTTCAAAAAAAGTCCAAGCCTGATCGGTTACCACACGTTCCTTTATACGAATGTTTTTCTTCACCCGGGCATTAGGGCTATAATCGCAAGAGGTTCTCTTCCCTGAAAGAAAAAAAAACAAAAAAACAAGCCCAATAGCAAATCCAGAAAGATAGTAGCCTAACCGCTTAATAAATTTCATCTAATACTTTTTTTAGTTTGCAAAAGTAAGCTTTTAAGCTAAATAGAGTGAATTTTAATAATTAAAATCGATGCCATAAAAATTGAAATTTCTAAGATTTTGTTTTTTCTCTTTAAAATTTGACAATAAAACTAATAGATATGTTGATTTTTCTCATTTAAATAGCAAAAAATAATTATTTATTAACCGAAATCGTTTTAGTCTGACTTGGAATTAGGTACTTTTGTTTTAATATGATATTTTTGAGATATGAATAAGAAAATTAATAAAATAGCCGTTTTAACTTCTGGTGGTGATTCACCTGGAATGAATGCCGCTATACGTTCTGTTGTTAGAGCATCTGCCTTCCATAATATTCAATGTATGGGGATTTATCGAGGGTTTCAAGGCATGATTGAAGGAGATTTCGTAGATTTAGATGCGCGTTCAGTAAAAAACACCATTAATAGAGGAGGTACTTTTTTGAAATCTGCCAGGTCCAAAGACTTTATGCAAAAAGAAGGTAGAGAAAAAGCACACGCTAACCTCAAGAAGCATAACATTGACGCTTTAGTAGCCATTGGAGGAGATGGAACTTTTACCGGCGCTACTATTTTTGGTAAAGAATTTGACTTTCCTGTGGTGGGCATTCCTGGAACCATTGATAATGACATTAATGGAACGGATTATACCATTGGTTATGACACAGCTCTTAATACTGTAATTGACGCCATAGACAAAATTAGAGATACTGCTAGTAGTCATGACCGATTATTCTTAGTTGAGGTGATGGGAAGAGATGCTGGTGATATTGCTTTAAATAGTGGAATAGGCGCTGGAGCTGAAGAAATTTTGATTCCTGAGGAAGATATGGGAACGGATAGATTGCTGGAATCGCTTAAAAGAAGTCGTAAATCTGGTAAAACTTCTAGTATTATTGTAGTAGCAGAAGGCGATCAAATAGGAAAAAATATAGGTCAGTTAGCAGACTTTATACAGACCAACCTCACGGAGTACGAAGTAAAAGTTACTGTTTTAGGACATATTCAACGGGGTGGTTCACCAAGTTGTTATGACCGAGTTTTAGCTAGCCGATTGGGCGTTGGTGCAGTGGATGCATTACTAGAAGGTAAAAGCCATATTATGATTGGTGTTAATCATAAAGAAATAGTTCAGGTGCCTTTTGAGTATGCCATTAACGGAGAAAAGAAAATAGATAAAGAATTAATCAGAGTAGCAGACATCATGTCGATTTAAAATCGCTACGTTTATAACAATTAAAATTTAAGAAAAATGACTAAGATTGGAATTAATGGATTTGGAAGAATAGGAAGACTTGCTTTTAGAATAGCAGTTAAGAATGATAACGTTGAAGTGGTTGGAATCAATGACCTTTTAGAAGTTAATCATTTAGCTTACATGTTAAAATATGATTCAGTTCATGGTAGATTTGATGGTGAGGTTGAAGTTAATAATGGGAATTTAGTTGTTAATGGAAAAGAAATTAGAATTACTGCAGAAACTAATCCTGCAAATTTAAAATGGGACGAAGTTGGCGCTCAAACAATTTTAGATTGTACGGGAATATTTAAAGACCACAAATCTGCTTCAGCACACATAGAGGCTGGAGCTAAAAAGGTAGTGATTTCAGCACCTACAAAAGATACTCCTATGTTTGTAATGGGGGTTAACCACATGGATGCTAAATCAGAAGATACGGTTGTTTCTAACGCCTCTTGTACAACCAACTGTTTAGCTCCAATTGCTAAGGTAATTAATGATGAGTTTGGCTTAGTTGAAGGTTTAATGACAACTATTCACGCAGCAACATCAACTCAATTTACAGTTGATTCTCCTTCTAAGAAAAATTACAGATTAGGAAGAAGTGCTATCAATAATATTATACCAACTTCTACAGGTGCTGCAATTGCCGTAGGTAAAGTTATTAAAGAGGTTGATGGAAAATTAACAGGAATGGCCTTCCGTGTTCCAACTGCAGATGTTTCGGTTGTTGACTTAACCGTTAAAACTGAAAAACCTGCCACTTATGAAGAGATAAAAGCAGCTATGAAAAAAGCGGCTGATGGTCCAATGAAAGGGGTGTTGGCTTATTGTGATGATGAGGTAGTTTCTCAAGATTTTGTATCGCAGGTTGAAACAAGTAATTTTGATGCTAATGCTGGTATTGCACTAAATGATAATTTCTTTAAATTAATATCATGGTACGATAACGAATATGGTTATTCAGCTAAATTAGTAGATTTAGCTTTACATATTTCAAATTTATAATTGACTATTATTCAACAGAAAAGCTTACTCTCTTGGGTAAGCTTTTTTTAATACTTTTAAAAATGATATTAATAGCAGATGGAGGTTCAACAAAGTGCGACTGGATTTTATTGGATGAAAAAACAGGTGAATTTATTTTAAAAACCCGAACCAAAGGGCTTAACCCAGCTGTTTTCAAGCCAGAAACTCTGAAGGAGCGTATTGAAGAAAACAAAGAACTTCAAGAACATAAAAAACAAGTTTCTAGGGTTGATTTTTACGGAGCTGGATGTGGTACACCTACACCTAGAAAAAATTTGCAACTTTTACTTGAAGAATTTTTTAGCGATGCTGAAGTTAGTGTTCAAGAAGATATGGTAGCCGCTGCGCTAGCTGCTACAACAGAACCAGGAATTGTATGCATATTAGGCACAGGCTCAAATTCATGCTATTTTGATGGGAAAGACGTACACATGGAAGTTGAATCTTTAGGTTTTATACTAATGGATGAAGCGAGTGGTAATTATTTTGGAAAACGACTCATAAGAGATTACTATTACAATATTATGGGTGATGATATGAAGCGTGCTTTTGAAAAAAGATTTGACTTAGATGCTGATAAAATCAAACACAACCTCTATAAAGTTGATAACCCTAATACCTATTTAGCCTCTTTTGCTGAGTTTATTTTTACTGCAGAAGAAAGAAATGGTTATTTCTATAAGTTGATTTATGAAGGTTTAGAAAATTTTATTGAAAGAAGAGTCCTATGTTTTAAAGAAGCTCAATCTGTTCCTATTCATTTTATTGGTTCTATTGCGTTTTTCTCTGAAGATATTATTAGAGATGTTGCTAAACGCTACCATTTGAATATAGGTAATATTATTAGAAGACCAATTGATGGATTAATTAATCATTATCAAAAAAATGTAATACCAACTTTAAAAGGAAATTAATGGGATTAACAACAATAAATCCAACCAGCACCAAAGCTTGGAAGGAACTGCAGGCTATTTTTGAAAACGAAAAAAATAAATCAATTTTAAATTTTTTCAACAGTGAAGCCGATAGAACAGGTCAATTTTCTGTTGAAGAAGCGAACCTTTTTCTTGATTTTTCAAAGAACAGAATTTCATCTGAAGCATTTAAGCAGTTAGTTGCTTTGGCTGAAGAATTAAACTTAAAACAAGGCATTGATGCTTATTTTTCTGGAAGTCCAATCAACCAAACTGAAGGTCGTGCTGTTTTACACACCGCTTTAAGAGGTGCAGATAAAAATCTTGAAGTAAACGGAGAAAACGTGCATCAACTTGTGGAATCCAGCTTAGACAAAATAAAGCATTTTACTGAAAAAATTCATCACGGTAATTGGAAAGGCTATTCAGGTAAACCCATTCAAAACATTGTTAATATAGGAATTGGTGGTTCAGATTTGGGTCCTAATATGGTGGTGGATGCTCTTGCTTATTACAAAAAACCAATAACAACATACTTTATATCTAATGTTGATGGAGACCATATTCACGAAACCTTGCATCAATTAGACCCAGAAACTACTTTGTTTATTGTTGTTTCTAAATCTTTTTCTACACAAGAAACACTGAATAACGCAACCACTGCCAGAAAATGGCTTTTACAATATACAGAGCAAGACCAAGTTGAAAAACATTTTGTTGCAGTTTCTGCTAATGTAGAAAAGGCAATTGAATTTGGTATTGATCAAGCTCATATTTTCCCAATGTGGGATTGGGTAGGAGGTAGGTTCTCTTTATGGAGTGCCGCTGGAATTTCAATTGCCTGTGCGGTAGGTTTTTCTAATTTTAAAGAATTACTGAATGGGGCTAATGAAATGGATCAACATTTTAAATCAGCTAAATTTAATAAAAATATTCCTGTAATTCTTGCCTTGTTAGGTGTGTGGTACGGTAATTTTTATAAAGCAGAAAGTGAAGCTATTATTCCTTATTCTCAGTACCTACAAAAACTAGCTTCTTATTTGCAACAAGCTAGTATGGAAAGTAATGGTAAATCTGTTGGGAGAAACGGGAATCCAGTTGATTATCAAACTGGAGCTATAGTATGGGGTGAGCCTGGAACAAATTCACAACACGCATTTTTTCAATTGATGCATCAAGGTACTCAGTTAATTCCAGCCGATTTTATTGGTTTTTTGAAGCCTTTACACGGAGACCAACACCATCAAGACCTATTGATGTCAAACTTTTTTGCACAAACAGAAGCCTTTTTAAAAGGAAAGACAGCAAATGAAGTTGAGACTGAATTAAAAAGCCAAGGCATGTCAGCAGAGGAAATTGAAAAATTGCTACCCTTCAAAATTTTTGAAGGAAACAGACCTACTAATACTTTACTTGCGGAAAAATTAACTCCTAAAACTTTAGGGAGTTTAATAGCCATGTATGAACATAAAATCTTTGTTCAAGGATTTATCTGGAATGTTTTTAGCTATGATCAGTGGGGTGTGGAGTTAGGAAAGCAATTGGCTAATCATATACTAAATGATTTTAGCGCCAACAAAATGCAGGATCACGATCCATCAACACAACAGTTGATTAACAAATATAAAAAAGCAAGGTCTTAAAACCTTGCTTTTTTAATTTATCAATGCTTAAAGCTTTTGGTTAACGATGCTGAAGCTTTGTTGATTTAATGAACTTAATATCCTCTGTATGATTTTAATTGATTACAGTCTGTTTCAGAAAGCTTTATTCCATTAAATTTTACACCGTCTAGATCAACAAATCTCATTTTTCCATTCACATCTTGCAATTCTCCAGTTCCCTGAGTTAATGTATGATCTGAGTCATTTTTTAAAAAGACCATTTCTTTAACCATTCTTTGGTCATTGCTGTCTTTATATTTAAACGTACCTAAAAGTACATTTCTTCTAAATTCACCAGTAAAAACACCTTCACTATTTTCCGATATTAGTGTTAGCTTACCAGAAATGTTACCTGTTTCAGTTTTAGTGTAATAAAATTCAACGCTACCATTCAAACTGTAGCAATATACAGAATCTTCAATTTCATATAGATCCGGAGCCGTGTTATTACTCTTAGTCGATTCTTCGTTGACTTGATTTTGATTTTTTGAGTTCTCACTCTCATCTTGATCGTTTTTTTGAGTATTTGTGTTACAGGAAAACAACAAGAAACTCAAAAAAACAATGTTTAATTGTTTTAATTTCATTTAACTTTAATTATGCAATAGTTTATTTATCTGATTATATTTAAAAGTGATTTTCAATTTCAATTAGTTTGTGTTGGTAAAAAACAAACTAGACAAACGCTGCCCGTCAATTGAAAGACAGGCAGTGAATTGATTTATAGTTAATTTGATTTTTCTTCTTTATTCAAGAGTTTTACAGTTAATTCTTTCTTTTCATTGTTGAGTTCCATTAAAATTTTATCACCTTCTTCAATTTCAGAATTGATGATTTTTTCAGCTAATGTGTCTTCAATGTATTTTTGAATGGCTCTATTTAATGGTCTTGCTCCAAACTTCTTATCAAATCCTTTATCTGCAATGAAATCTTTGGCTTCATCTGTAAGCGAAAATTGATACCCCATTTCTTCTATACGTTTATATAATTTAACCAATTCAATGTCAATTATTTTATGGATATCTTCACGTTCTAAGGCATTGAAGACAACTACATCATCAACTCGATTTAAGAATTCTGGTGCAAATGCTTTTTTAAGAGCACCTTCAATCACTTTTCGGCTATTATCTAACTCTTGTTCTTTTTGTGCTTTTGTTCCAAAGCCTACACCTGTACCAAAATCTTTCAATTTTCTAGCTCCAACATTAGAGGTCATAATGATTATGGTATTTCTAAAGTCAACTTTACGTCCTAAAGAATCAGTTAAATGCCCGTCATCTAAGACTTGTAAAAGCATATTAAAAACATCTGGATGCGCTTTTTCAATTTCATCCAAAAGAATAACAGAATAAGGTTTACGTCTAATCTTTTCAGTTAACTGCCCACCTTCTTCGTAACCCACATATCCTGGAGGCGCACCAATTAATCTTGAAACAGCAAATTTTTCCATATATTCAGACATATCTAAACGAACCAAAGCGTCATCATTGTCAAATAATTCTCTAGCCAAAACTTTGGCTAACTGTGTTTTACCAACTCCAGTTTGACCAAGGAAAATAAATGAGCCAATAGGTTTTTGAGGATCTTTTAATCCTGCTCTGTTTCGTTGGATAGCCTTCACTACATTTTTAATAGCATCGTCCTGACCAATTACTTTATGCTGGATTACGTTAAATAAGTCGGCTAATTTATTGCTTTCAGTTTTTGCTATTCGGTTAACAGGAATACCTGTCATCATAGAAACAACGTCAGCAATATCATTTTCACTTACGTTAATTTTATTTTCTTTTGAATCATTTTCCCAGCGTTCTTGAGCTGCTTCAAGTTCGTTTTCAACTTTTTTCTCGTCGTCTCTTAATTTAGCGGCTTCTTCATACTTCTGTTTTTTTACCACATTGTTTTTTTCCTCTCTAATGTCTTCTAGTTTTTTTTCTAAATCTAGCACTTCTTGAGGAACATTAATATTGGTAATGTGAACTCTAGAACCAGCTTCATCTAAAGCATCAATAGCTTTGTCTGGTAAAAACCGATCACTCATGTACCTAGAAGTCAACTTTACACAAGCATCAATAGCTTCATCAGAGTATTCTACATTATGGTGATCTTGGTATTTTTCCTTAATGTTGTTTAAAATTTCAATGGTTTCATCAATAGAAGTTGGTTCAACCAGTATTTTTTGAAATCTTCTTTCTAGTGCTCCATCTTTTTCTATATGTTGTCTGTACTCATCTAAAGTAGTAGCTCCAATACATTGAATTTCGCCCCTTGCTAGAGCTGGTTTAAACATATTACTGGCATCTAAGCTTCCAGTTGCTCCGCCTGCACCAACTATAGTATGAATTTCATCAATAAATAAGATGATATCTTCATTTTTTTCAAGCTCGTTCATTACGGCTTTCATTCGTTCTTCAAACTGCCCGCGGTATTTGGTTCCTGCAACTAAGCTTGCCAAATCAAGCGTTACCAAACGCTTATCGTACAAGATTCTTGAAACTTTGCGTTGTACAATACGTAGTGCTAATCCTTCTGCTATGGCAGATTTTCCTACACCAGGTTCACCAATTAATAGAGGATTGTTTTTTTTCCTTCTACTTAATATTTGTGAAACCCGTTCTATTTCTTTTTCTCTTCCTACCACAGGATCTAATTTTCCTTCTTCAGCCATTGCTGTTAAATCACGACCAAAATTATCGAGAACTGGCGTTTTAGATTTTCTGGTAGATTTTGAAGTTTTTCCAGAGGTAGAACCGCTGCCATCAGAAAATGGATTTTTCTTATTCCCATCATCTGCAGGTTTGTCTTCTGGAAAAGATTCTGCGGTGGGTTGGTCTAAATAGTCGCTATCGTGTGAAATCATAGATTTAAATTCTTCTTTAACATTATCATAGTCAATGTCAAACTTGTTTAAAAGTTTTGTAATTGGATCATCGTTATTGCGCAGAATACAAAGCAATAAGTGCGCTGTATTTATAGAAGAACTTTGAAAAAGTTTAGCTTCTAGAAAAGTGGTTTTAAGTGCTCGTTCTGCTTGCCTAGTTAAATGCAAGTTTTTCTTAGATTGTTCAAGATTACTTGAAAAATCAGTTGGATTAAGAATTTCAATTTTTCTCCTTAATCTATCTAAATCTGTATCTAATGATTCCAGAATTTCAATTGCTTTACTGTTTCCGTCTCTAAGTAAACCCAAAAGCAAGTGTTCAGTACCAATAAAATCATGGCCTAAACGCATAGCTTCTTCTTTACTGAAACTTATTACATTTTTTACTTTAGGTGAAAAATTATCGTCCATAACTCTTAAATTCATTCATTTTGATTGGTACAAAAACAATACCATTTATAATTTACTAAATAACAAAATATCTTTGTATTACTCTCTTTTTTTTTAATAAACTTAAGATGAATACTTAATAAATGTCTGTTAACGCTACTTTTAAATACAAAAACATCTCAAAAAATGAATTTGAGATGTTTTCTAATTTTAAAATACTATTAAAACTTAATGACAGTTATGTCATGTTTTTTTTAAGATGTCAATACCTCTTTAATTCTTTTGAATGCTTTTTTGATATCACTTTCACTAGCGGCATAAGATATTCTAATACAATCTGGGTTTCCAAAAGCCTTGCCTGTAACTGTGGCAACATTAGCTTCTTCTAAAAGGAGCATACTAAAGTCTGAAGCATCTTTTATTGTTCGTCCTTTAATCTCTTTGCCAAAGTAAGAAGATACATTAGGAAAAACATAAAAGGCACCCTCAGGAACATTAGAAGAAAAACCAGGTATTTGATTGACTAAATCTAAGATTAATTTCCTGCGTTCTTTAAACCGATCTATCATGTATTGAATCTCATCAACTGGCGCATCTAATGCGGCAATAACAGCTCTTTGTGCAATACAGTTTGCGCCACTTGTAACTTGGCCTTGTAATTTTGTACAAGCTTTTGCTATGTAAGATGGTGCTCCAATAAAACCAATTCTCCAACCCGTCATAGAAAATGCTTTTGATACACCGTTTACAGTAACCGTTCTATCTTTCATGAAATCTATCTGAGCCATTGAAAATTTATGACCAGAAAAATTAATATGCTCATAAATTTCATCACTAACAACAATAATTTGTGGGTGCTTTTTAAGCACTTCTGCTAAGGACCTTAATTCTTCCTCGCTGTAGATTGAACCACTGGGGTTGCATGGAGAAGAATACCAAAGCATTTTTGTTTTTGGCGTGATGGCTTTTTCTAGTTCTTCAGCAGACATTTTAAAATCACTATCAATAGTAGTAGTAACTTCAACGGGTTTAGCTCCTGTTAATTGAACAATATCTGAATAGCTTACCCAATAAGGGCATGGTAAAATAACTTCATCACCAGGATTTAATATTGCGTTGGCTACATTGTAAAGAGATTGTTTTGCGCCGGTTGATACTACAATTTGATCTAAATTGTAGTCTAGCTGATTATCTCTTTTAAACTTTTTTTGAATACTTTCTTTTAATTCTTTGTAGCCATCTACGGGAGTGTACGAGTGATAGTCAGCTTCAATAGCTTCTATAGCGGCTTTTTTTATGAACTCGGGGGTTGTGAAATCGGGTTCTCCTAGGCTCAACCCAATAATATCTTTTCCTTCCGCTTTTAATTCTCTTGCTTTAGCAGCCATTGCTAAGGTAGCCGAAGTTTGCAATCGGTTTACCTGATCAGAAAGTTGGTTCATTTTATGTACTTTATTTTATGTTAATTGTGGTTGTTTACCTAATTCTTTCAAATGTTTGAAATGAGAAATGATTGCTTTTCTAGTAGATTGATATTCCTTATAAGGTAAATCAAATTCTGCAGTTGTCTTTTTTACAATTTCTCTAATTTTAGAATAATGAATGTGGCTTATATTCGGGAAAATATGATGTTCAACTTGGTGATTAAGACCGCCAGCAAACCAATTCATGAATTTATTATTGGTAGAAAAATTACTTGTAGTAAACAATTGATGTGTTACCCAAGAGTGTGCAAGTTTTCCGTCTTCATCTGGTAAAGGCATATCTGTATCTTCAACAACGTGTGCTAATTGAAAGATAATACTTAAAATTAAACCGGCTGTGTAATGCATCATTAAGAATCCAAGTATAATGACCCACCAGCTAACATCAGTAAAAATGATGGGTAAAACAATCCATATGGAAACGTAAGCAATTTTTGCCAAAACCACTGTAGACCATTGCTTTAATGGACTGGGTAATTCACCATAAGAAAGTTTTTTCTTTAAGTATCTTTTAGACTGTTTAAAGTCTGTTGTAATGGCCCAATTAATGGTTAAAAGTCCATATAAAAATACCGAGTATATGTGTTGAAATTTATGGAATCTTCTCCATTGACTTTCTTCTGAAAAGCGAATAATTCTTCCCGCTTCTAAATCTTCATCATGACCATGAATATTGGTATAGGTGTGATGTAACACATTATGTTGTACCTGCCAATTGTATACGTTACCTGCTAACAAATAAATGCTAGCTCCCATTAGTTTGTTGATCCATTTGTACCTGGAGTAAGTGCCGTGATTACCATCATGCATAACATTCATCCCAACTCCTGCCATTCCAACTCCCATAATGATAAATAAACCTAATTTGGCTAAAACTGGCCAAGATGTGGCAACTATAAAATACATAGGAACAAAAAGTAAAGAAAACATGATGAATGTTTTAAGGTATAATTTCCAGTTCCCGTTTTTTGAAATGTTGTTTTCTTTGAAGTACTCGTTTACACGCTTGTTGAGTGTTCTAACAAAATCTCTAGAGTGTTTTCTAGAGAATCTAATTTGATTTGACATATATTTTAATTCTAATTTCAACAAAAATAAGCTTTATAGTTTAACTTAGACAATTTTTTATGTGAAAGTTTATCTTAACTGACAAGGATTAGTATTTTTGCACAAAAAAACAAATTGGAACAAATTTTAACTTATTTTCCTAAGCTAAGCCAAGCTCAAATTGATCAGTTTGAAAAACTTGCTGAATTGTATAAAGATTGGAATCAAAAAATAAATGTGGTTTCAAGAAAAGATATTGAAGAAATTTATACACGGCATGTGCTTCATTCTCTAGCTATTGCAAAAGTTCAAGAATTTAATCCAGGCGCTAAAATTTTAGATGTAGGTACCGGTGGAGGATTTCCTGGAATTCCCCTGGCTATTTTGTTTCCTGAAACGCAGTTTACCTTAATAGATAGCATTGGAAAAAAAATTAAAGTGGTAGAGGAAGTAGTTGAAGGTTTAGGGCTTCAAAATGTTAAAAGTGTAAATGATCGTGTTGAAAATCTCAACGAACAATTTGACTTTATTGTGAGTAGAGCGGTAGCTGTAATGCCAACTTTTGCGCATTGGGTTAAAGGAAAAGTGCTCTCAAAATCAAAACATGATAAAAAAAATGGAATTCTTTATTTAAAAGGAGGCGACTTATCTGAAGAGTTAAAGGATTATACAACTGCAGAAATTTATCCAATTAGCAACTTTTTTAAAGAAGACTTTTTTAATACCAAAAAAGTGGTTTATTTACCTAGGAAAAAATAATTTATACGCATGAAAGAGAAACCAAAAAACACAAAGGATTGGCTCAAAAAACATTGGAGTAATTTACTCTTTGCTGTTTTTTTAATTCTCATGCTAATTCCTAAGACTAGAACGCCTATTCAAGTTGCTGTTAACCGAATTTTTTCCTTTTCTCCTTCTGTAATTACTGAAGATAAGCAGGAGCAACTTAATACTTTAGATTGGCAGTTTGTTCAATTACACGGAAACGAAACCAATTTAATTGAATCTAAAGGTAGACCTATTTTAATTAATGTATGGGCTACTTGGTGTCCGCCGTGTATTGCTGAAATGCCGTCTCTTCAGAATTTGTATAACGATTATAAAGATCAAGTTGATTTCTACTTTGTAGCCAATGATAATCCAGACGCTGTAGAACGATTTATGAATAAACACAAATACAGTTTCCCGGTTTATTTTGGTGCTTCAAATCCGCCTAACCAACTTGAATCTTCTTCTTTGCCAACTACTTTTTTAATGGATCAGAATGCTTTTATTTTGGTTGATAAGGTGGGTGCTGCTAATTGGAATTCAGATAGCTTCAGAAAACAGTTGGATGAGTTGATTGCTCAATAAGGTATCTTGAGTTTTTCAGTTTTTCTTGAACCAAATTAGATTTTATTCTGTTTCAATTTCAAATTCCATCCAGATAGGAATGTGATCTGATATTTTTCTAGCTAATTGAATGTCTTCAAAATCCTTATAAAAATGAATTACTCCTTTCTTTAAAACGTTTAATTTTTTGGAAGGAAAAATAAAATGATCATACACCTTAGAGAGGCAATCGTTTTCCTTTTGAGTGTCGCATTTCATTTTAAGCGAAGTTTTTTGTCCTTCAAAAGCTAATTCATATCCTTTGTTTTTAAGTGGATTAAAAACGGTGTGATGATCTACTAAATTATAATCACCCATAAAAATCAAAGTTTCATCGGGGTATAAATCGGGGTAATTTCTGAAATACTTAACTTCTCGTTCAGGTTGCTTTTTGGTAGGTACTGCATGAAAATTAAACAATGTAAAAGTTTCATCCTTATAGGAAAACCGAATTACATAGGGTTCACGTTCAATTTCATCCACAAAATTTTGGTCTAAAAAAGCTTGATCTTGAATTTTTACTTTATGGGTTTTCCAAATATAGGCATATCGCTCACTGCTGTAAGGTGAACTTTTGGTTGGATCACTAATTTTGTAATCCCATTTACTTCCTTTTCTGTTGAGTTCATCGACTAGCCTGCCCACTGCTTGAGCACCACCCGGACCTGCAACCACTTCTTGAATAGCAATAATATCAAAATCTCTTAGGACTTCTGCCATATAAGCAATGTTGTCTTCGCTTTTTGATTTTCCTAAATGTTGAATGTTCCAAGAGGCTAAATTGACTTGCGCAATAGCTAATTGAAAGTTCAAGAAGACTAGAATAAAAATGGATAACTTTTGTTTCATCTAATTATTTTTGAAGTATATGATTACAACTCATGTCAATCTAAATTTAAAATGCTGCGATATGATTTTATAAAAATTATAAAGACACCTGCCTAAAATTCATGTCTATTCTTTAAAGAGAATTTATACAGCATCAAAAATAGCATTTGATATAAAACTGCAAATATGCTAAATTTTATGGTTTTTTAAATGAGACTTTAAAACTGAAATTCAGTTAAAGTTAAAACTTAAGGATTTAAAAATTGACCCTCCCATTCTTTTTCCTCATTTAAAGTAAAGCTTGCACGAATGTGGTTGGGGCGTTTTAGTTGAAGGTATTCTACATAATTCATTTTCAATTTGAGTAAACAAAAATGATGGCCTTCTACTTTGTAGCTTACTTCATCGGAATTTTTAATGGGTGTTCCTGGAGGCAATTGAGTAATAAAGTCATTTTGAGAATTTCCTTGAATTTTTTGCCAATGCTCTTGGTATTCTTTCCCAGAAGTAATTATTTGAATTTTTCCTTGAACTTGAATTTGTAAAAGTTTTTTAGGATGATAAAACAAAGCAGAAGCTAATTTGTTTTCAGCATATTCTTTAATTTTTTGACTTCTTGCATCGGTGTAAATGATTAATTCATTGCTTTCAGTAATTTTTCTTAAAACAACTGTTCTTTGATTAATCTTATTTTGATTTGCACTGGCTAAGCAAAAATAACGAAAAGGATGTTTTTTTTTGAGGTAGCCAAACTTCAATTCATTGTATAAATCGGTGAATATTTGATCAAGCATAATTTTTTCTTCAAATTTCGAAATTAAAAGCGACAAAAACCTTAATTTTGGCGCAATTTTTAGTTTCAAAAACATACAATGCAACACAAGATTTTAATATTAGATTTCGGATCGCAATACACACAGTTGATTGCAAGACGAGTAAGGGAACTTAATTTTTATTGTGAAATTTTTCCTTTCAACAAAGTACCAGAACCAGTTTCAGAGTTTTCTGCGGTAATTTTATCAGGAAGTCCTTTTTCAGTGAGAAACGAAAAAGCTCCACAGCCTGATTTATCCGAAATCAAAGGAAAACTACCGTTGTTGGCAGTTTGTTTTGGCGCACAATATATAGCGCACAATTTTGGTGGTAGAGTAGAAGCTTCCAATACCCGAGAGTTTGGTCGAGCTAACTTAGATATGATTAAAGACGCAGAAATGCTTTTTGATGGTATAGAAGAAAAGTCACAAGTTTGGATGTCACATAGTGATAGCATTAAAGAATTACCTACCAAGGCGGTTCGTTTAGCTAGTACAAAAGATGTTTTGAATGCCGCCTACCGTATTGAAGGTGAACATACTTTTGGAATTCAATTTCATCCTGAAGTTTATCATACCACAGATGGAAAACAACTGTTGGAAAATTTCTTAATTAAAATTGCTGGACTAAAACCAAGTTGGACACCAGCCGCTTTTGTAGATTTAAGTGTTGAAGAGTTAAGACAAACCATTGGTAAGGAAAAAGTAGTCCTTGGATTAAGTGGTGGAGTAGATTCTACTGTAGCCGCTGTTTTACTTCATCAAGCTATTGGAAAGCAATTGCATTGTATTTTTGTGAATAATGGTTTATTGAGGAAAGACGAATTCAACTCAGTTTTAGATCAATACAAAGGCATGGGCTTAAATGTGAAAGGAGTAGATGCTTCCGATCGTTTTTTAGATGCTTTAGCCGGCATTTCTGACCCAGAAACCAAACGTAAAAAAATAGGAAATATCTTTATAGATGTTTTTGATGATGAAGCAACCTCTATTAAGGATGTAAGCTTTTTAGCACAAGGCACAATTTACCCTGATGTCATTGAATCGGTTTCTGTAAATGGTCCATCTGCAACTATCAAATCGCATCATAATGTTGGTGGCTTACCCGATTATATGAAATTAAAGATTGTTGAGCCGCTTAAAATGCTTTTTAAAGATGAAGTGAGAAGAGTAGGCGCAGAATTAGGAATTGCTAAAAACCTTATAGGTAGGCATCCTTTTCCTGGACCTGGTTTGGCCATTCGAATATTAGGTGATATTACCAAAGAAAAAGTACGTATATTGCAAGAAGTTGATCATATTTTTATCAACGGGTTAAGAGAATGGGGGTTGTATGACCAAGTTTGGCAAGCGGGAGCTATCTTGTTACCGGTTAGTAGTGTAGGAGTTATGGGCGATGAACGTACTTATGAAAAAGTAGTTGCGCTAAGAGCTGTAGAATCTACCGATGGAATGACAGCAGATTGGGTTGATTTGCCTTATAAATTTTTACAAGAAACCTCTAATAAAATAATTAATCAGGTGACTGGTGTAAACCGCGTAGTTTATGACATCAGTTCAAAACCACCTGCAACTATTGAGTGGGAATAATGAAAAAAACAGGAATTATAATTTGCTTTTTATTGATAGGTACCTTACTTCATGCGCAAAAATATGTAGCTATTGAAGTGAAAGAGGGTACAGTTCTTCAAGAATTAGCCAATGAGTTATCCATTGATGTAGGTTTGCTAGAATCGCTCAATCCAGGGTTAGAAAGAAGAGAGGTAATTCCTAGTAGTCAACTTGTAGTTCCTGCCAATAAATTTCAAGGGGAAGCAAAAGCGGTTCAATTTACGCTTTATGAAGTAAGCCCTAAAGAAACCCTCTACAGCATTGCAAGATCTTTTGAAGTTAGTATTAAAGAACTAAAAGACTTTAACCCTTATCTTTATCAACGTGAATTGAATGAGAGTGACCAATTGCGTATTTCTGTAAAAACCTTAACAGAAAAAGAAGAAAATCAATTAAAAAACCTGAATAAAAGTGTAACCAACTCCTCTTTTGGTAAGTTAAAGCACTTGGTAGAACCCAAAGAAACTTTTTATAGTATCTCAAAAAAATACGGTGTTAGCATTGCCTCCATAAAAGAGGCTAATCCTGATTTAGAAAGTTTACAAGCCGGTCAGTTTGTGACCATTATAAGAAACGAAAACCTAAAAGAAGAAGCGCTAGAAGAAATTAAATCGAAAGGTAAGGAAGAGTTAAAATTTGTAGAGATTGGTAAGCGAAATAAACTAAAAAGTATCTTAGAGGAAAATGAAGTGAGTTTTGAACGTTTGGAAAATCTTAATCCCAGTCTTAAATACAGTGGTTTTGAAGACGGAATGGTGTTAAAAATACCTTACAAACGAAGAAGCTTATTAATTCCAGGTGAAAAACATATTAATTTAGAGTATTACATCAATTACCCAGAAGAAAAGCAAATTAAAGTATTTTTGCCTTTAAGCCTTAACTTATTTGAAAATGATTCTGTAAATAAGGAGGTGCTTTTAAAAAGAAATAGACTTAGTAGAATAGCTTTAGATTTATATACAGGTATTCAAATTGCAAAAGATTCTGCTTTAGCTCAAGGTGTTTCTAGCTCAATTCAAATTTTTGATACGCAAGCTGATCCCAAACATTTTTATGAGTTACTAGAGGAGAATGATTTTTCTAAAACTCAGGCTATTATTGGTCCAGTTATTGAAGCTAATATTCAAGAAGCTTTAAGGTATTATGATTTAGACAGTATTCCAGTTTTTACTCCATTAATTAATACGCCTTACTTTAAAAACAACCTTTTTAAAACCATACCCGATATAGAAGAAATGGAAAATTCTGTTTTTTCTTATATGTCTGAAAATCATAACGAAGAAAATGTTGTTTTCTTTGCAGACTCAGCACTGTCTGATTTGAAGCATAAGATTAAATATACGTTTATTGATGCCAGTGAAGTGCGTATAAATAATGAGTATTTAAAAAAACAAGATCTAAGGCAAGTCTTGAAAAAAGATTTAGATAACTGGTTTATTCTTGAAAGTTTAGACCCTGGAACAATAGAAGCTACTGTTTCGTTTTTAACATCATTGCAGAGAGACGGTTTTAAAATTCGCTTGTTTACTACCAATCGCGTTCAGTTTTATGAAAATGAAGTTCCTAATTCAAGACTCAGTAATTTAAATTTCACTTTTCCAAGTGTTTCAAGAGAATTAGCTAAACCAGCACCAGAGAGCTTTGAAGAGAAATTTAAAGCCAAGTACGGTTATTATCCTAATAAGTTTGTTGTAAGAGGCTTTGATTTAACTTACGATGTCCTTATGCGTTTAGCGTTTAAAAATGATATTTATCAAACTCTTCAACTTGAAAGTTATACTGAATACTTCGAAAATAAATTTAATTATTGGCCTTTTGATTTTGATGAAGGCTACTACAATACTTCGTTTTACTTAATTCAACAGAAACCCGATTTGGAAGTGAATGTTATTGATTTTGAATAGAAAACGAAAATAAAAATTGATGTATGACTAATAATGACGTTTTTAAACGTATACGATTTATAGAGGGATTTTCTAACAGTAAATTAAAGGCTGTTTTTGAACAAGTTGATTATAAAGCTGATGAGGCTGACATTGAAGCTTGGCAAAAAGACGAAGAAACTACTGGTTTTAAAGCTATTTCTGATGTAGAATTGGCTCTGTTTTTAAATGGACTTATCAATCTAAAACGCGGCAAAAAGGCCGGTGCCAAACCTCCATTAGAAACCCAATTGCAAAATAACGACGTGTTGAAAAAGCTAAAAATAGCTTACCAATTAACAAGTGATGATATTTTGAAATTGTTTCAATCAAAAGGTAAACAAGTAAGTAAAAACGAATTAAGTGCTTTTTTAAGAAATCCTGAACAAGCCCAATTCCGAGTTCTTCAAGATCAATATTTACGCAATTTTATGTCTGGATTGCAGATGCATTTAAAAAAATAGGACTAAAAGTTTCTTTCTACACAATTTAACCAAGCCACCCATCTCTATCCAAACTCCTATATTGTATAGCTTCACTAATATGGGTAGTTTGAATTTGTTCACTAGCTTCTAAATCGGCTATAGTTCTAGCTACTTTCAAGATTCGGTCGTAAGCTCTGGCCGATAAATTCAGTCTTTCCATGGCGGTTTTAAGCATAGTTTTAGAAGCCTCATCTAATGCGCAAAAAGAGCGTATTTGCTTAACGCCCATTTGTGCATTGTAATGAATTTTATCTGAATCTTTGAAACGTTGTGTTTGAATTTCTCTGGCCTTAGTTACACGTTTTCTAATTTCAATTGAAGATTCTCCTTTTCGTTCCTCACTTAATTTGTCAAAGGGTACAGGGGTTACTTCAATATGAATGTCAATTCGATCTAAGAGCGGTCCTGAAATTTTACTTAAATAACGTTGCATTTCAGCAGGTGAGGAGCTTACCGGTGCATCAGGATCGTTAAAATACCCACCTGGACTTGGATTCATACTAGCTACTAACATGAAACTTGAAGGGTAGGTAACAGTAAATTTTGCTCTTGAAATAGTAACTTCTCTGTCTTCTAATGGTTGGCGCATCACTTCTAGTACGGTTCGCTTAAATTCAGGTAACTCATCTAGAAACAAAACACCGTTGTGTGATAATGAAATTTCACCGGGCTGTGGATAAGTTCCTCCACCAACCAATGCCACATCAGAAATGGTGTGATGCGGACTTCTAAATGGGCGCTCTGACATTAAGCCTACATTTTCTTTTACTTTACCAACCACTGAATGAATTTTAGTAGTTTCTAGTGCTTCATCTAAAGACATTGGTGGTAAAATACTTGGAAGCCTTTTGGCTAACATGGTTTTTCCAGAACCCGGTGGACCAATCATAATAATGTTGTGTCCTCCAGCAGCGGCTATTTCCATGCATCGTTTAATAGATTCTTGGCCTTTTACATCTGCAAAATCAAATTCAGGGTGAGCCAAATTTTCATAAAATAATTCTTTTAAATTAACTGTTGTTTTTTCAAGTTCAATCCCTTTATTAAAGAAATCAACCACTTCGGTTATATTCTCAATGCCATGAACATCAAGTCCGTCAACAATTGCCGCTTCTTTGGCGTTTTGTTGGGGCAAGATAAACCCTTTAAAACCTTCTTCTTTAGCTTTGATAGCAATAGGTAAAGCTCCTTTAATAGGCTGTAGCCCACCATCTAAAGAAAGTTCACCCATGATAATGTAACGGTCAAGTTTTTCGGTTTCTAACTGAGAAGAAGCGGCCATGATTCCAAGTGCAATGCTTAAATCATAAGCTGAACCTTCTTTGCGTAAATCGGCTGGAGCCATATTTATGGTAATCCGTTTTCCGGGAAACTCAAAATTATTGTTTTTAAGCGCCGCTTGTATGCGGTAGCTACTTTCTCTAATGGCATTATCTGGTAATCCAACTAAATGGTATCCAATGCCTCTTACGGTGTTCACCTCAATGGTAATTGTTTGTGCTTCTACACCAAAAACCGCACTTCCGTATAATTTTACTAACATAGATGAAGATGTTTTAGTTCTTATTGTAAAATTAAACAAAAAAATTAAATGACAAAATTGGATTTTTGAATCTAGAACTATCGATTTTCTTTTTAAGCTCTAAGTAGTAAAATTTGTATCAATAATAAATGGCAGATTTTTTATTATAATTAATTAGCAAATCAGTGACATAAGAATAACTTTTCATTCCTTCAGGTTGGTTGTTAACGTTTAGGTAAGAAGTATAAAATTGTTTCATAATTGGTTCAATAGGGTTGGCGTAACTTTCCCAAAATTCTTGAGATTCTCTGTAGTTTTCACGTATTCCAAAATTGATGCAAGCCTTATATTCTTCAAATAAATTTTGATCTATGCTATATACTTCTCCAAGTAAATGTCTTAAGATTGAAGTGCTTGCGCTATATTGATGAAGTTGATTCCCTTTTTTTAAAAGCACCCAATAGGCAATAAAATTTGCTTCATTTTCTTTGGCATAACCCATTTGATGTGCAATTTCATGAACAATGGTAACTGGTTTCTTAAAATCAATTAGTTGTGAATTGTACTGAGATTCGTTGGTGAATGGATTGATATATCCTGCAAATCCGGAATAGGTGAGTGGAATAGAAAAAAGTGAGGGTTTTATTTTTGGCTGTAAATCTTCTACAAAAAAATAATCTTTTGAAGCCAAGCTTATTTTTCTATTTAAAGTTTCCTTCAGTTTGGTATCTTCATAGTTAAATTGAACGGGTGTTGAATCATTGGCGGTGATTTTTAAATGCAGTTGATTGGTAAAAGCTAAGGTTTCATCTAAAAAATCAAATAATTCTTCTTGTGTGTAATCGTTTTCTAAAGCTAATTTTTCACTTAAATCTGTACGGTAATAATTCAACCCCCAAATTAAATGGAAAAAGAAATAGATTTTTGACACTAGAGAAATAAAATAAACCATGTAAAACTTTAACTTTCTGGTTTTTCTGCTTAATTGAATTAACTTGAAAATCAATATTAAAAAAAAGCTTATGTAAAATAAATCTCCAATAGAAATTGTAGTCCAATTAGTTAACCACAAGCAAATATTTCTAATCCATATAAATAACTTATTGCTGTAAAAATTTTCAATAAATTGCGGAAATAAACTAACAAGTTGAATTAATAGAAGCCATACAGGGAAGAGTATAGCCCATATTTTAGTGGCTTTAGAAAGTTTGACTTGGCTATTATTCATTGAGTCTCTTTATTTTATCAACTTTCACTATTTGAAGAATTATTTATGATTAATCAAATTATTCTTTATAAAACCAATTAGTTAACTCAACTATTGGTAAGGCTATTTAAAGATTCAATAGACTGGCTTTAGATGTACTAGTTACTTCACTTTTGTTCAGGTAGAAATCAATTCTGCCCACATTTAATCCTGCCCATCCTACTTGGTTCACTAATACTTTTTGTCCTTCAGAATTTTCTACTTGGGTGGGTTCATCTAAAAAGGTGTGTGTATGTCCTCCAATAATTAAATCAATGCCAGCAGTTTTTTTAGCTAGTTTTAAATCATCAATTTTTTCGTTTTCGTAGGAATAACCTAAATGCGATAGGCAGATAACCAAATCACAATTTTCCTCATTCCTTAAAAGTCTGACTTGATCCTGGGCAACTTCAATTGGATTTAAATACTTCGTTTCTTTGTATAAGTCTTTACTTACCAAGCCATTTAATTCAATTCCTAATCCAAATACGCCAATTTTTACTTCATCAACTTCATAGATTTGATGGGGTTGTACAAGTCCATCCAATAGTGTATTTTTTACATCATAATTAGAACTAATTAAATCAAAATTGGCATGTTCTAATTGTGCCGCTATGTTATCTACTCCATTATCAAATTCATGATTACCAATGGTTGTAGCATGATAACCCAACTTACTCATGGTTTTAAATTCTAATTCGCCTCCATAAAAATTGAAATAGGGTGTACCTTGAAAAGAATCACCTGCATCTAATATTAATGTATTTGTATTTTCATTTCTTACTTGATCAAAATAGAATTTACGTTTGGAAGCTCCACCACGGTTTGGAAACTTACTATGAGATGCGGGGAATGCTTCTAAATGACTATGCACATCGTTAGTGTGTAAGATTGTAATGTGTTTGTCTGAGGATTTTTTTGCGGAAATACCATTTATTAAATAGTGTCCAGAAAAACCTAAAACTGCACTTGCTACTCCTGTTTGCTTGATAAATTTTCTTCTGTTCATCAGTTTTAATTTTTAATGAATCTTTGATCTTTTGTGGCTTTAATTTCATCTTTTGAATCAAAATAATCAATCAACAGATTTCTTAACTTGTAATTGGTTTCAAAGACATTTTCATTGTCTATAAAGAAATTCATTTGGTCTCCGCCTTTTAAAAGATAATCTGAGGTAGCTATAAAGTAAGTTTCTTCCTCTTTTAATTTTTTAGAATGAAATTCTTGATGAGTGATTTCAGCTAGATGATCTATTTCTAATTGCATTCCAGCAATGGGGTGAGCTACTTGAGCTTTAGCTAAATAACTGAAGAGTTCTTGTACTTTTTCATAAGAAAGTTCAACAATAACCACTTCATTTTCAAAAGGCATAATATCGTAAGCTGTTTTTACAGTAATATCGCCTTCGCTTATTCCAGATCGAATACCGCCATAGTTAAGTAAAACTCCATCCAATTGTATGTCAAATTTTTCTTTTGCCATCGGTTGAATGCGTTCAAAAACAGCATCAGCCATCATATTTCCAATAGCTGTATTAAATTTTGAATCGGTTTTAAACATAGATTTTTTAGTGAGTGATAATACTTGATTCATTTCTTTATCTATTTTTTTAGCATAAGGTAGAATAAACTCGTCAATTTCTGAGCTCCCTTTTAGGTTTTTATCTATGGGCACGAGTTGAAAGTTACTAGAATCTACCTCGTATTTTTCTGTTTTTTGGTCATTTTGGCAAGCAAATATGCTAAGGCTCAACAAAACAATTATAGTTGATTTTATTAACTGATTCATCAATATTCTTTTTTACGCAATATAACGGATTTAACTATTTTGAAAGTTACTAAACAATAAAATTTTCCCCTATTAGTTGAATTGGTTATTTTTATTGTGTTCAATATTTTTGAATAATTTTTTTAAAATTAAGTCTAAAAAAATTTGTCAGAATCCAAATCTGTTTTATATTTGCAGTGGATGAAGTTTTTCATAATAGATTGGTTAGTTTGTAAAGTCC
>JAIUMH010000030.1 GCA_022565635.1 Flavobacteriaceae bacterium | reverse complement strand
CCGACCGTTTCGGGAAAGATTTTTTTCTTTATGTAAATTAGAAAAATCAAGCATAACCGTAATTATGGTTTCTTTATAATGAAACAGAAAGGAAAAAAGGGCGTTTTATTTCAGTCTTATTTGAAAGTTGAATAGGTATTGGTTCAAATTTAAGTTAAAAATAAATAGGATTGCTTGGTTTAAGTGAAGTTGGTTATTTTCGTAAAAAAAAGAAATGATATCTCCTTCAAGTAATCGACTTGCCAAAGCATCTAGCCCTTATTTGTTACAACACAAAAACAATCCTGTAGATTGGTATGAGTGGGGAGAGGAGGCTTTGCAAAAAGCTAAAGAAGAGAACAAACCTTTATTAATTAGTGTGGGTTATGCGGCCTGCCATTGGTGCCACGTTATGGCGCATGAATCTTTTGAGGATGAGGATGTTGCAAAACTTATGAATCAGTACTTTATTTGCATTAAAGTAGATAGAGAGGAGCGTCCAGACATTGATCAAATTTACATGGATGCGGCTCAAATTTTAACGGGTAGAGGGGGTTGGCCACTCAATGCTTTTGCGCTTCCAGACGGTCGTCCATTCTACGCCGCTACCTATTTTCCTAAGGCCAATTGGAAAAAGGTGTTAGCTAATGTACACCAGGCATTTACCTCTCAATTAGACCAACTTGAAGATACCGCTCAAAAGTTAACAGAGGGTATTCAAATAGGTGATTTGGCAGAATTTGAGCCTGCTGCGTTAAAATTGTTTTCAACTTCAGATTACAAAGATTTATTGGTTAGTTGGATGAAGTTTTCAGATCTTGAAAAAGGAGGTTTTAAAGGAGCTCCTAAGTTTCCTATGCCTAACTCATGGGAGTTTCTACTTCAATATTATGCCATTACTAAAAATGAATCTGCTCTGGAAGCTGTGGTGGTTACCTTAAATGAAATGGCTAAAGGAGGAATTTATGATCAAATTGGAGGGGGTTTTGCACGTTATTCTGTAGATGATGTCTGGTTGGTACCGCATTTTGAAAAAATGTTATATGATAATGCTCAACTTATAAGTTTGTATGCTCAAGCGCATCGTCTTTTTCCTAATCCTTTTTATCAATCTGTTATTTCTGAAACTATTGATTTTGTAAATAGAGAATTAAAAGGTGATTCGCCTGGTTTTTACGCTTCTTTAGATGCTGACAGCGAAGAAGAAGAAGGGAAGTATTATGTTTGGGAGTATGAAGAGATTAAAAATGAAATTCAACCTACTGATTGGGCTTGGTTTAAAGACTTTTATCAGCTACAACCACAAGGCAATTGGGAGGAGGGTAAAAACATACTTCATCTACCGCATCTTCCTAAAAAATTTGCAGTAAAAAATTCCATTAATTTTGAAGAATTGAACACAAAAGTTTTCAATTATAAAAAACAACTGCATCAATTAAGGTGGAACAGAATTCATCCTGATTTGGATGATAAAATTTTAAATTCTTGGAATGCTTTAATGTTGAAAGCTTTAGTGGAAGCATCTAAATCGCTTCAGCATCTGAATTATTTAAACCAAGCTAAAGAGTTAGCAGATTTTATATACGCAAATTTAAGGACTTCATCTGGACATTTAAAGCGAAATTTTAAAAATGATAAGGCAAGTATTGATGCTTTTTTAGAAGATTATGCTTTGCTTAGCGAAGGGCTTATTAGCTTGTATCAATTAAGTTTTGAAAAACAATATTTAGACTGGGCTTATGCGCTTACAGACATTTGCATAGAAGAATTTTATGATGAAAACTCAGGCATGTTCTTTTTTACCTCTTCAAAAGGCGAACAACTTATTGCTAGAAAAATGGAGCTTAATGACAATGTGATTCCTGCCTCAAACTCGGTGATGGCAAAAGTGTTATTCTTATTAGGTCATTTTTACGCCGAAGATGAAAAAATTGAAATGAGTAAAAAAATGCTTTCACAAGTTGAAAAAAAGCTTTTTAAATCAGGACCTTACTTTGCTAATTGGTCTCAATTGGCAGGTTGGTTGGCTTATCCATTAAATGAAGTAGCTGTTTTAGGAGAACATGCTTTTGAGGTGAACTTTAAAATGCAACAAACGTATTTTCCAAATGCTATTTTTTTAGGAGGTAAAGAAGAGAACTTAGCTTTGCTTAAAGGAAAGCTAAAGCGGGGAGAAACCACTATTTATGTATGCAAGAATAAAACTTGCCAGCAACCAACAAACTCTGTTGAGGTTGCCCTTAGTCAACTTTTACAAGCGTTTAAATAGCCTAAACTAACGTGTGTTTAATGCTTCAATTGCCGTTATTAGTGGATAGAGCGGAGAGTTGGTGGTTGGAAAAAGCTAAAGCTAAAATCAAGGCTAAAAGCAAAGTTTGAAACGAACCCCTACACTCCTTGCCTAATCACTCACAGAGTGATTAGGTACATGACTTCAAATGGGGGATTAGATTTCAATCAAAATACCAATCCCTAATTGTTGTTTCCACTGAATTCTTGGTCCGTCGTCAACTAATTCTCCTTCATCATTGGTGCGTTGAACGCTTATATCATCATCATACCTAATGTGAGAACCTATTCTTGCTTTAATGAATTCATTCACTCTAAAATCAATAATCAATTCCCAATCTACATCAATATTCCCAAAGTTTTTGAAATAATCAGTAAACAGACTTAATCTGCTGTAGGCTTCAATGTCTTCAGTAATTTTTTTTCGGTATTCATTTTTCAATAAAATACCAGTTTCACCTCGCATTCTTCTACCTCTACTTATAATATTTCCATCTATATCTCTAACGGCTTCTCTTACACCAAAAGCACCATCATTAGCTAAACGTTGATTCAAAACAAATGTGGTTTTTTGAGTGAGTGGTGAAATATAAAATAACAAATCATTTTGATCAACTTTATATTCTGCACCAGCACCGAGGAAAAAATATCCTGGCGCCATGAAATGTGAAATACTATTGTCTCTATTGGGGTAATTGTAGCTATCGGTAAATTGTGATTGAAAACTTGACCGTACAGTGTGGTACCAATCAGAATCGTTGCTAAATTTATAACCAAAGGTAGAAACCAATTCTAAGTGGTCATCAGTTTTGCGAAAGCCTTGTCCTTCTTGTCTGTTGAGACCAAATCTGCCAATAAATTCATTGTTCCAACGCAACAAACCTCGTTTGTAAGTTCTTCTAATTCTAACATCAGCTAGACCATTAATAGATCCTTGACCACCTGCATTCCAGTTGGTTAATGAGAGTTGCCCAAAATCAAAGGAAAACCGGTTGGAGTGTGTCCACCAAGAAACGGGTTCTGGAATTCTTATCAACTCATATAATTGAATCTCTTCAAGTTGAAGGTCATTGTAGTCTTTGATGAGCTTTTTTACTTTAGGTTTTTTAAGAAATACACCTAAAGGTCTTTCCTTTTGGAAAAACATGGGGTGTCTTTGCCCGTAAGTTTGAACAGCAAAAAGAACTAAAACTAAAAAGATAAGATAGCGAGACATCTAATTATTTAGTATTCAAACGTACCGTGTTGCGATTTAATTGTAAGCTTTTTGTCTTCGCTAGCCTCAACTCTTCCAATAACTTGAGCATCAACATTAAAACTTTTAGAGATTTGAATAATTTCTTCAGCAAACTTTTCATCTACATAAAGTTCCATTCGGTGGCCCATGTTAAAGACTTGATACATTTCTTTCCAGTCTGTATTGCTTTCTTTCTGAATCAATTCAAAAAGGGGAGGTGTTGGAAATAAGTTGTCTTTAACAATATGAAATTCATCTACAAAATGAAGGATTTTTGTTTGTGCACCTCCACTACAATGTACCATCCCATTGATGTTTTTAGCTCCTAGCTTTTCAAGTATTTTTTTAATAATTGGTGCATAGGTTCGTGTAGGGGATAAAATTAATTGTCCTACATCTAATGAGGTGTCTGTTGAATCAGTTAAATTTTTGCTTCCTGAATAAACCAATTCTTCAGGAACTTTAGGGTCAAAGCTTTCAGGAAATTGTTTAGCTAATTTTTTATGAAGTACATCATGACGTGCAGAAGTTAACCCGTTGCTCCCCATACCACCATTGTATTGATGCTCATAAGTAGCTTGACCAAAAGAAGATAAACCTACAATAACATTGCCAACTTCTATGTTGGCGTTGTTAACTACATCCTTGCGTTTCATTCTTGCCGTTACCGTAGAGTCTACAATTATGGTTCGCACCAAATCTCCAACATCTGCTGTTTCTCCTCCGGTGGAATAAATGTCAACACCATGTGATTTTAAGTCTTCAAGCAATTCTTCTGTACCATTAATAATGGCCGAAATTACTTCTCCTGGAATTAAATTTTTATTTCTGCCAATGGTTGAAGAAAGTAAAATTTTATCGGTAGCTCCAACGCACAATAAATCATCAATATTCATTATCAATGCATCTTGAGCAATGCCTTTCCAAACAGAAATATCTCCAGTTTCTTTCCAATACATGTAAGCTAAAGAAGATTTTGTGCCTGCACCATCGGCATGCATAATTAAGCACGATTCCTCATCATTGGTGAGGTAATCAGGAATAATTTTACAAAAAGCCTTTGGAAAAAGCCCTTTATCTACGTTCTTAATAGCTTTGTGTACATCTTCTTTTTGGGCTGAAACCCCACGTTGTGCGTATCTTTTACTCGGATTCTGACTCATTTTTTCTTGTCTTCAAAACTCCTGCAAAAGTACATATTATAGATGGAAGTGATTGGTTTTTTCTAAGAATTGTTTGATTGGCTAAATTCAAAAAAAAAGCTTTGATGTAATTGAATACCTCAAAGCCATTTTTTTAGGTGTCTTAAAAATTTATACAGTCTCTTCCTCTAATTTAGGATAATCGGTATACCCTTTTTCTCCTGGAACATAAAAAGTATCTTGATCCCAATCAGCCAATTCCGCATTTTTAGCAAAGCGAATTGGCAAATCTGGATTAGAGATAAATAATTTTCCGTAGGCTACTAAATCGGCATGGCCTTTTTCAATAACTTGATTCCCGCTTTCTTGGTCAAATCCCGCATTAATCATTAAGTTGCCTTTATATTTAGGTCTAAAATGTGCAGCGATATTACTCACTAAAAAGTCGTATTCGCTAACATCGTTAAATGGTTCTGATAAATGAAGATAAGCTAAATTATAATTATTTAATCGATTAACAATATATTCAAAAGTTGGAATGGTATCTTCATCGGCTTCCATACCAAAAATTCCATGTAATGATGGATTTAAACGAACTCCAATTCGGTCTTCGGGAACAAAAACCTTCACCGCATCTATAATTTCCAAGAAAAATCTTGCTTTGTTTTCCATGCTTCCACCGTAATCATCTGTTCTTTGATTAGAAGAATTATTGAAGAATTGGTGAATTAAATAGCCGTTAGAAGAATGAATTTCTACTCCGTCAAAACCCGCATCCATAGCATTTTTACCCGCGGTTTTGAATTCTTGTACCGTAAGCTTAATTTCTTCACGAGTCATTTCTTTAGGAGTGACCGTGTCTTTGAAACCATCTGGGGTATACGACTGAGAATTTGGATTAATAGCACTAGGCGCTAAGGGCTTTTCTCCGTTGTGAAAATCAGGATGTGACATTCTCCCTACGTGCCAAAGCTGTAAAAATATTTTTCCGCCTTCTTCATGAACGGCTTTCGTCACTTTTTTCCAACCTTCTACTTGTTCTTTTGAATGAATGCCAGGTGTGTTTACGTAACCAACTGCTCTTGGAGAAACCTGTGAACCTTCAGCAATAATAAGTCCTGCGCTTGCACGTTGGCGATAATACTTAGCGTGTATATCCGTTGGAACGTTACCTTCGTTATCAGCGCGACTCCTAGTCATAGGCGCCATAATTACTCGATTCTTTAAGGTTAAGCCTTGTAAATTATAAGTGGTTAATAATATTTGTTCTTTACTCATATTGTTTTTTTGAGCAAATTTAAATAAGATTTTACTATTAAGTTTTAATTTTAATATAAATAAATCTTATTTGGATGATAATTGGTTTCGTTGACAAGCTAAATATTTAACTATTGTGGTTGCTATTTTTCTAATTCTAATTGCTTGTATTTTTCTTTAAGTAAACTTTTAAATGCTTTTTTTTTATTTTCTGATAAGAATGATAGATCAATCCAATTAAATGCTTTTGACTTATTCTTAACCATCCTATTAAAAGTTGCTTTAATCTGTTTAGGATTTAATCCAAGTTCATTTCCTAACTGTTCAAAATGTTTTCTCTTTAATTTTTTTTTCTTTCCAGCCAATGTTAGTGCAATTTCTTCTTTATCTTCTGGAAAAATTATTGCAACATTCAGCAAGTCATAAGCAGGAGATAGACCCCAGCCAGAGGGTCTTTTAATCATTGAGAAGTTCTTTAAATGCATGTCATTGTTTCCTGTTAGGAAGCAAAATATTATTATAGGTATAGGCACTTAAATCGCACTTCAAAAGTATTGATTTCATTGGTTTTTAATTGTTATTTACCATCTTCCTTATTAACACATCAACGATTGTCTCCATATTTGATCTTCTATTGTGTCTAAAATGATATTCATCAAGATAATTTTGCATATGCTCTTTACTACAGTGATGATGAATTCCTCTGACCCATCCTTTAATATTCATAATGTGAATATGTAACTCTTTAAAATTCTTACCATCCTCTGAAGCTACTTGTTTTAGTTTTAAAAACTCCTTTTTTAATGGTAAATACCCTCTCCATTTATCGGTCGTTATTTCTGCATCTCTTGAAACATATTTTATCAAAAAACCTCTTAACTCTTTTGCAGAGGAATTTTCAATAACTTCTGCATAAGCTCGACCAACTCCATCTTCCAGAATTTCTATGGCAAGAACAATTAATTTTTTCATCCCCTTGCTTCTTCCTTTTTTACCTTCTTCTGGACCGCCAATAACAAACTCATCTACATGCACCATGCCTGTTAATGGGCTTTTAAGACTACTTCTCATTGCTAATTGAACTTTTCTCTTGAATGCCCAACATGTTTTTTGACGAAGCTCAAATTCACTACTTAACTCTAACGAGGACATTCCCTTTTTCTTTGTACTTATCTTAAACACGATATGAAATGCAATCAAAATCGAAAATTTCAATTTATTGAACATTGTATTTGCTGTTGGGCTTTCATCATACCTACATTTTGTACAGCGCCTATTATGAGGTTTTCTACCAGCACAAAATTTATCATTTGAACAACGTTTGCATATAAAACCGTCTGCCCATTTAACATCTACCAAATAATCTAAACAATCACTATCGGTCTTAAATCGTTGGTTGAACTTTATTGAGTTCACTCCTTTAAATATATTTCTTTTTGCCATTTGGCAAAATTAACCTATTGCTACTTAAACGCCTATACCTATATTATTAAATCAAAATAATAGGTTTTGTCTAGCAGGGTATTGCTTGAATAGCTACCCAAAGCTTTACCAACTTTTTCTATTGAACTCCTATATTTATCAAATGCTTCAGTGATTTGAAACATGTCAATCATATGAATTTTTGATCCATTTCGTGTCCGGTCAATTCGTTTTGTTATATAAGATAGTTCACCTGATGATAACCGAATCAATGAGGAAGGTACTACGGGAATACCAAAGGATTCTGCTATTCGCATTGTTACATGTTCGTTTTCAGGCATTTCAGTGAATCTTTCTGAAGGGGGTTTGAAAATAAAATTACCTCCTAAGGCCCCCACCACAGTTAATCTTGTATCATGTTTTTCCTTGTTTTTTTTGATTAATGACATAGATAATTTTGCTTGCACACCTGGAATAGCAATACTTCTCTCAACCACATTTTTAGCAAGTTCATCCATTTGAGTAAGTGAGTATTCAATTTTTGGGGGATTTGAAGCACCAAAGAATTCCAGCGAACATTTTGAGTGAAAGTCATTTTCTTTATCTTCTAAAGGTTTGTAGCAATATAGACATCTATTTCCCATCTTCATCTATTATAGGTTCCACACTTACTGCACCAATGCAATTTCGGCAACAAGCCAGCAACAGACCCATACGATCATTTTTATTGATCTTCCAGTTTTCGGACGCTATATCAAGCAACCACCCTTCTGGAATCAATCCTTCAAAAAAAGGAAATAGTCTCTTTTCAGCGTATGCTTCTGATCTAACTGGCATGGTAAATGTAATAAAGTCATTTGGATGATCTTTAATATATGTATCATTATACTGAAATATATACTCACCATCATTTGTTTCGGTAATTATACCCGCTAAATAATCGTTGTAAAATACTTTCCCTCGTCTCATTGATTTAGGTCTTTGCTTTTAACAGGGGCAAGTTCATGCCCAAACATCTGAAGGACTAAGTTTACTTTATCCATATTCAGATTGGTTTTACCTTGTTCTATTTTACGTATTACAGTTAATGCAACCCCAGTACGTTCTGCAAATTCTTCCTGTGTAAGATTTACCTCTTTTCTTCGTTGTTTTACAAATTCTGATAATTGCCTTCTAACATTCATACAAATCAGTTTTACCTTAAATGGAATTAATTAAAACACTTTTTCTATAACTACTTCTAAAAAACATTTTGAGTAGCTCAATATATGTCGTCTTTTACTTTGTCTCATCTTTAAGCGAAATGACAAAAACTTGAGCAAATATAATTCAATTATATGTAATTAGATATAAATGATAGTAGAATAAAATAATTATATGTAATTAAGTATAGTTTTAAGCTTTTATTTGATTTTATATTTATTAGCGTATAATTTATTCTTATAGATTGTCTGTGACCCAATAATGTATTGGGTGAATGAGAATGATTTCTGAACGCCATAGAGATTTCAGTGTTTCAATGAAAGCTTACTCCTGTTCTTCAATGTCAAAAAAAACATGTCACACGGCTGAAGTACTGTTGGCTTTAATAGCATAGAGTTAATGAATTATTCTTTCTACCTTAAAGATGTAAGTAATAGAGGGAATGAGGAATACTTACGAGAATGATCATTTTCACACCATCATTTTTTTCTATCTCTCAATACTTTGGAATAATACATCACTATTAAGATAACAATGGCTACTGCCAAAATAAAAAACCAATTATCTACAAAAAACTCCCATATACTTTCTGGGGCTTCTCTGGGTTGTCCGGGTTTAGGTAGTTCGGGTTGCATACTTATAAATTGTTTAAATAATCACTTAGCATATCTTTAAATTGATAACCGTTGGTGATTTTGTTTTTATCAATTTTCTGAAAGATACACAAATTCCATAAAACAAGCTCTTTGAAAAAATTTTGATTTTCATTGTTAGTTTGTTTTTCAACAAACTCATGAAGCGGTTGAGAAGCCTTTAGAGATAATTCGTATTCATCATTAGAGGCGTTATCCAGTAATTCTATATCGTTTCCTTCAGCAAACCATTGAATTAAATCGGTATATTCATTTTTCTCATTTTCTTTTTCTAGCTTCTTAATTTCAGGGAAGTATTTTTTGAAAATGGTCTGCATGGCTTTTTCTAATAAGATTTCAGCCACTTGATCTGCGCCAGCTTGTTCCCCTTCATATAATAATTCAATTTTTCCTGTAATGGCGGGAATAATTCCATTGAAATCCATTAAACGTATGCTTGTTTTTGGGTCTTTATTGAGTAAGCTTCTCCGTTCTGCAGTACTCATCAAATTCTCTAATGCAGAAATACTTAAGCGCGCACTCACCCCACTTTTTACATCTACATATTCACTCTTTCTAGCTTCAAAACTAATTTGTTCTAAGAGGTCTTTAGCAATTTCTGGAATTTCAATATGCTGGTTGCGTTCTTGTATGGCTTTGGCTTCTTGTGCCGTAATTTTTTTAGCTATTTCAATAGTTTCAGGATAATGCGTTAAAATCTGAGAGCCAATTCGGTCTTTTAATGGAGTTACAATGCTTCCACGGTTGGTATAATCTTCAGGATTTGCTGTAAACACAAACTGCAAGTCTAGGGGCAACCGTAAATTGAATCCTCTAATTTGAATATCACCTTCTTGTAAGATATTGAATAAAGCTACTTGAATTCGAGCTTGTAAATCGGGTAATTCATTAATGACAAAAATACATCGATTAGCTCTAGGAATCATTCCGTAATGAATGACACGCTCATCTGAATAACTCAATTTCAAATTGGCCGCTTTAATGGGGTCAATATCACCAATTAGGTCGGCTACACTTACATCTGGAGTGGCTAATTTTTCGGCAAAACGATTTGATTTATGGAGCCATTCAATAGGGGTATTATCTCCTTTTTCTTGGATGATTTCTTTGGCAAAGTTAGAAACTGGTAAGAAAGGGTCGTCATTTATTGAAGATCCTTTCACCACAGGAACCCAATCATCAAGCAAGTCAACCATGGCGCGCGCAATTCTTGTTTTAGCTTGCCCACGAAGGCCTAGCAAATTGATGTTGTGCTGTGATAAAATAGCGCGTTCAATTTGTGGAATGACGGAATCCTCAAAACCAATGATTCCTTCAAAACTTGATTGATCTTTTTGTATGTTGTTGATTAAGTTTTTACGCAATTCATCTTTCACGCTTTGGTAAGTATATCCTTCTTTTTTTAATTCGCTTAATGTAGTTATCTTGGGTTGATTCATTGTGTGTAATTTTCAGTTTAAAAACCTATTGTTTGTAGCTATTATTTAGTTCTTCTTCTTCTGTTTTTTTCGTAATCTTCAAAAATCATTTCGCCTAATTGGTCCAATCCTGAATAAAATGCTTTTCCTTTATTAGAGGCTGTAAAGTTTTGAACAAACTGCCTTAAATAAGGATCAGAAGCAATCATAAATGTGGTAATCGGAATGTTTAATTTTCTTGCTTGGGCGGCCATGTTGTAACATTTCTCTGTAATGAAATCATCTAGGCCTACGCTATTTTTGTAGTAAGTTCCGTCTGGCATATGTAAACAACTTGGCTTTCCATCCGTAATCATAAATATTTGCTTGTTAGCGTTTCGTTTTCTGCGTAAAATATTCATAGCTAGTTGAAGTCCAGCTACGGTATTGGTGTGATAGGGACCAACTTGCAAATAAGGTAAATCTTTGATTTTGATTGGCCAAGCATCGTTGCCAAAAACAACTACATCAATACTGTCTTTAGGATATCGCGTTTTAATCAGTTCAACCAAGGCCATGGCTACTTTTTTTGCGGGTGTAATGCGGTCTTCACCGTATAAAATCATACTGTGACTAATATCAATCATAAGCACTGTACTCATTTGTGCTTTGGCCGTTGATTCGTGTACAACCAAATCGTCTTCTCGCAATTCAAAATTGTCTATACCTTGATTTACCTGTGCGTTTTTCAAGCTTTCGGTTAAGGATATTTTGCTCATGGAATCGCCAAATTGATACGGGCGGAGATTTCCAGTAGTTTCATCGTTTGTTCCTTTATGCTTGGTTTTGTGATTTCCTTCTTTAGATTTTTTCAATTTTCCAAAGATTTGTTCCAAAGCTTTTTTTCTGATGGCTTGCTCAGTTTTATCGGTAATTTTCAAACCACTTCCTCCAGGGGTTTGAATTTCTTCTCGTAAATAGCCTTTTTTCTTGAGGTCTTCAATAAAATCATCAAGGGTGTATTCTGGAGTAGTCAGCTGATACTCTTTATCTAAAGCTTTTAGCCAATCCATTGCTTCATCAACATCACCAGAGGTGTGGGTAATTAATTCTTTAAAAATTTCCAACAATCGATCAAACACCGAAGTTGTCTTTGGTTGGTGTTTGCTAAATTTTATTCCTGTTTTGAAATATTCATTTTTCATACGCCTAATTTAATGTATTCCTCAGGAAACATCTGTTAATAGATGTTAGATTTTTGTTGAATTTAGGAAGTTGAATTAAAAATAGAAAATTAGGAGTTTACTTTAGCCTGACTCACATACTTTGATTTGAACTTGATGACTAAAGTCACAGATCGAATAAGCATCCAAACCACAAAAGCAATCCAAATGGCATACAATTGCAATCCGTAGTGATCTAAAATTAATAAAGTAGGGGTGAAACCCATAAAAGTAGCTATAAGTAATAGATTTCTGAGGTATTTTGCTTCGCCTAAACCTTTAAAAATTCCGTCAAACATAAAGGCAATGGCGTTGATGGGTTGCATGAGAATAACAATCCAAAATACACTTTTAAACAAGGCTAAAACAGCCTCATCTTTGGTGAAAATGAGTCCTATGTTTTCATAAAAAGCAAAGCAAATACCACCAAGAACTAAAGCAATAATCACAGCGTATCTACTAATGTCTTTTGAGAGGTTCCACAGTTTGAGATAAGACTTTTCACCCAGTAATTTTCCGCCAATAGCATTACCTGCGTTGGCATATCCATCAATAAAAAAGGAAAAGAACAACCAAATATTCATTAAAATACTTTGCGTTGCTATGTATTTATCTCCGTAACCTGTAGCATAAGTATTGGCTAAATAGATAGCTACATTTAAAGATAAAGTTCGCACAAAAAGATTAAGACTCATTAGGAGCAGACTTTTCATAGCAGGGTTAATTTTTCTTCGCAACTTTAAGCCGAATGGCGTTTTAGTAAAATAAAAATGAAGCGCTATTACGAGCATAACAAATTGAGCGATAACACTGGCAATTGCTGCGCCTTCAATATGAAGAGCAGGAACAAAACCATCTATGCCATAAACTAACAAAAAACTTAGACCAACATTAATTAGTGCTCCAGTTAAACTAGCTTTCATTGCCCAAAGTGTATTTTGAAGCCCTCTAAAAACTCCAAAAATGGCAAATGTAGTTAAGGTGAGTGGATATCCTAAAGCGCGAATTCTGTAGTAATTAGTGCTGTATTCTAAAATTAATCCATCTGCATTATAGGCCTTGAAAATATAAGGAGCTAGCAAGGCTGTAATTACGTAAATAAAAAAACTAAGTAATAAATTGAAAAAAATTATTTGCGGTACTAATGTTTTTATAGAATGAATTCTTTGGTTACCTAGTTTTTGAGATACGGTTGCAGAAATTGCGGTTTTGGTTTGCGCAATAATCCAAATAATGGCTGATAAAAATGAGCCAACTATCCCAACTGCTGCCAAAGCTTCAACCGAATTCTCTTTTAAGTTACCTACAATTCCAACATCTGTTAATGAAATAAGTGGTTCAGCAATGCCAGCAATAATAGCAGGAATTGCAATGGTGTTGATTTCTTTAAAAGAGACCTTTTCTTGCATACTTTGTTAGAGTAAATCTAATACGCGTTCTAATTTCATTCCTCTTGAACCTTTAATTAAAATGAGTTGGTTTTCTGAAAAATGTCTTTGTATTTCTTGTGCTAAATCTTCATACTTCTGAAATGCCTGAAATCCTTTTGGAAGTTCCGTACTTTTAAGCGCTTCATAAAACAACTGACCGCAAAAAAACACCTTCTTAAAATTTTCTTGCTTGCAAAGTTTATAAATGTTGAAATGTTCCATCAAGGCTTCGTCTCCTATTTCAAACATATCACCTAAAATTAAGGTTTTCTCATTTTGGTGCTGACTAAAATTTTTAATTGAAGCCTCCATACTTGATGGGTTTGCGTTGTAGGCATCCAAAAGAATTTGGTGGGAGTTTTTTTGTATAAATTGAGATCTGTTTTCTTCAGGCTCAAAGTTTTTTAGCGCCTTTTTAATGGCCTCTAATTCAACGCCAAAATAGCTTGCAATTCCCACTGCAAAACTTATATTTTTAAAATTGTACTCTCCGTTAAGTGGTGTTGATAGCGGTTGATTTTTAAATTCAAACTCTATTTTCGGAAAGGTACTCGTCGCTTTTATGGTGTAGTCACTGGTTGGTTTTGAACCAATGGTTACGCGAGGCATGTTTTTGGTTAATTCTATTTGTTTGGGATCTTCTGAATTGATAAAGGCGGTACCATTAGTTTTGCTTAAGAATTGATATAATTCACTTTTTCCTTTAATTACGCCTTCAATTCCTCCAAAACCTTCTAAATGTGCTTTTCCAAAATTGGTAATCAAACCATAATTTGGTTCAGCAATTTGGCATAAAAATTCGATTTCTTTTTGGTGGTTAGCTCCCATTTCAACAATTCCGTAATCTACTGAATGATCAAAACTTAAAAGTGTTAGAGGAACTCCAATATGGTTGTTAAGGTTGCCAACAGTAGCTTTGGTTTTGAATTTTTGCTGAAGCAGGTCGTGAATTAATTTTTTTGTAGTAGTTTTTCCATTACTACCGGTTATTGCAATAATGGGTATGTTGATGTGTCTTCGGTGATAATTAGCTAGTTCTTGCAAACTAGTAAGTACATTCTCTACATAAATACAGTGTTGTTCTTTATTGGCTAATTCAGGGTGGTCAACAACAGCATAACTTGCACCTTGCTCTAGTGCTTTAAGGGCAAATTTATTCCCATCAAAATGATCTCCTTTTAAGGCGAAATAAATTTGATTTTTCTTGATTTTTCTTGTGTCTGTGCAAACTCCTGTGGAGTTTAAAAAGAGCTGATGAATATCCTTTGTTTGCATTTAGAGATTAATTAAAAAAAGCCCTTCGATTAAAAAGGGCCTTTGTGTTGAGAATAAATTTAATATACTAATTTCTAGATCTTCCTTTTTGATTAGACTTAGAGCCTACTTTAGACATAGCATTTCTAAAACCAATATAATCGGTTGCCATGTGTTGTGGGTAGAATCTTCTTTGCGCTGGGTCTAACCAGTACGCTCTATCTCTCCATGAACCACCTTTATAAACTCTTACTTTGTCGTCTATAAGCGTTGTTCTGTTGTTTGATTCATCTTTCTTTCTTAATAAGTTACCTTCTGCATCAGTAGTCATTTCGTTAAGTGGGGCGTTATACATGCGTTGATCTACACTTAAATCACCCCTTTCATTGTAATATTTCGAAGAAGACTTGTCACCATCTCTAAAGTTTTTGTTATATGCACGATCAAATTGAGTTCTCATAAAAGTCTCTTCCTCACCAATTTCTTCTTTTTTGATTTCACCTGGTAAGTTAATAGCTACAATTTTAGAGTTAGGCAAGGTGTCAAAAACTATTTCATCTGGGGCAAGAACTTTAATTGTACCATCTTCATTGATTACATTTCTTGTATATACGTTTCCTCTAAAATAGTTAAAGTCGTTAAAGTCATTGTCAACTCTAGGTCTATACACATCCGCCACCCATTCAGCAACGTTACCTGCCATGTCGTATAATCCATAATCGTTAGGTTCGTAAGACATTACCGGAGCAGTAATATCTGCACCATCATCACTCCATCCAGGAATTCCACCATAATCACCAGAACCTTGCTTAAAGTTAGCCTTTTGGTCGCCGATGGTTTTTCTTTTCTCAGAACGTGTATATCTTCCATCCCACGGGTATTTCTTTCTACCGCGGTAGGAGTTGTAATCTCTTAAAGAAGTTTCACCCAATGCGGCAAACTCCCATTCCGCTTCAGTTGGTAAGCGGTAATCAGGATACAAAACGCCATCTTTACTTTGAACGTAGATATCAGTCATTTCACCATCTTCACCTTCTCTTCCTTTTTTATTTGATTTTCTACCCCCTCTAAGCATATCTTCGTCTCCACCATAGGCTTGTGTGGGCGCGTTTAAATAAGTATCTGAATGAAAACTACTACTGGCGTCAGCTTGAAGATAAGCCTCTTTAGAAGTAAATCCTTGATCTCTTAATACGGCTTCGTTTACACGATCTGTTCTCCATTTACTAAATTCTACTGCTTGAACCCAGTTTACACCTACTACAGGATAATTACCATAAGAAGGATGACGTAAATAATTATTAGTCATGTTTTCGTTAAAACCAAGAGGGTTTCTCCATACTAATGTATCAGGCAAAGCACCATAATAGATGTTTCTGTAATTTGATTCAGTAGGAGGATAGGTGCGTTTAAGGTAATCTAAGTATTCTAGATACATGAAGTTAGTCACCTCTGTTTCATCCATATAAAAACTTTGGATATGTTGTTGAGTTGGCGTGTTGTTCCAGTCTTTCATTGGATCATCTTGAACTCTACCCATAGTGAATGTTCCTCCTTCAATCAGGACTAAACCTGGTGCAGGTTCTTGTTCCTTGTAGTCGGTTTTGTATTCAATACCACCATCTTTTCCTGTAACATCCCATCCAGTAGCACGAGAGTTTTTCTTGTAATTCCTAGAGTTGTTACATGCCACAAGCGCAATTGAGGCACCAACTAATAACGTTGCTCTAACAAAAAATTTACATTTCATAATTAAAATTTAATCTCTAAATTCGGTTCGCAATATAAGAATAAACGATATAAAATCAATTATATTTTTACTTTTATCAAAATAAACTTAAAAAATAAAAATTTAAGTATTTTTGGTTTTTGATAATACTTACTCAACTATATCGTTACAAATATATGTGAAGTAAAATATAATGCACACTTATGAAAGTTAAAATTGCAGGTTTATTTGTATTAATGTTCCACTTATATAGTGTTGCTCAACAAAATCGAGTTGAATTAAACTGGGAAGATCCTTATGTTTTGTCTACAGCTCCTGATGTCAATTATCAAATTATAGGTTTTGACAAAAAAAACTTTGAATATGATGATGTTGAACAGCAAATTTATTACTCCGACTGGCTTGAGGGTGCTTCAAATTTTGAAATTAGAAATATTTCCTATGAAAATGTTAGTAATTATCTAGACCTTATAAATACTGAAGAGCTTCCGTCTGAAACCCAATTAGAAGTAGTTAATTCAATGGCAAGAGGGAAAACCAAAACCTATATTCGCTTTAACTTGCTTATCAATAATAAGGGTAATGTGCAACGTATTACTTCATTTGAATTGACTCCCATTTCAGGAAGACCTTCAGTCGCTACTTTTTCTGATAATCAAGTTCCGCAAAACCTGAGTTCTAAACTTGCCAGTGGAAAATATTATAAGTTTAAAGTTGAAAAAACAGGAATACAGCGTATTGATCGTAACTTTTTAAGGCAACTTGGTTTTAATGTAAATCAAATTAACCCTTCCCGTATTAAAATTTATGGTCATGGTGGAGAATCTCTACCTCTTCGAAACAGTGAAACCCCAGCCTCGTATTTTGATTTACCAGAACTACCTCTTCAAGTAAATGGGGGTGAGGATGGTAGCTTTGATGATGAAGATGAAGTTTTGTTTTTTGCTTCTTCTACGGTAAACACTTTTTCATCAACTAACCAAAGTCATATTAATCCTTATTCAGATGAAGCCTATTATTATATTACTGTTGATGGTGGTCCAGGATTGCGAATTGCTGAAGCCTCACAACCTACTGGAAGCGCTGCTCACTTACTTACTACCTTTAGAGATGAACAATTTCATGAAATAGACGAAGTTTCTTTGTCTTTAGTAGGAAGGCGTTGGTTTGGTGATCGTTTTGATATTGTTACAGAACGTTCGTTTAATTTTAACTTTCCTAACTTGGTTACCTCTGAAAGCGCAAGAATAGAAGTTATGGCAGGCGCTGTTTCTACACAGCCTTCTTCTATGAATGTAAGTGTAAATGGTGATTTTTTAGGCAATTTTACAATGTCCAGAATTGGAAGCAATACACCTTCTAATGGAGGAGGTTTAACCAATAACAATCTTGTTTTGAATCAAGAGGATGTAAATGTTCAAATTACCTACAATAAAGCAGGAAATCCTGCAGCCCGCGCTCATTTAGATTACATTAATATACAGGCTACAAGAAATTTAGTAGCTACCGGTTCACAGTTTGTTTTTTCTAATCCTGAAGTTGCTTTGCTTACTGGTATTGGAGAATACCAATTAGCCAATGCAAATGGAGTAAATGCGGTATGGGATGTCACTAATCTTCATCAGGTAAAGCAATACACCAATACCAATAACACATCTAATTTTTCTTTTAAGGCAAACCTAGGAGAAGAGAGAAAGTATGTTGTTGTAGATCCTTCCGACTATTATACGCCAACAATTGATATGGGGAATAAAAATGTGGCTAATCAGAATTTAAAACAAAGCATTTTTAGAAACCAGATGGGGCAAATAGAAGATTTTGACTACTTGGTAATTACACATCCAAATTTACTAGCTCAAGCACAAGATTTAGCTAGTTTTAGAGCTAATTTTGGATTTAAAACTCGTGTGGTTACAACGCAACAAATTTATAACGAGTTTAGTACTGGTCGTCAAGAAATAGCGGCTATACGAAATTTTATTCGCTACATTTATTCCAATGCTTCAACCCCAGATATGCGTTTAAAATATGTGGCTCTATTAGGAAGTACTTCAATTGATTATAAAGACCGAATGGATGGTAACAATAATTTAGTGCCTACTTACCATACAAGAGAAAGCTTTAGCACTACTTCAAGAGGGTTTATGTCGGATGATTTTTACACCATGATGGATCCAAATGAAGGAGTGATGAATAATAGTGAATTGATGGATATTGCTGTTGGTCGAATTTTAGCTGATAATCCACAACAAGCTTCGCAAATGATCAATAAGATTAAGGATTATGAAAAAAGAGAATCTTATGCCAGCTGGAGAAATGATATTCTTTTAATTTCTGATGATGCAGACACCACCTTAGATTTCAATCGAATTGTGGCAGAATTAGACGAATTAGCAGATGAAATTTCAGAAAACAAGCCTGAAATTAATGTTCGAAAAATTCATTCTGATGCTTTTGAACAAATTTCATCTGCAGGAGGAGATCGTTATCCAGAAGTGAATGAAGCTATCACAAAACGCGTTGAACTTGGAGTTGCTGTAATGAATTATTTTGGTCACGGTGGTGAAAATGGGCTGGCTCAAGAACGAATAGTAACAAGAGATGACGTAACCTCTTGGCAAAATCCAGACCGGTATAATGTTTTTGTTACTGTTACATGTGAGTTTACTAAATACGATAATCCCTTAATTGTTTCTGCTGGAGAGTTGTCATTTCTTAATCCTAGTGGAGGTCCGGTTTCTATGATTACCACCACAAGAGCAATTTTTGTGAGTGATGGTGTTGATTTCAACAGGGAGTTAGCAACCTATATTTACGATTACGACAATGAATTTATTAGCATAGGCGAAGCACTACTTAAAACAAAAAACAATCTTTCTAGCGATGGTAAAAGAGTGGTGCATTTATTGGGTGATCCTGCTGCTAGTTTGCCTTTTGGTAAGCCCGGTATACGACTTACAGAGCTTAATGGTCAACCTTTTGAGCAAGCTACAGATACCTTAAAAGCATTGAGTAAGAATAAAATTAAAGGCCAAGTGATTTTACCCAACAACCAGGTTGATCCTAATTTTAATGGCTCCTTAACGGCAACTATTTTTGATAAACGAATAGAGCGATCTACTTTAGGAAATGATGGCACCACTTTAAGTAATGGAGAATTAGCTATTTTAGATTTTACTACCTTAGGAGAAACCTTATTTAGAGGGCAGGCAAGTGTTAATCAAGGAGAGTTTGAAGTGGAGTTTATCCTTCCTCAAAATACACAAATTCCTGTGGACAACGGAAGAATAAGCTTGTATGCCCTAAAAGATACAGAAATTCAACAAAATGTGGGCTATAGCACAGATGTGTTAATTGGTGATATTGATGAAGACGCTCCTGAAGATACCCAAGGACCATTGATTGAGCTCTATATGAACGACGAAAATTTTGTAGATGGAGGAATTACTGATAATAATCCATTTTTGTTAGCTAAATTGAATGATGAGAGCGGTATTAATACGGCTGGAGGAATTGGTCATGATATTGTGGCTATTTTAGATGAAGATGATGAAAATCCATTTATTCTGAATGATTACTACAAATCAGACCAAGATGATTTTACGAATGGTACAGTTTATTTCCCTTTAAGAGATTTAGAAGAGGGATTGCATACGCTAAGATTTAGGGCTTGGGATACCTATAATAATTCCTCTACCACAGAAATTACTTTTATGGTAACCAGTGATGACGAAATTCAGTTAACGCGTGTTCTAAACTATCCAAATCCGTTTGTAGATTACACAGAGTTTTGGTTTAATCACAATAGGCCTTTTGAGCCTTTAGAAGTGATGGTGCAAGTTTTTACTGTTACAGGTAAAGTGGTTTGGACCGAAAATCAGATAATTAATACGGATGGTTTTTTATCTAGGGATATTAAATGGGATGGAAGAGATGATTTTGGCAACCGTATAGGAAAAGGCGTGTATGTTTACAAATTGGTTGTTCGCTCTACTTTAACTAATAAAAAAGCAGAAAAATACGAGAAACTTGTTATTTTGTAGTTGAATATAAATTCTATATTTGTCATTGTAAAAATAAAATTTGTAATAATTGAATTGCAAACTCGTTTAAATTTAGCAAAAAGAAACAAATGAAAATTTATAAATATTTATTTACTTCAATAATCACTCTAAGTTGTGTTCTTTCATATGGTCAAATTACAGAACCTGTAAGGCCAATCACTACGGGTGTTCCCTTTTTATTAATTCCGGCAGACGCAAGAGCTTCTGCTATGGGAGATATGGGAGTAGCCACGCCGGTAGATGTGTTTTCTCAACAATGGAATCCGGCTAAGTATGCCTTTTCTGAAAACAAACAAGGAATAGGATTTGGTTATACGCCTTATTTACGTGAGTTAGCTGATGATATTAATTTAGGTACACTAACTTACTATAATAGAATTAATGAACGGGGGTCTTTTTCCGCATCCTTACGTTATTTTGGACTTGGTGGAGTTGAGCTAAGAGAAACTGCAGACCAAGTACCAAGAGAAGTGGAACCTAACGAATTCGGAATAGACCTTAGTTATTCACTTCGCTTAAGTGAAACTTTTGCCATGTCGGTAACGGGTAGATTTATTCGCTCAGACTTTAGAATTCCTTCAGGTTTAGGAAGTGCGGAAGCGGCTAATTCATTTGCGGCAGGAATTCATGGATTTTATCGCTCACCAGAAAAGTTTTATGACAACATCAATATGGCAGGGAGATGGCGCGCAGGTTTTGCTATCGACAATATTGGACCAAAAATTTCATACGATGATGGAGGTTTTGATAACTTTATTCCTACCATGTTTAGAGCTGGCGGTGGTTTTGATTTTATTTTTGATGCTTCCAATCGTTTAGGGATTTACGTAGAAGCCAATAAATTGCTGGTTCCTACTCCTCCAGATTTTCCCGAAGATGCTACACCACAAGAGGTGAATCAAATAAGACAAGATTATTTGTCGCAAAATGAATATGCAGCAATTTTTACTTCATGGACAAGCGCTCCAGACGGCTTTTCAGAAACCTTTAAAGAAATTACCTGGTCTATTGCCACTGAATATTGGTATGAAGATGCTTTTGCTTTACGCGCAGGGTATTTTTACGAACATCCAGAAAAGGGTTTTAGGCAATATGCAACCATTGGTTTTGGATTTAAATATACCTCTGTAATGATTGATGCTTCGTATTTATTTTCTACAGCTCAAGGGGTTCAAAATCCATTAGAAGGAACATTGCGCTTTTCCATTTCCTTTAATTTAGGCGAGAATAAATATGTTGAGTTTTAGCCTATGAAGAAACAAAAAATTATTACTGAGTTTGAAGTTTATGAAGAATTATCTGATTTGCCAGAGTATGTGCAGCATTTAATGCTTCAAGCAAAAGAAGCTAGAGAAAAAGCTTATGCGCCTTATTCTAATTTTTTAGTGGGAGCAGCTATTTTATTAGCCAACGATGAAGTAGTAACAGGTAGTAATCAAGAAAATTCATCCTATCCTTCAGGTCTTTGTGCAGAACGCACAGCCATTTATGCTGCAGGAGCCAATTATCCAAACATTGCCATAAAAACTGTAGTCATTACCGCGGGGCCAAGAAATTCTATAAATACCATTCCTGTTCCTCCTTGTGGAGCCTGCAGACAAGCTATGGCTGAATATGAGCAAAAACAAAGTGAACCCATTGAAGTATATTTTATGGCACAAGAAGGAAAAATTTGCAAGGTTAATTCGCTTTTAGAACTTTTACCTTTGGCCTTTGATAAAGATTTTTTGAAGTAGTTTACAAAGAAAAATCAAAGTTGTAGTTACCCATAAATTTTCTTTTTGTTGGTATTAAAATTCAACTAAAACCTTTTCGCTGCAAAGCTTCAATTATATTTCTTAAACTGATTTTTTTATCAATCATAAAATGCTACATTTGTAATTCGAATTTTTTATAATTGAAAGATTCGGTTAGCTTTTAAAATGTGGTATTTGTAAGAATACATCTACTTGAAAGCAAGTATGATAAATCAAATGATTGGATAAAATGAAGAAGATCACTAAGGAAACTTACCTCAATTGGTACGAAGAAATGTTGTTCTGGAGAAAATTCGAGGACAAATTAGCACAGGTTTATATTCAACAAAAAGTAAGAGGTTTCTTGCATTTGTATAATGGACAAGAAGCTATTTTAGCGGGTGCTTTACACGTAATGGATTTAGAGAAAGACCGCATGATTACGGCTTACCGAAATCACGTTCAACCTATTGGTATGGGCGTTGATCCTAAAAAAGTGATGGCAGAATTGTACGGAAAAGGTACAGGAACCTCTCAAGGACTTGGAGGCTCTATGCACATCTTTTCAAAAGAACATCGTTTTTACGGTGGCCATGGTATTGTTGGTGGCCAAATTCCTTTAGGTGCTGGTTTAGCTTTTGCAGATAAATACTTTAAAAGAGATAGTGTTACCCTTTGTTTTATGGGTGATGGTGCGGCTAGACAAGGTTCTTTGCACGAAACATTTAACATGGCTATGTCATGGAATTTGCCTGTAGTTTTCTGTGTTGAAAATAACGGTTATGCTATGGGAACTTCGGTAAAAAGAACATCTAATCACGAAGATATTTGGAAGTTAGGTTTAGGCTACGAAATGCCATGTGGCCCTGTTGATGCCATGAATCCAGTAAAGGTAGCTGAGGCTTTAGATGAAGCTATTGAGCGCGCACGTTCTGGTGGAGGACCTACTTTCTTAGATTTAAAAACCTACCGTTATAGAGGTCACTCTATGTCTGACGCTCAAAAATATAGAACCAAAGATGAGGTTGAGGAATACCAAAAAATTGATCCAATTGCTCAAGTTAAGGAAGAAATTTTAGAAAATAAATATGCTTCTGAAGATGACATTAAAGAAATTGACAAACGTGTTAAAAGTCGCGTGAAAGAATGTGAGAAGTTTGCAGAAGAATCTGACTTCCCAGACAAAAACGTGATGTACGACGTAGTTTACGAACAAGAAGATTATCCATTTATTCCGCATAAATTATAAGATATGGCTGAAGTAATCAATATGCCAAGGCTTAGTGATACCATGGAAGAAGGCGTGGTAGCTAAGTGGCTAAAGCAAAAAGGAGACAAAGTAGAGGAAGGTGATATTTTAGCTGAAATTGAAACTGATAAGGCTACCATGGAGTTTGAATCGTTTCATGATGGAGTTTTGCTTCATATTGGAATTGAAGAAGGAGAAGGTGCTCCGGTAGATTCATTATTAGCTATAATTGGCGAAGAAGGTGAAGATATTAGTGACTTGATTGAGGGGAATGCTTCTGCCAATCAAACAGAAAAGAAAGAAGAGAAGGATGCTGAAGAAACAACTTCTGAAGATTCAAGCGAAGATGATTCTTCTGAAGCAGGAGAAATTCCTGATGATGTAGAAGTTGTAACCATGCCACGATTAAGTGATACCATGGAAGAAGGTACGGTAGCTTCTTGGTTGAAAAATGAAGGTGACGAAGTAGAAGAAGGTGATATTCTTGCTGAAATCGAAACCGATAAAGCCACGATGGAGTTTGAATCTTTCCATTCGGGTGTTTTACTTCATATTGGAATTAATGAAGGTGAATCTGCTCCTGTTGACGAACTTTTAGCTATTATAGGCCCTGAGGGAACGGATGTGGATGCCGTACTTAAAAGTCTAAAATCTGGTGGAAGTGCTTCATCTGGTAAATCAGCTAAAAAAGAAAAAGACAGTTCAAATGAAGAATCTACTGAAACTTCTTCAGAAGAAACTTCAACAAATAATCAAACCACTTCATCTGGAGGAAGAATATTTGCTTCGCCTTTAGCTAAAAAAATGGCTGAAGAAAAGGGAATTGACTTAAGTAAGGTGAGCGGTTCTGGTGAAAATGGTAGAATTGTAAAAAAAGATATTGAGTCCTACAAGCCAGCAAAAGAAGAAACTTCTAAAGCTAGTAGTAATCAACAGGCGGAAGATAAATCTACTGCCCCTGAAGAAAAATCTACGCCAGCTCAAACCTACCAGCCTGTTGGTGAAGAGCAATTTGAGGAAGTGAAAAATTCGCAAATGCGTAAAACCATTGCTAAGCGTTTATTAGAATCGAAAAACAATGCTCCTCATTATTATTTGAATATTGAAGTAAACATGGACCACGCCATGGCTTCAAGAAAACAAATCAATGAGATGCCCGATGTAAAAATATCGTTCAATGATCTTGTTATTAAAGCTTCTGCTATGGCGCTGAGAAAACATCCTCAGGTAAATACTCAGTGGAAAGATGATGTAATGCGTTATGCAAAACACATCCACATTGGTGTAGCTGTAGCTGTTGAAGAAGGCTTAGTTGTTCCTGTGCTTAAATTTGCAGATCAACAAACATTAACTCAAATTGGAGGGAATGTTAAGTCGTTGGCAGGAAAAGCAAGGAATAAAAAAATACAGCCTCAGGAAATGGAAGGAAGTACATTCACGGTTTCTAACTTAGGAATGTATGGTATTACTGATTTTACTAGCATTATTAATCAACCTAATTCGTGTATTTTATCGGTAGGTGCTATAGTTCAAAAACCGGTGGTAAGAGATGGCGAAATTGTAGTTGGACATACCATGAAACTTACTTTAGCTTGTGACCACAGAACGGTTGATGGAGCTACAGGTGCTGAGTTTTTACAAACTTTAAAAACCTATTTAGAAAATCCAGTAACCATGTTGGCTTAATTTTAAATTATACCAGTTATTATTTGAAATTACTGTAAAAGAAAATGAAGATTTTTTTCTTT
>JAIUMH010000029.1 GCA_022565635.1 Flavobacteriaceae bacterium | reverse complement strand
CTAATATACAAAATATTTCTTAAACATTTCTATATTTTACCGCTTTGTTAATAATTCAAATTTATTGATAATACTGCCTAAATATTTTTAAAAGCACATATTATTTTTATATTTTTAAGCACTATCATTCAAAAATATTCAGACAACTATGAAAATTAATAAAGTATTAGTAGCCAATAGAGGAGAAATAGCCATCCGAATTTTTAGAGCTTGTACAGAAATGGGTATTCGAACTGTTGGAATTTACACTTTTGAAGATCGCTACTCCTTACATCGCTATAAAGCTGACGAATCCTATCAAATTGGTAAGGATAACGAACCTTTGAAGCCTTATTTAGATAGTGAAGAAATTATTCGTGTAGCCAAAGAAAACGGAGTAGATGCTATTCATCCTGGCTATGGTTTTTTGTCTGAAAATCCAAAATTTGCTCAAGCTTGTCTAGATAACGGAATTGTTTTTGTAGGTCCTGAAGTGGCTGTTTTAAAAGCTTTAGGAGATAAGATCACCGCCAAAAAAGTAGCTATTGAGGCTGAAGTGCCAATTATAGAAAGCAATCAAAAAGACTTAACGAGTCTTCAAATTGCCAAAGAAGAAGCAAAGCGAATTGGTTTTCCGCTTATGCTTAAAGCCGCTTCTGGCGGTGGAGGTAGAGGAATGCGGGTCTTACGTTCTTTAGATCAATTGGAAAATGCATTTAATGAGTCCCGAAGAGAAGCTAAAAACGCCTTTGGAGATGAAACTGTTTTTTTAGAAAAATTTGTTGAAAATCCCAAACATATTGAAATCCAAATTGTGGCCGATAATCACGGTAATGTAGTTCACCTTTTTGAGAGAGATTGCTCTGTACAAAGACGTTACCAAAAAGTAATAGAGTTTGCGCCTTCTTTTGGGCTTAACGAAGCTGTAAAGCAGAAACTTTATGAATACGCTGTTAAAATCTGTAAAGCAGTAGATTACAATAACGTGGGTACTGTTGAGTTTTTAGTAGATGATGACGGAAGCATTTATTTTATTGAAGTCAATCCAAGAATTCAAGTAGAACACACCGTAACCGAAGTAGTTACCAATGTAGACTTGATTAAAACCCAATTATACGTAGCTGGTGGTTACCAACTTTCTAGCCCAGAAATTGCTATTGAAAGTCAGGAGCAACTTCAATTAAATGGTTTTGCTGTGCAATGTAGAATCACCACTGAAGACCCTACCAATGATTTTCAACCAGATTACGGAACCATTACAACTTACCGAAGTGCATCGGGATTTGGAATTCGTTTGGATGCAGGAAGTATTTATCAAGGCGTAAAAATTTCACCGTTTTTTGACTCTATGTTGGTTAAAGTTTCAGCCAGCGGAAGGACTTTAGAAGATGCTTGTAAAAAAATGCGCCGTGCTTTAGCTGAATTTAGAGTAAGAGGTGTAAAAACAAACATTTCGTTTTTAGATAATATTCTAAAAGATAAAAACTTCAGAAATGGTGATGTAACGGTGAATTACATCAAGAATACTCCTCACTTATTTGAAATTATAGAACCTAGAAATCGCGCAACAAAGTTAGTTAACTTCCTTGGTCATGTAACTATCAACGGTAATGAAAATGTGAAGGAAAAATTAGAGAAGCCTAATTTTATTGTGCCTCAAATACCTAATTGCAGTGTTCAAAAACCACATCCTAAAGGAACTAAAAACCGATTAACTGAATTAGGACCTGAAGCATTCTCCAAATGGTTGAAAAACGAAAAATCAATTCACTACACAGATACCACCTTAAGAGATGCTCATCAAAGTTTGTTAGCTACCCGTATGCGTACTTTTGATATGATGAAAGTGACTGAAGATTTTGCCTTACAGCATCCTGAAATTTTCAGTATGGAAGTTTGGGGAGGGGCTACGTTTGATGTATGTATGCGTTTCTTGAGAGAAAATCCTTGGGAACGTTTGCGTAAAATTAGAGCCGCCGCACCTCATATTTTATTACAAATGCTACTTCGTGGTTCAAATGCGGTGGGTTATACTGCCTATCCAGATAATTTAATTGAAAAATTTGTAGCAGAATCTTGGGAGAATGGAGTGGATATTTTTAGAATTTTTGATTCTCAAAACTGGATGAAATCCATTGCTCCTTGTATTGAGCATGTGAGGAAAAATACCCGAGGGCTTGCTGAAGCATCTATGTGTTACACAGGAGATATTTTAGACCCTAAGCGAACTAAATATAACTTAACTTATTACCTTCAATTAGCCAAAGATTTAGAAAATGCTGGGGCTCATATTTTAGCTATTAAAGATATGGCAGGTCTGTTGAAGCCTAAAGCCGCTAAAGAATTAATTACCGCCTTAAAAACTGAGGTTAATTTGCCTATTCATTTACATACACATGATACTTCTTCTATGCAAGCTTCAACTTATTTAGAGGCTGTTGATGCTGGAGTAGATGTGGTGGACGTAGCATTAGGAGGTTTGTCTGGTTTAACTTCACAGCCTAATTTCAATGCGTTTGCTGAGGTTATGAAATACCATCCAAGAGAAAATCAACTGAATTTAGAAAGTTTGAATGATTATTCCATTTATTGGGAACAAGTAAGAACTTACTATTACCCTTTTGAATCTGGGTTGAAATCAGGTTCGGGTGAAGTGTACAAGCACGAAATTCCAGGAGGCCAGTATTCTAATTTAAAGCCACAAGCAGAATCGCTTGGGCTAGCTAATCGCTTCCATGAAATTACCGATATGTATGCGCAAGTAAATCAGTTATTTGGTGATATTATTAAGGTTACACCAAGTTCTAAAGTAGTGGGGGATATGGCGCAGTATTTGGTAAGTAATAATTTGAGTATTCAAGATGTCTTAGAAAAAGGAGATACCTTAAGTTTTCCTGCTTCAGTAATTAGTTTTTTTAAAGGCGATTTAGGTCAGCCTGTGGGTGGGTTTCCAAAGAAAATTCAGCAGTTGATTTTGCGGGATGAAAAGCCTTATACAGATCGGCCTAATGCACATTTAGAACCTGTAGATTTTGAAGTAGAGATGAAAGCTTTTAAAAAGAAATTTAAGGATGGGTTTGATCGTGAATTAGAAATCACAGACTTTCTCTCCTACAAATTGTATCCAAAGGTTTTTGAAGAGGCTTACCAACATCATTTAGAATTTGGAAATGTTGCTGATATACCTACTAAAAACTTTTTCTACGGAATGGATCCAGGCGAAGAAATTGTAGTGGAATTAGACCGTGGAAAGACCTTACTAATTACTTTAATTTCATTTGGTGAAACTGATGAAGATGGAATGAAAACTATTTTCTTTAAAGTAAATGGTCAAACTAGAACAGTTTTAGTAAGGGATGAAAGTGTAAAAGTAGATCTAGTAAAACATCAAAAAATAGAAAAAGAAAATACAAAGCATGTGGGCGCTCCAATGCAAGGTTCGTTGACTGAAATATTAGTCAAAGAAGGAGATAGCATTGACAAAAATCAAGCGCTATTTGTGATTGAGGCCATGAAAATGGAAACTACTATTACAGCCAATGTTTCAGGTAAGGTGAAGAAGATTCATCTTCCTGCTAATGAAATGGTTTATGCTAACGATTTAATAGTTGAGTTAGAATAGAATACAAAAAAAGCTAAGGCTTATGGAATGAAGTCTTAGCTTTTTTTTATTTGATAAATTAGCTGTAATTAAAAAAAGCCTTTCCTTTTGGAAAAGCTCTTCAACGGTTTATGATATAAACCCAAGTATATACATACTCACAACACAACGTCTTAAAAAAAAGCGGTCTGGACGAGACTCGAACTCGCGACCCCCTGCGTGACAGGCAGGTATTCTAACCAACTGAACTACCAGACCGTTGCTTCATTGCGAGTGCAAATATAAGTCCTTTTTTGAGTTCACCAAATTTTTTTTTCAACTTTTTTCATCTTTTTTTTAGTAGATTATTTAATGAATTGATTTACAGTTTTTTGTTTATTGAACTTCTTTTAAAAAACTTTTAATCAAACTTTCAATTCCTAAATCAACATCACAATACTGGTAATTAATTCGGTATTTTAAGCATGCTTCTTTTATGGAATTGGTGTAATTGAGGAATTTTTCTTGGTATTCGGATTTAATTTGATCTGCAAATAAATTTATAGTTTCTTCAGTTTCTATATCTTTAAATTGAACTGCTTTGTTTTCAAAATTAAAATCATATTCATCATTTTTATTTATTGTATGGAAAATAACTACCTGATGTTTATTAAATTTTAAATTCTGAATGGCTTCTATAAGTTGATTATTTTCAACCTCTGTTTGAAGCAAATCTGAATAAATAAAGACCAGACTTCTTCTATTTAAATTTTCAGCTAATTGATGCAAAAAGGTATAGGATTTAGTTTTTTTGTTTTTTGGATTTCTTTGATGTAGCTTATTTAATTCACTTTCAAGGCTCATAAGATGAGCATTATTTCCTTTCGCTTTTTGATGAAAAAGCAAGTCTTCATCATATATACTCAGTCCAACTGCATCTCTTTGTTTTTGCAGGATTTTTATTAAGCTTAAAGCGGCAACTATAGAAAAGTCAATTTTTCTTAGTTTGTTATTTTGTGGTTGATAATACATAGAAGAAGAGGCGTCTATAATTACCTGACATCTTAAGTTGGTTTCTTCTTCGTATTTTTTTGTATATAATTTATTTGTTTTACCGTATAATTTCCAGTCTATATGTTTTGTGCTTTCTCCTTTATTGTAGATTTTGTGTTCAGCAAATTCAGCTGAATACCCGTGAAAAGGGCTTTTGTGTATACCGCTAATAAAGCCTTCCATAACTTGATTGGCTAGCAATTTAAAATGCTTAAACTGATTTGATTTTTGACTAATCTCATTTAGTTGCATAAGTGTTCTTTATTTCTATAAAAATAAAAAAACCTGAGCAATGGCTCAGGTTTTTTATCAACTATTTAAAAATTTCTTTACATTGCTTTGTCAATGGCTTCAGTATATGTTTCTTTAGGAGAAACACCAACTTGTCTTTCAACTAACTCACCATTTTTGAACAATAAAACAGTAGGGATGTTTCTAACTCCGTATTTAGCAGCAAACTCTTGATTGGCGTCTACATCAACTTTACCAACTACAGCTTTGCCCTCATACTCTTTGCTGATTTCGTCAATAATGGGGCCAACCATTCTACAAGGTCCACACCATGCTGCCCAAAAATCAACCAATACAGGTTTGTCACTTTTTAATACAGTTTCTTCAAAACTTTGATCTGTTATTTCTAATGCCATAATTTTATTTTTTACAAAAGTAATTATATTTTTTTAATCTATTGTGTTTTAAGATTAGATTTAAGAATTGAGAAATTGTTTATTCTTATAAAAAAAAGCTACCCATAAGGTAGCTTTTTAAAAATTTATCAATTTTGTAGATATTACTTTTTAATTATCTTAAAGTTTTCAACAGTTCCATTAATTTCAACTTTCATCAGGTAGGTTCCTGCCTGAACACCTTCTAAGTTTAATTGAGACTGATTGGCATTTGGCTGAAAGCTTTTTACTTTCTTTCCTGTAATATCAAACACTTCAATACTTTCAATTACATTAGATGCATCAACATTTAATGTGTTTTCTACTGGGTTTGGATAAAAACTGAAATTTTCTTTATTAAACTCAATATTACTAAAAGTAGGAGAAATGATATCTATATCAAATTCTTGAGGAAGTTCACCTTGACCACCTTGACAGGATTGCGCAATATCTGTAGTAAGAACCATATAAAAGGCTCCAGTGGTAGATACAAAATCAAGTCCAGCTAAGTTAGCTCCATTAGTAGAAGTGTCCCAAAGTAAATCACCGTCTTCACTAAATCCATCATAAATACGCAATACGTCATTAGAGTTTGGTAAGTCTTCTACGCTTCCAGAATTCCATTCCATAATTAATCCTTCTTCAATAGGGTCTGCTACTGAAACAAATAGCCATTCTCTAAACTCATTATTTCCATAACAGTACACTTCATTATGCATGCTTGAAGCTTCAATTTCAACTGGTACAATAGGGCTTCTAAACGTTCCTGGTCCAACCCAAACGCTATATTCTTCTTCTTCAGCATCACAGATTCCTCGTACCCAAAAACGATAATTTGTAGTTGATTCTAAATCAGTCAAAACAAGACTTTCTTGCTCCACTAAAACTACTTCATTGCCTTCATCACCCTGTTGAGCAGGAGATATGCCATATTCAACTTCCCATTGCGTCTCGTTACCGGAGGCATTCCAAGAAAGTTCAATTTCACCAACACCAACAATTTCAGTGTCTAAACCAAAAGGTCTTGAACAACTGATAAAGTCAACACTTAGTGTGTAATCTATATTGGTTCCTGTAGTGTGAGAAACTACAATAAAATAATCTTCACCAGCTTCTACAGGTACTTCAATTAGGTTAATGTCACTTGTACCATTAGCAAATACATTTCCAAATCCATCTAAACAAAAATCGCCTATATCATTACAAGACTGATACACAAATACACCTGCATTATTGGCACTAATGTTAGTCAATGTTACATCAAGTCCTCCATTTTCTTCAGCAGTATATTTATACACAACATCATTTTGGTTTAAATGATTTGCTGTTGTACCACACTCAGATCCAGGGTTGCCGCTATAAATACTGGTAAAATTGCTAGTTGATTCAGAATCAGAAAAAGGAACTTCATCAATCACAATAGCAGCACCACAAGAATCTCCTGTATTAAACGTACTGAATACAGCTTGACGAATATTACTTAAACCGTTATCTTCACCACAATCAGCTTGGATTGTTGCTAAGTAATCATTTAAAGGTTCTAAGCCTGTAATTTCAAATTGAGTATTACCGGATTCTACCAATTCAACAAATAAAGGTTCATCTTCATCAATATCTGCCCCTGCTTCATAAATGCTAATAATAAATCCTTCTGTTGCACTAGGAGAGTTGTTCCATGTTGCATTGGCAAATACATCACCACCTAATACATCAAATTCAGTTAAATTAAAACAAGAAGGTGCTTCTTGAACACTCAGATTATCAATAGCCATTTGGCTTGTGCTTCCATTACCACCTTCACCTAAAAATCTAAACTCAATAGTTTGGTCTGCGTAGGAAGTAACATCTGCAACCACTTCTTCCCAGAAGTCACCACTTGATTCTTGTTGTTGTCCTGAAATGCTAAATACTTCCTCCCATTCAGTTTCACCAAGAGTTCTAACTTCAAGGCTAAGTGTTCCCATGTTTGCCCCAAACATGTGATAATAAAAAGAAATAGAAGGTTCGTCTAAATTTTCTAAGTTAACAGCTGGACCTTGAAAAAATGCAATTTCTCCAAATGAATTAGAGTTGGATCTTAAATACACATAGTTACCACCACCATTAAAATCTTGGCTAGGGCCAGTGTTGTTTCCGTTGGTATTCCCAGAACGTGTACCCCAGAAGAAACCATCTATAGGCTCATCATTTTCCCAACATTCATCAATTTCCATATTATCGTTAGCAACCGTTGTTCCAGGGATCCATCTTTGTCCATCAAAATTTTCAAAATAAGGAGCCACAACTATTCCACATTCTGTGCTAAATTCTATTGTGGTTCCAGTACTTAGTCCATCATCTGCTCCACAATCACTGATTAAAACTAGCGTATAATCAGTACCCGCTTGAAGATCTTGAACAGTTAAGCTATTTTCTCCAGCGGCAGTCTGTCCATTTGCAAAAGGGTTTCCTTCACTTACATTATTTCCAAATTCATAAACTTCCCAAACATATCCGTCAGTTTCAGAAGGAGCTAAATCCCAATCAAATTCTGCAGAACTATCAGTGGTCGAACTAACTTCAAGATTTTCTACATTAAAACAGGTAGGTGCAGGTCCTACATAAACTTCATCAATAGCCATGTTTCCTTGGCTTCCATTACCTCTTTCACCAACAAATCTAAATTCAATATTGGTAGCTGTTTCAAAACCTACCAAATCAACGGTTTCCTGTATCCAATCATCACCAGAAGAAGTTTGTTGAGCGCCTGTTATACTAAATACTTCTGTCCAATCTGTATCTCCTTCTTCTCTTACTTCTAGGCTTAAGGTTCCCATATTAGCTCCAAACATGTGGTAGTAAAACGTAATAATAGGATCTGTAGATGAGGAAATATCAATAACTGGCCCTTGTAAACTAGCAGTTTCACCCTCTGCTCCAGAAAACGTATTTAAGTAAACGTAGTTACCTCCTCCAGAAACATCATCATTAGGTCCGGTGTTAGAAGTATTTGTATTTCCGGCGCGTGTTCCCCAAAACAATCCAGAGTCTGGGTCATTATCCCAACATTCATCTATTTCAGAATCGCTATTAAAAAAATTGGTACCAGGAACCCAATTATCTCCGTCAAGGTTATCAAAATAAGGAGCTTGAATAGGGTCACAGTCATCTTCAAATAAAACAGCTCCATCATAAGTATTTGTAGCTTTTGAAGGAGTTGGATTAGAATAGTCTGATGCTGTAGCGTTTTGATTTATTGAAAAACAAAAAGCAATTAGCAATAAGGGTATTATTTTTCTCATATTTATCTAATTTTAATTTGGGTTAAATTTATGAATTTATTATAAAATGAAAGTCTAAAACTTCAATTTTAATTGATAAAATTTTATTCTTCAAACTTTTCCATTACTAAATCACTAACTCCCATGTTAGAAAATCCTCCATCATGAAATAAATTTTGCATGGTTACCTTTTTGGTTAAATCTGAGAAAAGAGTTAGCGTATAATTTGCACAGTCTTCTGCGGTGGCATTACCAAGTGGCGACATTTGATCTGCATATTTGATAAAGCCATCAAAACCTTTCACGCCTTTACCAGCCGTAGTTGGAGTAGGGGATTGAGAAATTGTGTTTACGCGTACTTTTTTGTCTTTACCATAAAAATAACCAAAACTTCTTGCAATAGATTCTAAGAATGCCTTATTGTCTGCCATGTCATTATAATCTGGAAATACGCGTTGTGCAGCCATGTAAGTTAAAGCAACAATGCTTCCCCATTCATTCATGGCATCCTTTTTATGGAGCGTTTGCATTAATTTATGAAAAGACATTGCAGAAACATCTAAGCCCTTATGCGTCCAATCATAATTTTGATTGGTGTAATGTTTGCCTTTTCTTACGTTGATAGACATTCCAATTGAATGTAACACAAAGTCAATTTTTCCTCCAAGGATTTCCATAGACTCATCAATTAACTTCTCTAAATCTTCTACTTTAGTTGCATCTGCTGGAATAATCTTTGCGTTTGTTTTTTCTGCCAATTTGTTGATGCTTCCCATACGCATAGCTATTGGAGCGTTGGTTAAAACAATTTGACCGCCTTCTTCAACTACTTTTTCTGCAGTTTTCCAAGCGATGGAGTTTTCATCTAAAGCTCCAAAAATAATTCCTTTTTTTCCTTTGAGTAAGTTGTAGGACATAATGTATTTTTTTTGATGGGGTAAATATAATGTTTTTATCTGTTTAATAAAGATTTTGCATGTTCAACTGCAGATTTTGTATTTGTATCTGCACCTAGCATGCTCACAATTTCTGTTATTCGTTCTTCTTCAGTAAGTTGACTTATTTTTGTAGAGGTGGTTTCATTTTGCACTGTTTTAAAAACTTTTAGGTGGTGTTGGGCTTGGGCAGCTAATTGGGGCAAGTGACTTATTGAAATTACTTGCATTTGATTTCCCATCTCAGCTAAAATCTCTCCAATTTTACTACCTATATCTCCAGAAACACCAGTATCAATTTCATCAAAAACAATGCTTGGTAGCTTGCTGTTTTTGGCTAATATTCTTTTTACCGCAAGGGTTATTCTAGAAAGCTCACCTCCAGATGCTACTTTTTCAATGGGTTTTGGTAAGCTTCCTTTATTGGCAGAAAACTTCCACCTTAAATCATCCATTCCATAATTTGATAAGCTTTTTGTTGTAATTAATTCAAGCTTAAATGTGGCATCAGGCATTCCAATTCTACTCAGAATGGTTTTCAGTTCTTCTTCTAATTTTGGAATTGCTTTTTTTCTATTTTTATATAATTGTTCTGCTTGTTGAAGTAGATTTGAATGTTGCAGGCTAATTTGTTTGTTTATTTTTTCAATTTCATCACTTAATTGATCTTTTTCTAATACCTGGTCAGCTAAACTGCTATTTATTTGCATTAATTCTTCAACACTTGTTGCCTGGTGTTTTTTCTGTAATTGATAGATTTTGTTTAATTTTATGTTGACGTCTTCAAGCAACTGAGGGTCATCTTCAATTTGGTCTACCTGCCTGTTCATTTCCATGACAATGTCTTCTAGTTCAATTTGAATGCTCTTTATGCGTTCAGCCAACTCCTTGTAAATGGGTTTGATAGGGCTTAATTGATTTATAGAGTGATAGGTTTCTCTGAGTTGTTCTAAGCTACCAACCTCTTCTTCTTCTGTAATTTGTAATGCCTTAGAAAGTTGTTCTTTTAATAGTTCAACATGACTGAGTTCTTGTTGTTGTTCTTCAAGCTTTTCTTGTAGACCTTCGCTTAGTTGAGCTTCGTCTAACTCGTTCAGTAAAAATAAATTGTAATCGTGAGCTTGATTCAACTCTGTTTGCTTGTTTGTAAGTTGAAGCAATTGATTTTTTAAATGAGTAAAGACGTTGTATTCTTGTTGAAACAAATTGAGGTTTTCTTTGTTATTGGCAAAATGATCTACACATTTATACTGTACTTCTTTTTGTCCAATGGCAAGTGTTTCATGCTGTGAATGAATGTCAATCAGACGTACACCTAATTTTTTAAGAAGTTGCAATTTAACAGGAGAATCATTTACAAATGCTCTAGATTTTCCTGAAGGAAGTATTTCTCTTCTTATGATGCTTTCATCTTCATAGTCCATTTCAAGCTCTTTAAAGATAGAAGTGAGTTGATAGTTTTTTATGCTAAAAAGTACTTCTATCACACATTTTTTGGATTTGTCTTTTATTGCATCTAAGTCGGCTCGTTCTCCCAAAACAAGCCCTAAAGCGCCAAGTAAAATTGATTTCCCAGAGCCAGTTTCTCCTGTAATTACGGTAAATCCTTGGTTAACGCTTATTGAAATGTCATCAATTAATGCAAAATTTTTTATACTTATATGTGTTATCAAGGTACTTAATATTTGTTGAATATCTAACTATAAAAATCGAATTCAAAGTTACTAAATAATTTATATCAATTTTCCAAATTTAGCTACTATATCAAACATATTTATTTTATATTGTAACTCATTAAACATAAACTTTTTTTTAAATGTCTAAAAACTCATTAAGTCCTCAAAAAGTTAATTTTTTTCTGTTTTTTAAGTTGCCTTCTGCTTGGTGGTGTGGTGTTCGATTATCAAAATTATCTGCAACAACTGCTGTAAGCACCGTCACGCATAAATGGTTGAACCAAAACCCTTTTAAGAGCATGTATTTTGCAGTGCAAGCAATGGCGGCAGAGCTTACAACAGGGGCGCTTGTTATGCAGGAAATACAGAGCTCTGGTGAGAAAATCTCCATGCTTGTTCTTGAAAATGAATCCTTCTTTCATAAAAAGGCAACAGGTAAAATTAGGTTTGAATGCTTGCAAGGAGAAGAAGTACGTCAAGCCATTAATCAATCTATTCAAACTGGTGAGGGGGTTAAGCTTAATTTAAAATCGTCTGGTTTTAATGAAAATAACGAGTTAGTTTCTCATTTTCAATTCGTTTGGACTATCAAATTGAAAAAATAGGCTTAAGTAATTTGCGAATATTACAATTCAATAACATCTCTTTAACACTTATTAAGGAATGAAACTCGTAAATTTGAGTTTAAATTTGAAAAAATAATATATGATTGAAAACTACTTAACCTAATTAAATTTTCAATTATGGCAAGAGCTATGTTTGATTACACCAAAGAAGTACTAAGGAAAGTTAGTTTTGACGTGAATCTTTTTACAAAAGAAGTTCAGAAAGCTGTTAAACACTTACTGCCCTACGAAATTGAAGAACTCAAATTGTTTATTATTTCTTTATTGAGTTTCAATCCTGATTTACAAAAATCTTTGGTTTATTTAGAAGATTAACTAACTAAAGCCCACCTGCGTGGGCTTAAATTTTTCTTTATTTTGTTTTTTGTTTATAAAAATGATGAATTGGTGCATTCCCCTCACCAAGCTGATACTTTGCTCCAGCTTTAATAGCTTCGTGCACATAATTTATAGATTTTTCTGTGGCTACCTCTAGCGTGTCACCATTACCTAAATATGTGGCCACCGCTGAAGAGAGTGAGCAACCCGTACCATGTGTGTTTTTTGTTTTGATTTTTGGGTTTTTAAATTCGCTTACTTTCTTACTTTTAAAATTATAAAGCACGTCTTGTAAAATTTCGTTGTCTAAATGCCCAGCCTTTAAAATAACACTTACCTTATATTTTTCAGCGAGTAAAGTTGCACTTTTACGCATCTCATTAAATTTGATTTTACTTCCTAATAACAACTCTGCTTCAGGAATATTTGGCGTAATTACCTTCACTTTTGGTATTAAAAACTTCTTTAAGCTTTCCATAGCCTCTTCTTGTAGAAGTAAGTCGCCAGAAGTAGCCACCATTACTGGGTCTAATACAATGTTTTTACAATTATATTTTTCAAGAACTTCAACCACAGCTAAAATTACTGCTGAAGAATGTAACATTCCAATTTTTATAGCATCTGCGCCAATATCAGAAAGCACAGATTCTATTTGGTCTTTAATTGTTGGAATGGAAACAGGAAAAATAGAATTTACTCCTAAAGTATTTTGTGCGGTAATGGCTGTAATAGCGGTAGATGCGTAACCGCCATTAGCACTTATACTTTTTATATCAGCCTGAATTCCAGCACCACCTCCAGAATCACTTCCAGCAATACTAAGTATTTTGTTGTAGGTTTTCATTCTTATTAACTCTTTGTATATTATTATTTACATCAATTTAAACTCCTTCTTGTCTAAGTTGTTTTCCGCTTAAAGGTTTCTTTATACCGGCCATTTTTCTAGCTTATAAGCACTATTCCAGAACATCCACTCCATTTGAGCAGTTTTTAAAAAAGCTTGAGTCATTTCTTCTCTTACTTTTTCAGTTGTGTTTTGAGCATAGTATTCTGTGATTTCTGTAGCTCTTCTTACAGCATTAGCAAAATCTTCTCCACCATAGGTTGCTATCCACTTTTTATAGGGATGATTTTCTAACTCTACTTTATTCAATAAATAATCGCCTACTTCTTTGTAAATCCAAAAACAAGGCAATACTGCGGCTAAACTAACTTCAACCGATTGATAGGTGAATACTTCTGACAAATAACCTGTATATAAATTGCAAGTTGGAGATTTTTCTGGTGCGGGATAATTATTTAACTCCTCCGCAAACTCTTGATGTAAAATTTTTTCAACTGCAATAGTCTCATTAGCAAACTGCATGAAATCTGAAGCGTGCTCTTGATTGCTCAATTGGGTTGATATACTAGCTAGTACTTTTCCGTAGGTGTTTAGGTAATAGGAATCTTGATGAATATAAAAGTGAAATCTTTCTTTGCTCAGATTACCTTCACAAAGTTCTTTTATAAAGTTTTGGTTCTCTATAGCTTCTACTATAGGAGCGACTTTATCAATTACTTGTTTAAACCATTGATAATGCATAGTTAGTGTATTTTATAGTTAGCTAGTGAAACGTCAATCTCAAAGTCAATTTGATTGATTTCATCGATTAAATAACTTCTAAAGCTACCAGGTAAATTACCACGTTCTAATTGTGTTGCTTTTTCTCCAGCTATTCCCATTGTTATTAGTCCAGTTAAATTTGCTTCAAATAGGTGATTAGGATTAGCTCCTGAAAATCCAGCTAACAAAGCGCCTAGCATACATCCTGCCCCGGTGATTTTAGTAAACATTTCGGAACCATTTGCTACAGTTGCTGTTTTTGCACCTGTTGTTAAAATGTCTATTTTTCCAGTAGCTACTACCAAGCAATTCCATTTTTTAGCCAATTGCTCACAGACCTCAATGGCGCCTTCACCATCGTCTAAAGAATCTACCCCTTTAACTTTTGTTGTTGCCCCTGCTAAGGTTTTTATCTCTCCAATATTGCCTTTTACCACACTTATTTTGCCAAAAGATCTAAGCTTATTGATAAAGTCAATTCGTCTTGGTATAGCTCCGCATCCAACTGGGTCTAAAATTACAGGTATATCTACCTCTGCTGCCGCTTTAACAGATTGCAGCATAGCAAGTTCTTGCTCTTTTGTAAGGCTACCAATGTTGATATAAGTAGCTTGGGCTAATTTGGTAAATTCGTATGCTTCATCTGCAGACTCGCACATAGCTGGTGATGCACCAAGACTAAGCAATATATTTGCACAGTCATTTATGGTTACATAATTGGTGATTGCTTCCACCAAGGGCGCTTGTTTTTTTACTTGTTGTAAGTGTTCTTGAAAATTCATTAAGTGTTTTTTATGGGTTTATAAATGCAGTTTCAAATTTTTCTTTTGAAAGATTACTCACTCCTATGCTATTGAAGAAGTCTAAGATAGGAAGCTCGCTTTTTGCTGAAGATTTAAAATCATAATCAAAGCATTTGGCTGTGGCGTTTAAAATAGCATCCATCAATTCAGATTTGTCCTCATTTGCATACGTGTAATAGGTATGAAAAGCTTCTTTAGGATTTTCTGTTATAAATAAAATAGCTTCTTTTATAGCCTCTACAACCGCTTCAATTTGATGCTGATTTTCATTGTAAAACTTTTTTGAAGTAAATAAATCTAAGGCACAAAAATTAGCAAAACCTGCAGTATCAGCATCCATAAAAATTAAATCTAAGTCTTCTTCAAACTGCGACTCAATTCCTTCAAAGTTGTAAAAATATAGCCATGCAGCATCGTATCCTGCTTTTAAGTGTTTGATCAAGTAAAAGTCTTCAGCGCAAAATTCAACTTGGTTTTTCTTTAAAGAGAAACCGTTTTTTTGGGCATATCTTTTAATGATTTCAAAGCCTATGGTATTGGTTTGATCATTTGATACTGGCGTAACCAATTGAATATTACCTCCTTTTTTTAATTCTTCAAAAGCTTCTTTTTTCATCATTACTCCTCCTTTAGTTTTGAAAAAAGAGCCTAAAGAAAGAAAATCTGGATGGTATTGTTCTATAAGGTGAAGCGGTTCATTTGTAGCAAGCTCTAAATTACCTTGAATTAAATCTTCCAGCCCATCATAATGTTCTTCGGGCGCAATAATTTCAAAGTTTTCAATTCCCCTCTTTTTTAAAAAACCTTTTTCTTTAGCAATAATTAGGGGCAGGTGGTCTGGATTTAAAAACCATTCTAATGCAACTTTCATAACTTAATTTTTTGAGTGAGTTTTTGTACTTTTTCTTGAATATTTTTGGCTTCAAAAATATCGCTTACTAAAGAGAACATATCGGGTTGATATGCTGCAATTTCTTTGATGTTGTCTTCATTAATTCCGCCAATCACACAAACAGGTACGCCGAGTTCCTTTTTGGCTTGTGCAATAACTTTAAAGTCAACAACAGCTGCTTTTGGTTTGGTTTTAGACGGATAAAATGCACCAAAAGCAACATAATCTGCTCCGTCTTTTATTGCTTGTTTAGCACGCTCAATGTCACCGTAACAAGAAACACCAATCAAAACAGTTGGACTAATCAACTCTCTAGTTTCTTTAACTCCTAAATCAGAATACCCAATATGCACACCATCAGCTCCAATTTTTTGAGCTAGCTCAACACGGTCGTTTATAAAGAAGGTTGCTTTATGCTTGACACATAAGGCTTGTAATTGGGTAGCTGTCTTAATTAAATCCTTGTCTTGAGCAGATTTATTTCTTAATTGAATAATTCTAGCCCCTCCTTTTAAAGCGGCTTCAACTTGAGAAACAATGCTAGTGTTTGGGGTTAAGATTTCATCAGTAATTGCATAAATTCCTTTTAACATAGCTTATAAATTAATACGCGTAAAAGGAAATTCAGGCCTCATAAAAAGGAAGTCTGTCGTTTCCCTACGCTGTTATTATACAGATCAGGTAATTAGGGTATCATCTCAGTTTCTTTTCAGAAACACCCCTAACGACTTTTCAAAAGTAATGAATTTTAAATTTGGAAATGTTAAGCTAGAATTAAAGCTACAATATTTAGTTAAGTTAGGTATGAAGATGTTTTGTAGCAACTAGAATTTATACCTCAATTATTAGCAGCAAAAGTTTGTTTTTGGGGTTTTTAAAACGCTTCACCAATGGTGATGTATAGTCCATTTTCATCGGGAGTATAAGCGTAATCAAGTCTTGCCCAGATGTCTTTTTTCTGGAAAAGTAAAAAACGAACTCCGGCACCAGCCGCCCATCTTACCTTATTGGTTTCCCAATTACTAAAATCGTCAAAAACACTTCCTGCACTTGTAAAAACGGTAGCCCCCCACCGATCAGTAAATCCTAATTTTACTGGAAGCATACGGTATTCTACTTGTGCTGAGAGTTGTTTTTTGTCCCGAAATCTACCTAAAAAATACCCTCTCATCATGCTTTGCCCTCCCATTAAGGAGAGTTGGTTAAAAGGAATATCTCCGCCAAATTGAATTTCGCTAAATACTTGAGCAGCAAACACATTTCTTTTGTCTTTTCCTACTGGTGTAAAGTATCTCCCATCAATAATTAGGTTGTGGTAGTTAACAGAGCTGTTCATGAACGGGTTAAATTTCACGTATCCAAACTCTAAAAACTTACCGTCTCTTACGTTTAAAACGTTATGTCTACTATCATAAACCAAACCAAAACCAAGCCCAATGTTGGTTTTTCCATCTGCACCAAAGGGTAAATCTAAGTTTTCATTGCCGTTTTCTGGTTCAAATTTTACTCGACTTAAACTTCTTAAATCAGCTTCAAAACCAACAAAAAAGTTTTTGGCAATTTTTCTAAGCACGCGCTCCTTAATATTTATTTGTAGTGCATCAACTAGCGCTATAGCATCTTTAGGAACTTGGTCAACTTCACTTTGTATGCCAAAATATTTTAAAGGGAATCTTTCAGCTAATATTTCACCTAAAAAAAACCATTCATCTTGGTCAGAGTAAATAGCATGCTCAAATCTAGCTCCGTATTGTTTGTTTAACGTTACAAAAGTAAATCCACTAATTTCACTCAGTCGATTGTTTTTATCATCATTTGCAAAATAAACATAGAGTGGGCTAAAACCAATTTCTAAACTAGTTTCTGGCTCGTATGCTAGGGTAGGGTACATCATAAACTGAGCCTTTTCTTCAGCAACAGTATCTTTAATAATTCTATTTATGTACCCAAAAAGTTTGTTTTTGTTTTTCTGTACAAACTTTAAAGAATCTTCTTCTTGTGCAATTATAGGATTATTAAAACTGGCCACAATTGTAGTCAGTATGATTAATAATACACATGCCTTAAATTTTTTCATGAGCTTGTTCAGTGCAATTTCAAGCCGTAAATATATTGAAATAAATAGAAGTTCAACATTGATAAGGATTAAAATTTAAAACCTGCAAAACTATCGTAAAACTTTCACGCGGATAAAACTTTTTTGGAAGAAAAAGCAACAAATTAAAGCTTCATATTTAATTTAATCTAGAAGTGATTACCAATTCAAACAACAGAATTTTAAAAAAATACCTGCACAGTGCTTATTAGCTAGTTTCTAGGATTAACTCTTCTTTTTCTTTAATAAGAGGAATATGTTCAGCAATGTAATTGGCAAGATAAGTAGCATCTTTTTTTATACCTCCTAAAGTAGCAGATCCTCTAGTATGTAACCAAGGCAAACCAATAAAGAAAAGCCCTTTCATGTTACTAATGCCTTGTTTATGAATGGGGTAGTTGTCTTTGTCTAGTTCCAACCCCTTAATCCAACTAAAATTCGGCCGGTAGCCTGTAGCCCAAACAATATTACTTATGTCTTTAATTTCCTTATTTTCAGTATGAATTATTTTTCCTTCTGCATCTAAGCAATGTCCAACTGGTATTACATTATTTCTTGATAAAATTTCTTTTACATCTGTGCCAATTACCGGCTGTTTTCCTTGGCTAATGCGTTTACCAATCCATGAATCTTTACTAAAACTCAAGTAGCCAAACTTAGTGAACCACCACCATAATGTTTTACCTAATATTTCTTGCGGAAGTGTCTTAACACTAGTATCACCAGAAAAATACACCTTATTTTTGGTAGATGAAGATAGTTCATCTAAAATTTGATACCCTGAATCTCCACCACCAACTACTAAGGAATTCCCCTCATCCAATTGGTTTGGGTTTTTATAATAATTAGAATGCATTTGAGTAATGCTTGAATCAATTTTTTTATAAAAAGCAGGAGTATAAGGAATGTGAAATGGACCTGTGCCAATAATTACATTTTTAGCATAAAAATCACCCTGACTAGTTTTTAAATAAAAAACACCCTCATTTTTCTCAATTTTTTTCACCAAAGTAGCTAATTGAACAGGAAATTCAAATTTAGCAACGTATGCTTTAAAATAATCAGCTACTTCATACTTTGTAGGATAATGTCCTTTAGGAGCGGGAAATTCAAAACCTTCTAAGTGATTAAATTCGGTTGGTGTAAAGAGCTTTAAAGAGTCCCAGCGGTTCAACCAAGATGCACCAATTTCTTCTTCCTTATCTAAAATCAAAAATTTTCTATCTTGTTTTTTTAGATGGTAAGCCATAGATAATCCTGCCTGCGCTGCTCCAACCACTATAAAATCATACATCATTACTCGCTTTTCCTACAAAGATACTAATTTTTAGTTAAACCATAGTTTTGATCAACTTTGGGTTTAAATGGAATAAGTAGCCAAGAACCTGCTTTGCGTTCCAAATCCTCGGTATAAAGCTTGTTTTTCTAAGTTTTAGACAAGAGCTTCCTACCGGTCGCTTTGCTAAAATAAGAAAAACCATAAGCTTTTTACCTGCGGGTTTTTCACTACAATCAGGGCTAGTTTTTCAGGGGTAATTTAAAATTTAGATACTAAAGGAAACTACTAATACTTTGGTATTACAGTAAGACCTCTATTTTTTTCCTCCTGATGTATGGCTTAAATTGGTTGATGTTTTTGAGTCATATAAAAAAGCCTCAAGTAGAATAAAAATACATGAGGCTTTTATAGATGTGATATACTAGTTGATCTATTTAATAATCAATTTTTCAACGGAACGTGTACCATTATTTTCAATTTCAATCAAATAAACACCTTTACTTACATTTTCAAGCTGAACAGTAGTTGTGCTACTTGCTTTACTTAAGTCTATTTTTTGAATCAATTTTCCATTGATATCAAAAACTCTACCACTTGCATCAGGGCTAAGTCCGTTTGAAAAGTTAATGTTAAAAGTTCCATTACTAGGGTTAGGATAAATTGAAAATGCTGCACTAACTTCTTCTTGTATAGAAAGATTTTCACCGCATAATTCAATAAACCATGAGTTTAAAGTACCCGTATCACCATTCCAAAAATCCTGTATTTCTAAAGTCCAGTGGCCAGCAGAGCTACTGCCATTAAAAACAGAAAGCTCACCTTCGCTAGGCATAAAAACTCCAGTTAGAGGATTTGAACAATCATTTGGAATAGGTCCTCCTTCATCAGAAAAGCTTACAAAAATACCATCTTCGTCACCACATTCTCTATCAAACAGAATAACTTCATCACCACTTGGGCTTACTAAAGTAATCACTAAATCGTTGATATATGTGTGGTCAATGTCAACACCAACTCTCACACGTTCTATGGCATCATCAGTAAAAACTTGAATACTAGATGTAGCGACAGGCCCGGGGTCATTATTGCCTACTCCGTCAGGAATATCTACAGAAATATCTCTTTCAAATTCAGTACAATCAAATTCAAAGGCGTCAACTACACTAAACAAACCAGATAAAGCGTAAAAAATATTGTCTTTTCCTTGCACCATTATTAAGCCTGCATCCGTAAATAAATCTTCAGGAACATCATACAAGTAGCTTCCATTATTAGGTACTCCATTAGCAATTTCTTCAAAATTTTGACCTCCATCTGTAGAAAGGAAAATATTAACCTCTGTAGTGTTAATTCCATTTGCATCAGTTCCAGCTACGTTCCATGTTATTTCTTCTTCGTTACCTCTTTCAAAAGTGCTAAATGAAGCAGGACTTGTTACTGTAAAAGGTCCTACGTCTGCAAAGTTTACATCAACTGTACCAGAAGCATTTTGTCCGCCTAGTATATTATTATCTCTTACCAACAAGCTAAAAGTCATAGATCTAGGAACTGTAGGAACAACCTCCCATGTGGTTGATATATTGCCTGCTAAAACTGTTGGAAATGCTGGGAAATAGCGTCTTGATTCCTCAGTGCTAGGAAAAGATCTAAAATTTGGTCCTACTGTTGAAGTAGATACAGGCGGTTGCTCTGAAATTTGATTGTTAAGTTGTTCCCAATTGTAAGTTAAATCATCATCTTCTGCATCAGTAGCTTCAACATCTAAGAAAAATGGAGTACTATTAGGTATAGTGTAATTTGATTCTAATGTGAATGTTGGAGACGTATTACTTATGCTGATTTCTTCTGCACAATTACCACTAAAGCTAGTAATCTCATTTTCAACTTGAAAAACACTTACGTAATGAAAATGATCATCACTGCTATTTTGAACATTTGGGTTGCAAATTCCTGCATATCCCATAATTGTGCTACCGCTACCTGGTTCCATAGCAGACTGTATAGTTCTTTGACAATTGTTATTTTGTGTATGTGTAGCTCCAAATTGGTGTCCAATTTCATGGCTTACAAAATCAACATCAAAAGGATCTCCAACAGGAGCAGGGAGACCTGTTACGCCTCCTGCTTTATTGTTATTATTGCAAACGCTTCCTAAAAAAGCAACACCACCACCACCGGTACTAAAAACGTGGCCAATGTCATAGTTAGAAGAACCAATAATATTGTCTACTTGGGTTTGATTTTGGCCTAGCATTGCACTGCCACTTGAATTAGTGTATGGGTCAGAAAAAGAATTTAACTGAATCAAACTTTCATTGTTATCAACAAACTCTAAGGTAATAGAAAAATCACGTTCATAAATTGAGTTTACTCGATCAATTGAAACCGCCATTGCTGCTTGTACTGTTTCTAGCTTTTCTGATGTTGGAGCGCTAGTTGGTACCCCCGCAGCATTTAAATGAAAATTAGCATATTGGCTAGTACAAGCTAAAGCAAACCTATATTTTCTTAAAACACCGTCTTCAATTAAATTTTGTGAGTGAACATGTTTTTCTAATTCATCTAAATCAAGATCAACTTCTTCATGACCACTTAATTCACACACTCTCTTTTTTTCTTCCTCTATGCTTGCATATTTTTTTTCAAACACCATATAATTCCTTGCATCTTTTGTTAAAGGATTGATGTAAGTAGATTTCTTAGGAGAGGTAATGTATCCAAAAAAACCCTGCGGGGTAATGGTTATTCTTATGTTGGTAGCTTTTTGATCTAAATTTTTTCCTACATAAGTTTTTATGTTCGGAAACTTTTCCTTCAATTCATTAGAAAATGAACTTGCTTCGTAAATTTCATAAGACTGTAACTCTCCGTCTGCATTTGGAAATTTTGCTCTTACGGTACTTTCAATGCCTTCAAATCGGTTAGGAGCAGCCGATAAAAAAAAGTCTAAATTTTCTAAATCTAGGTGGTAACTTTGAAAAGATTTTATCTCAGACCCGTATTCAATTAAGTCATCATGCAAATTATATGAGCTGTTTTCTGAAAAGAAATTGCGTGATTGACCAAATGAGATGCTAGTAATAAGTGCAGTAAAAAGTAATATTTTAAATTTCATAAAAAAACTTATTTAAATTTTCTTCAAAATAAACAATAATATCTGAATATTCATAATATTTGCTTGAAAAATAAAACTGTAAACTATGAAAAAAGCAATTTTTGTGTTCTTGATTTTTGTTGTTGGTGCAACTTATGCACAATTACAAACCCCTCAACCTTCTCCTTCATCAACTGTAGAGCAAGTGGTTGGATTAACTGATTTTAAAATTGAATACGCGCGCCCCTCTGCAAAGGGAAGAAAAGTGTTTGGTGATTTGATTCCTTACGGGAAAAAATGGAGAACAGGTGCTAATTTTAATACATTGATTGAATTTTCTGATGATATTCTTTTTGGTGATGTAGAAGTAAAAGCTGGGAAGTATGCTTTGTTTAGTATGCCTAAGCCAGAGCAATGGAAGGTTTATTTGTACAGCGAAACTGAAAATTGGGGGCTGCCAGAAGATTGGGAAGAACAAAAAGTTGTTGCGGAAGTGACTGTAGAGTGGCAAAAATTAGAATTTTTTCAGGAAACATTTAGCATAGGTTTTAATTCAATTACAACACAATCAGCTAATTTAGATATTATGTGGGAAAATTCGCTTGTTCAAGTTCCTATTGAGGTTCCTACCGACAAAAAAGTGGAGGCTTCCATTAATGAAGTGATGAGTAATGAACCTAAGCCAAGAGATTATTACCAAGCAGCGGCTTATTATTACGAAGCCCAAAAAGATATTAATCAAGCGAAGGACTGGATAGATACTGCTATGAAACAAATGGAAGAGAAACCTTTTTGGATGTTACGTTTACAATCTTTAATTCATGTAGCATCCGGGAATGAAAAATCGGCTATCAAGTTGGCAAAAGCTTCTTTAAAAGCGGCTGAAGAAGCAGGAAATGATGATTACATAAAAATGAATAAAGATTCATTGAAAGAATGGGGCGCTTAAGCTTCTTTATTAAATAGCCTAATTAAAATAAAATGTTTCAATTTCTCAGTGTGCTGTAATTGAAACATTTTTTATCTTTAAAGCATGAAAGTTTTAGCAATTTCTGGTTCTGCAAGTCTATTGAGTAGTAATTTCTATCTGCTTCAAGCTATTTCTGGTTTATGGAAAGAAAAAGCTAAAGTTAGCGTAGTTGAAGGCTTAGCAGATTTCAAAATGTTCTCGCCACAGGCGCTTGAAGTTGGTGTTCTTGAAGAAATTCAACGCATAAAGAATCAAATTACGAATGCTGATTTACTTCTAATAGCAACACCTGAATACAGTCATAATATTCCAGCTTGTTTGAAAAATTTATTGGAGTGGTGTACGGCTTCTGGTGAATTTCATCAAAAAAAAGTGATTCCAATTACGTTTACTCCCAATGAACCGAGAGGAAAATTTGCCATGCAATCGCTTTTAATGAGTTTAAAATCCATGAAAGCTCAACTTCTTACACAAATTTCACTTTATAAAACCGATGTTGAAATACAGCATCAAAAGATTATTCTACCTGAAGAAATTCAAATTATGCTAGATGAAGCTTTGCATTTGACAGGGGGATAAAAAAACAATAATTGCTATTTTGGAAAGGTGGATTTTTTATGGAAAACGACTTTGCGTTAGGGATTGCAGTGGAAATCCCGCAAAGGCTAAGTAGTTAGTTTTTTTACTAGTATAAAAGCGACCTAAGAAGCTTTTAGGCGAGTTTAAAAACTTTATTTAGACTGCGGAATTGCAACGAAAAGCCCGTAATACGCCCAAAAAATATTGATGAGAAATATGGTTTTTTATTTTTTAGAAATAAATTTCTCATTTTCAAGAAAAAGCTTACTTTTGCACCTCATTAAAAATGTAGAAATATGAATCATTATGAAACTGTTTTCATTTTGAATCCCGTTTTATCTGAAGATCAGATAAAGGAAACAGTAAAGAAGTATGAAGATTTCCTTGTTTCAAAGGGTGCCAAAATGGTCAACAAAGAAGATTGGGGCTTGAAAAAGTTAGCTTACCCAATTCAGCACAAAAAAAGTGGTTTTTACCATTTATTAGAGTTCCAAGTAGATGGAACGGCTATTGATGAGTTTGAAGTAATGTTTAGACGTGATGAGCGTGTAATGCGTTACCTAACTGTAAAGTTAGACCGTGATGCTGTAGAATGGGCAAGAGAAAGAGAGAGTAGAATTAAATCAAGCAAGAAGTAATTATGGCAACAATTGAAGAACAATCAAAAGGGAAGAATGACGGCCAAATTAGATATCTAACTCCTTTAGATATAGAAACGAAATCTAAAAAACGTTACTGCCGTTTTAAAAGAGCTGGAATTAAGTATATTGATTACAAAAATCCAGATTTTTTAATGGAATTTGTGAATGAGCAAGGTAAAATTTTACCTAGAAGACTTACAGGTACTTCTTTGAAATACCAAAGAAAAGTTTCTAAAGCGGTAAAAAGAGCTCGTCATTTAGCATTAATGCCATACGTTGGTGATTTATTAAAATAAAAGGCAAATAATTATGGAAGTTATATTAAAAAAAGACGTTGAGAAATTAGGATTTGCCGATGATATTGTTGAGGTTAAAAATGGTTACGGTCGTAACTTTTTAATCCCTCAAAAACTTGCTGTTTTAGCTACTCCTTCGGCTAGAAAAGTTTTGGCTGAAAACCTAAAACAACGCGCTCATAAAGAGGCTAAAATTATTGATGATGCTAAGCAACAAGCAGAGGCATTAAACAAAATTGAAGCTTTAAAAATTACGGCTAAAGCAGGTAAAGACGATAAGTTGTTTGGTAGTATTACTACGCAAGACTTAAGCGATGCACTTGCTAAAGAAGGTGTTGAAGTAGACCGAAAGTTCATCAACATTTTTGGTGGTAACATTAAGCGCTTAGGACAATATGAAGCTAAGATACGTTTTCATAGAGAAGTAGTAGCTGATTTTACATTTGATGTAGTAGGCGAAGCTTAATTCAACAAAAAAACTGATTAAAGCCTGCTCCACGAGTGGGCTTTTTTTATACATACATGTCATGAAATACGAACGTTTAACGCGCGAACAACTTGAAGAATTACACGAAGAATTTGCCCGGTTTTTAGCCTCACAACAAATTACTAAAGAAGAATGGGATAAAATTAAAACCGAACAACCTAAAGTTGCTGAGGAAGAATTAGACTTGTTTAGCGATTTAGTTTGGGAAGGTGTATTAAATAAAGTTGAATACCTTGAACATTTTTCGCCACAGCAAATTTTTATGTTTCATTTTCAAAAAGAAGTGATTGATTTAATTGGAATTAAGTTAGACAATCAGGCGGTTGACCTTCAAACCACAGAAGGTTATAATTGGTTGAGAGATAATTTAATGAATGACGATGTGGATTTGTACACTTCTCAAAAACCCATCACCGAAGATAGAAACAAAGATATTTTTGCCCTGATTAAACAGGGGGCAAGAATTACAAAAGGCGATTTGTATAATTATTTTTATAAAATTGTTAAGGCTAGTAAGTAAAGTCTTATTCTAAATTATTTTTACCAAAATTATTATTCATGGCTAATAAACCAAGTTTACCTAAAGGTACTCGCGATTTTTCTCCAGTAGAAGTTGAACGCAGAGATTACATAAAATCTGTTATTGCTTCCAATTTCAAAAAATACGG
>JAIUMH010000028.1 GCA_022565635.1 Flavobacteriaceae bacterium | reverse complement strand
CCTTGAGAAAAACCTAAAAGCGTAATATTTTGTTCATCGATAGGATAATTTTCAATGGCTTCATCAATAAATTGTTCAATTTTTTTTCTGGAAGAAATCCCTTCTTCTGTATTGCTAAACTTATCGCCTGAGGCATTAAAGTCAATGGAGTACCAGGCATTTCCTCCAAAACCTAAGGAGTAGGGCGCTTGAACAGAAATAACCATGTATTCTTCGGGCAATTCACTGGCAAAAGAAAACAAATCTTCTTTGTTGCTTCCATAGCCATGAAGCATTAAAATTAACGGTGATTTTTCAGCTCCACTTTTAGCGGGTTGAATTAAGTGTTCTAAACTAAGGGGTTTTGTTGTCATTTGTAAAAGCTAATTTTTGAAAGAATTTTTGAAAAAAATTACCCACTAAAGGCAATATTGTTTTTTTTCCGCTTACGGCTCCAATAAATCCGTAAATCCATAAGATGAAGTAGCATAAATAAAAGGCAGAACCTACCATAAAATTCATAGTTTCTGAGAAATATTCGCCAAAACCATTCACTAAGATACCAAAAAGAATGAGCATTAAATTGATACCCAAAGCTTGCCGAATATGAAAGTTAGCAAATTTACTTTTGGTTTCTGAATTGAGAAACATGGCCAATATGGTTCCAAATATGGTTAAATATGCTACTATAGCTGGAGTTTTTCCTTCGTGTTCTGGTGCTGGTGTTTTCATTAATAAAAAGTTTGAATTACTTTTCCTACCAATTCTTCGTTCATGAAAATGGCATTCTTAGATTTGGATAAAATGTCTTTTTTAGTGAAATTCCATTTGATGTTTGGGTCTATCAAATTAAGTGCTATTCGTTCTCCTTCTTCAATTGAAGTAGAGGCTAACCCATACACTTTTCGGCTTTGTTGAATAACTTCCAAGGCTTTTTCTGTACCAAAAAGTTTATTCATAGCCCCAAAATAGCTTTCTAAACCAATGCTTCCGCTTTTGGCGTGTTCAAATTCTAAAAATTTGTGTTCAATGTTCATAGGGCGATGATGGGATGTTACAAAATCAATAATACCGTCTTTAACTCCTTGTATCAAGGCCTCTTGATCAGATTTTTCCCGTAAAGGTGGATTCAACTTAAAATTGGTATCAAATTCATTTAAGCTTTCATCTGTAAAAAACAATTGATTAATCGAAACACTACAACTAACATCTAAACCTTTACTTTTAGCCTCTTGAATTAAACGCACCGATTCTTTAGTAGAAATTAAGGGAATATGCAATCTTCCTCCGGTATATTCTAAAACGGCTAAATCTCTTGAAACTTGTAGAGTTTCAGCTAAGCTAGGAGCCGATTTTAAACCTAATAGGGTAGAAGTGGGGCTTTCATGAACTTGTGCTAATCCCTGAATATCTTTTTCAACCGGAAAAGAATGCACTAAGCCATTAAAATTCAGAGTATATTGTAAAGCAAGTTTCAGTAAATTAGTGTTTTTTATAGGTTGATCATCATCGCTAAAACCAATAGCTCCATATTCGTGCATTTCGAACAATTCTGCTAAATCTTTACTTTTAAGACCATGGGTTAAAGCAGGAATTACATGTAGTTTAACCTTAGAATTTTTAGCTTTTTGTTGCAGATTTTCCATAACATAAGCATGGTCTATAACGGGTTGCGTAGAAGCTACTAAGGCAATTTCAGAAAAGCCTGATTGTTGAGCAACTTGTAATCCATTGCTAATGGTTTCACGGTCTTCAAAACCAGGTTCACCAAAATGAACGTTAGGGTCAAAAAATCCAGGAGTTAAAATTAAATTTTTGCATTCAATAATTTGATCTGAATCTTCTTCTGAAAGATGATCTTCAACTTTTAATAATTGATTATTATCTAATAATACATCCTTTATTTGCTTGTGGTGTGGGCTTGATCCGTCTGATATTTGAACAGCTTTTAGTAGCGTTTTCATCAATTAAGGTTTAAAATAATTTAAAAGTAATACTTCTACTAGTAAAAATATAAATGCAAAAATAACAAACCAATACCAATAACTTTTAATTTCTTGTTGCTTTCTTAAGTCATCAAAAAATCCAGCTATAGAAGTATAAATTTCATCTCTATTTTCAAAGGGATAATACGTTAAAATACTTTGATTTCTTGGGTAATTAAAACTCAAATATTTTAAAGTGTCTCCTTGAGCTAAAACCGCATAGTTACCAGCTTCTTTTGGTACTTCTGAAGTATTTATTTCCACATATTTGAAAAATTTCTGTTGTTGTGGAATTTGAACTTTAGACTTCTCATCAACTAATTGAATAACGTCATCGGTTGTAGATGTCCAGTTTATTTTAATTGAATTAGGGGAGTGAAGTTGAAATTGCAATTGACTTTCTAAACGATTTAGTTGGGCTAAATTATAGAAGGTTGGAACAATTAATGGAGAATTCTGAAAATTAGAATTTTCAATATTTAATGCTGTTGTAAATAGACTCACATTGTCTTGACTTATAAGCGTGGGTTGTTGATTGGAGTAGTAAAGCGCAGTTGAAGATTGCTTAGGATACTGGTATGCTTTTTTGAAATTAGGATAGTCAAAATTATCAATTTCGTTTACAAATGTATTCTGATAAATAGGGTGTTGGAAATTAATTTTTGTTAACTGAATACTTTCTTGAATTTGTTTTCCTAGGGGTTGGAGATTTAATTTTTTGAGAAAATTATTCAATGAAGTTACATTTTCTACTGAAGGTATTACGATGAGTTGACCACCTTCTTTTACATATTTTTGTAATGCATTTACCAAGTTTGCTGAATAGTCTTTTACTTCGTTTAAAATAATTATATCAGACTGATTAATAGAGGAGAAGGGGAGTTCATTTAAATTATAAGATGAATAATTGAAATCCTTGTTTTGATAAATTCTTTTTAAGAAATCATCTGAAGTCTGATTGATGCTCAATACCTCTAATTGAGTAGCTTTATTTAAGCTGAAATAAAATTGATTATCATAAGTAAGTCCCTCTGAGTTGATTTCAATTTTCCCTTTAGGGTAAGCTTGATTGGCTAATTTGAATTTGGTGTTGATGGATTTTTCATTTTCAAAACTCACTTGTTTCCTTGCAATTAGTTGATTTTGATCAAACACTGAAACATCTATGGTTTTGTTCATCTCACCGTGTGTTAAAAGCGCTACATCCAATTCAATTTGGTTTTGAATTTCTTGATAATTGACTGATTGAATGCTTGTGTTTGTTGGCTTTTCTGGTTGAAGCTGAATAAAATAGAGCTCCTGATTATAAGATAAGTAATCTTGGTAATTGATTGCTTTAGGTTGACTAGTTTGAAAATCTGATAAGAGAATTAGTTTTTTTTGTGTGTGCTCAGAATTTGAAAAAAAGGCATTTGATTTTAATAATACCTGTTCTAAGCTCAAGCTTTTTGAAGTTAACTCAACAGATAGTAATTCATTTTTTAGATTTTGAATATTACGAAAGCTTCGGTTATTTGTAAACACTATCAATTCCTCTTCTTCAGGTAAAAATTTGATCAACTCCTGTCTTGCTTCTTCAAAAACTGATTTCGTGCCTTTTTGATATTCCATACTAAAAGAATTATCAAGATAAATTACATATTCGGTTTCTTTATCCTGCTGGCTATCATTGGGTAAATAGGGCTGAGCAAAAGCCAAAACAAGTGCTGTAAAGGCAAGTAAACGAGATAGTAAGACTAAGTACTTTTTTAATTTTGAGCTTTTTCTACTTTGGATGCTTATCTCTTTGAGAAGAGCAACATTGGTAAACTCAACTTTTTTAAATTTCCTAAGTTGAAAAAGGTGAATTAAAATTGGGATAATCAGTAAAAAAAGAGCATAAAGAAACTGAGGATACTGAAAAGCCATATTCGTATTTAATTAAACTAAGGACGTTCTACTTGAAATTTAAATTTTGTGTAAACTCCTACTTCAGATTCAAGATCAATAGTACCTCCCAAATTGTGAATTATTTTTTTCACAGTAGATAATCCAATACCATTTCCTTTGTTTCCTTTTCGGTCTGCTTCAGTTATTGTAGTAAATAAATCAAAAACTTCTCCTTTTTTATCTTCTGGAATGCCAATTCCATTATCTTTCACATAAAAATGATAGTAAAAATCATCAAAGCTACATCCAATATCAATAGTGATTTTTTTCTTGTCGTTGTATTTTATAGAATTACCAATCAAATTTAAGAAAATTTGCTCTAGGGCTACTCGGTTACACTCTACTTGAAGATTTTGTTTGGGTAAATTAATTTCGCAATCCTCATTGATATCTAACATCTCAACAATGTCCTCTAGTAGTTCATTGAGGTCAAAAACTTCATAAGAATTTTCTTCAGTAATAGAATCTGATTCGTAATGTGTGAGAATGTTAGTGATATAATCACTTAATTTAAAAGCAGACTGTTTTAAATTGTCAATATAATTCTTACCAGATTCATCTAATTTATCTTTGTACTTGGCCTTGATAATGTCCATAGTAACAATCATATTAGCTAATGGCATTTTCATATCATGAGAAACTACACCGGCAAAGTTTTTAAGTTGTGTATTCTTTTCTTTCAGAAGTTTTTGAGATTCTCTTAAAACATTGTTTTTGATTCTAATTTCAAATAAATTAATGACTTGATTTGCTAAAAACAATAACGATTTTCTTTGTTTTTCAGTCAAACTTCTTGGTTCATGATCAATCACACATAATGAGCCTAACACAACACCTTCTTTGTTTCTTAAAGGAACACCAGCGTAAAAAACTACCGGATTACTTCCAAAAGTAAAAGCTTGGTCTTTAAAGCGTTCATCCGTTCTTGCATCACTAACTTCAAAAATATCTCCTTCATGCTGAACGGCATATTGACAAAAGGTGAATTTTTTTTCAGCTTCACAATTTTTTATGCCTACGCAAGCTTTCATCCATTGTCTGTCCTTATCAATTATAGATATTAAACCAATGGGCGTATTACATATATAAGAAGCTAGTTCTGCTATCTCATCATATTGACTTTCAGGCTGAGTGTCGATGATATTGAGTTTTCTTAAAGCTACAATACGCTCTTTTTCATCCTTTGTTAATATATTATTTTTCATACAGGAATATATGGTTGCAATTTAAGGAATATAAATTTCATGGGAAATTAAAAGTACATTAGTTTTTTTAGTTTTTTTTATAACTTTAATGATTTTAACCTGAAAATTAATCAGCTGATGTTTTTGTTTCTGTGATTATTGAAAGCATTGAATAATGTTATGTCTAGGTGATTTTTTAATTTGAATAAATATCAAAAAAATGATTTTTTATCAAATCCAGCTAAAAGCCGTATGTGTATAGAAAAACAGGATAATCAAAATACACAACTCCGTAGGGGTTGAACAGGAATAGGAGGTAGCTTATGCGACCCCTAACGGGGTCGAAAACCTTTGTTTGGATACATTTTTTATAAGCATTTGACCCCTAACGGGTTCACGGACTTTTGAAAAATGGATTTTTAAATAAATATCCATAAAACATTTTTTTATTCTGGACAGAAAGTTGATTTGGCAAACAGCGGTTTAAAAGCCTTCAAAAACACCTAAACCAAACAAGGCAAAATCATATTTAGCAGGATCTTTAGGATCTAATTTTCTTAGGTTTTTATCTAATTCATTTACGGCTTTTAAATCGTTTTGTTTTCTTGAGAGGAGTTTAAGTTTTCTAGCTACTCTACCCGAGTGGACATCAAGTGGACAGGAAAGCAATGAAGGTGAAATGGATTTCCAGATCCCAAAATCAACCCCATTGTTATCATCTCTAACCATCCATCTTAAAAACATATGGAGACGTTTACAAGCCGACTTTTTTGCTGGATTGCTAATGTGTTTTTCGGTACGTTTAAGATGTGGAAGTTCAAAAAATATTTCATTAAGTTTCTCAATGGCTGAGTGCATATTTATTGGGCTGTGATGTTTAGCAAAAATCATTTCTAAGCCATCGTGGTTTTTGTAAATATGCTGTAAGGCTTGAATAAAGTAAATTAAATCTGTTCCATTAAATGTACGGTGAACAAAATTCTCTAATTTTTTTAAATCTTTATGGCTATGATGAAGCACAAAATTATAGGGTTGATGCTCCAGAAGTTCAATCAAATAATGGGCATTTTTAAGTATGCTTTTTCGGTTTCCCCAGGCAAAAGTGGCCACCAGAAAACCAGCAATTTCTATGTCCTCCTTTTGGGTAAAAAGATGTGGAATGGAAACCGGATCAGAAGAAATAAATGAGGCCTGATTATAGGTTTGTACTTTTTGGTCTAAAAAAGTTTTTAATTCTTTCTTTTTCAATTATTTAATAATATTTCCATCTTTCATTTCTAATCTTCGGTCTGCCATTGAAGCTAATTCTTTATTGTGAGTAACAATGACAAAAGTTTGATCAAATTCATCCCTAAGTTTGAAAAACAACTGATGTAAATTCTCTGCAGAAGCAGAATCTAAATTACCCGATGGCTCATCAGCAAACACCACAGCAGGATTATTAATTAAAGCTCTAGCAACAGCCACACGTTGTTGTTCCCCTCCACTTAATTGACTCGGTTTATGGTTTATTCGGTCTGACAAACCCAAAAAATGAAGAAGCTCGGTTGCTCTTTGGTGAGTTTCTTTGGCATCAGAATTTTTAATCCAAGCAGGAATACATACGTTTTCAATAGCATTAAATTCTGGTAAAAGCTGATGAAATTGAAAGATAAATCCGATGTTTTGATTTCTGAAATCAGCTAATTTTTTTGTGCTTAAATGGGTTACGTCTGTACCGTTAATCTCTATAGAAAGCCCAGGGTTTTGATCAGCTAACTCCAGAGTACCCAAAATCTGTAACAAGGTAGTTTTGCCAGCTCCTGATTTGCCTACAATAGAAACAATCTCTTTTTTTTGAATATGTAAATCAACACCATTTAAGACGCACAAGTCGCCATAATGTTTAAATATATTTTTTGTTTTAATCATCTGTATCAATAAGGATGCGAAATTAGTATTATTTCTTTAAACTTAAACAAAAGAAACCGCCAATTCGTGAGATTGGCGGTAGAGATTATAGATTTTGTAAGACCAACTAAGGAATAGGTACTTCACCAGTGTCTGAATTATGCAATTTCATTATATCCGTTTCGCTTTTTGCTTGAACGACTCTTTTTCCTCTTACGGCTATTGGGTAATATAAAACCTCAGGAGAATTTTGAAGAATTTTAATAGCTCCATTCTCATCAATTTGGGCATTGCTTCCATAAACTTCCATGTATTTAAAATGGTTTGTATTGATTAGGTCACTTATAGAAACATGAAGTTTTTCTGCTATATTTTTCCAATCGGTTCCCGTAGGAACATCTTTAGCTATATCAATAATTTGAAGCTCAGCTTTAGCCGATTTTGCTATTGCTATGCATTTTTCAGCGTGAAAATCTTTAGGATTACAGTAAATTTGAATTAATTTTTTATCAGTCACCATAGTTTATTTTTAAATTCAACACTAAATAAAGCTTTTTCAGTTAAAAAAAAGAAGGCTTTATTTTTTTTTAACTGAAAAAAGGTGATTATTTAATTATTCATTCACCTAGCACACTAAATCTAACCACCTTGTTTGATCATTAACCTAGTAGTGTTGAAATTATTAATTTTTAAAGAAATTTCTCATTTATAAATTTTACTTTTGAGCATCAAATTAAACAGATGAGTAAGAAAAGTAAAATTGCCATTATTGGTGCAGGTGTAAGTGGATTAGTTGCCGCTATAAATCTTGAAAAATACGGTTATTCTCCTACCGTCTATGAGGCTTCTGACCGGGTAGGTGGGCGAGTTAAAACAGATTATATTGATGGTGTAGCTTATGATCATGGTTTTCAGGTACTTCTTACGGATTATCCTGCGGCAAAAAAATACTTGAATTATGATTTATTAGATTTACGTTATTTTAAGCCAGGCTCAGTTATTTTTTATCAAAACTCAAAAGATAAAATTGGTGATCCATTAAGAGATTGGAGCCTTTTGCTACCTACCATTTTCTCAAAAATAGGATCATTTTCAGATAAGATTAAAATTTTAAAACTTAGAAATAGCATTCAAGCCAAAAGCTTAGATGATATTTTTAGAGCTCCAGAAAAAACAACTTTAGCGTATTTAGAAGATTTTGGTTTTTCAAATCAAGTAATTCAGCGTTTTTTTAAACCTTTCTTTACAGGAATTTTTTTAGAAAATGAGCTTTCTACTTCAAGTAGAAAATTTGAATTTGTATATCAGATGTTTTCAAAAGGTTATGCTGCCGTTCCTGCTAAAGGTATTCAAGCAATTTCTAATCAGCTTTGTGCACAACTCAAGAACACCAATTTCCATTTCAATACATGGGTAAAACAAGTAAAAAATACTAGTTTAGAATTAACAACAGGTGAATTAAAAGAGTATGACTATGTTTTGATAGCAACTGATGCAAGTAAATTGGTAGGCAATTTACCAGAAACGCAAAAATGGAAAAAAGTTGAAAATCTGTATTTTGAAGTTGAAAATCAAGTGATAGATTCTAATATTATAGGTTTGTTTAGTGACGAATTAAACACTCTTTCTAATAACATTCATTATGTTAAGGAACTTTCAAAGAATTCACATTTAGTTTCTGTTAGTGTAATCAAGAAGCATAATTATTCAGCTGAAGATTTCATTAAGAAAATTAGAATAGAGCTAGAGGAAATTGCTCAACTAAAAGTTATTGACTTTAAAAAACAATTCACAATTAACCAAGCCTTACCAATTATGCCAAGTGTTTCTTATATGTTGCCAAAATCAGAAACACAATTAAAGGAGCGCATATTTTTAGCTGGAGATCATCTTGCAAATGGTTCGTTAAACGCTGCAATGTTAAATGGTGAATCGGCGGCTTTAGCTATAATTGAAAAAATTGAAAAAGGAAGTTTAGATATAGGAAGTTAGAAGATTTACTTGTATTCCCAGTCTTTAAGCTCTTCAAGACTTACATAGTCTAACATTTTTTCATGGCAGGATTCTAGTTTTAAGTAAACGCCACAACCCGCTTCTTTGCTTTTTAGCCAAACCCCCATGCAAATACACCACCAATCACCCGGTTGTAAACCTGGAAATTGCCATTGTGGTTGTGGGGTAATTAAATCGTTTCCTCTGGCTTTGTTCCATGCTAAAAACTCTTTAGTAACTTTGGCAGCAACAATATGTAAACCATTGTCCTGTGGACTATACAAACAAAATCCATCTCTAAAAGCACCTGTAAGTGGATCAAAAGAGCAGGATTTTAATTTGCCTCCCAATACATTTTTTTGATTACTGATTTTTGGTTGCATCATTTTTTTAAATTTCTAATTTTATATAAAATATGTTCAAGCCCATTCACTTTCATCTCTGTAACAGCTTGCATTTGTTGTCCTAGTTTATTTTTAGGAAAGCCTTTTTGTTGATACCAAATCAAATAGTATTCTGGTAAATCTGACAAATAGCGTCCTTTAAATTTTCCAAAATGCATTTTAGCATGGGCTAATTCAATAAGTTCTTTAGGGTTAATAGAGGGGTTTTTCATTTTAGGTAATCCATTTTTTTACTCTTCTTAATAGATCTAATTTTCCTGCATAGGGAGCATATTTCACCTTGATATCTAACCATGTCTTTCGGTCAACAACACTTGTTTTTCTTGTAAAGGTAAAAAACGAATGTTTGCCATGGTAACTTCCTACACCAGAATTTCCAACACCTCCAAATGGCAAGCGATCATTGATAAAATGGACAATGGTATCATTTAACACAGCTCCACCAAATTTGTATTTTTGAAGCAGTTGATTTGAAAAGTACCTGTTCTCCGTAAAAATATAAAACGAAAGAGGTGTAGGATGATTTTTAAGTACGTGATGTAATTCATTTTGGTCAGCAAAAGTAAGAATTGGTAGTATGGGACCAAATATTTCTTGTTGCATTACCTCGTCGTTTAAGTCGGGACTTATTAAAATTGTTGGACTTATGTATAAGTCATCTTCATTATATTTCCCACCGTATCTTATATTTTCTTGATGATGAAATAATTGAATCAAGCGTTGAAAATGTTTAAGGTTAATAATTCTTGCAAAATCAGGGCTTTCATTTGGTTGGTTTCCATAAAAATTTTTGATTTCAGCTATGATTTTTTCGACTAATTGATTTTTGATATTTTCATGAACAATGAGATAGTCTGGTGCAATACATGTTTGTCCTGCATTGATAAATTTCCCCCAAACAATTCGTTTTGCAGCAATGTCTAGTTTAGCAGAAGAATCAACAATACATGGGTTTTTACCACCAAGTTCTAAAGTAGTTGGAGTTAAATTTTTAGCGGCAGCTTCAGCTACAATCTTACCAACTTTTACACTTCCTGTAAAAAAAATATAGTCCCATTTTAAAGCTAACAACTTACTAGCTACACCCGCATCACCTAAACATACTTGTGCAATTTCTTCTGAAAAAACCAAACCGATGATTTTTTTTAAAATAGCACAGGTATGCGTACTAAATTCTGAAGGTTTAAGAATAACTGTGTTCCCACAAGCTAAAGCGGCAATTAATGGGTTAATGGCAAGTTGAAAAGGATAATTCCAAGGGCTAATAATTAAAACTTGACCCCAGGCTTTATGATGAATAAAATCAACAGAAGGAAAATTGATTAAACTTGGAAGTTTATACGTAGGTTTTTGCCAATTTTTTATTTTTTTAATAAAGGTATTGAGCTCTTTGTAAACCACCAATAATTCAGTTGCATAGGCTTCTGCGGGTGGCTTTTTAAGATCCTTATGCAGCGCTTTTATAATTTCATCTTCATGAGTCTCAATGCTTGTTTTTAATTTTTCTAACAATGCAACGCGATAATATACATCATCCCAACGCCTTTGATTAAAAAAATTAATCTGTTTATTCTGTAATTTCTGGTAATCGGTATCCATAACTATGCTTGAAGAATCAAAATTAAACTTTACTACAAGAAAGCGTAGCGTATTAGCTAAAATTAACGCTTTTAAGTGAGCCTATAATTTCTTTATTTTTTGGTGGGGCTAATAATTTTGATATTTTGGAACTTTATAGCTCCTCTTACAATGGCGCTAATTAATTCGTGCATAGCTTCAATAATCTGAATTTTAAGTCGACTTTTGTGATGTAAAATACTAATTTCTCTTGAAGGATGCGGTTCTTTAAAGTTTCTTACTTTAGTTTTTGTTTTTTCATTTAAATCTAGTGTGTGTAAATAAGGAAGTAGTGTCATTCCTAAACCTTCATCAGTAAGTTTTATCAATGTTTCAAAGCTACCGCTTTCTAAGTTAAACTGATCTGAATTGGGCAAATGTCTCTTTGATTTACATATATTGAGCACATTATCTGTAAAGCAATGACCATCTTCTAACAGCAACAACTCATCGGGGTCAAGGTCTTCAGGCTTAATCTGCTTAGATGAATAAAGGCGATGGTTTTCTGGTACATAAGCCATAAAAGGCTCATAATATAAAGGCTTTTCAACAATTCCTTCTTCATTAAGTGGGGTTGCGGCAATAGCTGCGTCTAAATTTCCGTCTTTTAAACTCTTAATTATTTCTGGAGTGGTTAACTCTTTAATCACCAAATTCACCTTTCCGTATTTTTTAATAAAATTATTAAGAAACATAGGAAGAAGTGTTGGCATAATTGTGGGAATTATAGCTAATCTAAATTCACCCCCTATATAGCCTTTTTGTTGATCAACAATATCTTGTATTCGGTTACTTTCATTAACAATATTTCTAGCTTGCTCAACAATTGTTTTCCCTACTTCAGTAAGCTCTATGGGTTTTTTAGCACGATCAAAAATTTTTATATCCAATTCTTCTTCAAGCTTTTGTACTTGCATACTCAAAGTTGGTTGAGTAACAAAAACTTTTTCAGCCGCTTTAGTGAAATTTTTGTATTCAGCTACCGCTAAAACATATTGAAGTTGAGTAATTGTCATGAGTTTAATTTTTATCAAAATTAATTAATCTATCAATAAAATCTATTTAATTTTTCATAAATATTAGAAAGTCTGATTAATCTAAGATAAGTTGATTGAGATTGATTTTTTTAAAAAGTTCATCATCGAAGTATTTCATAATATACAAAGTTTCAAAATACCCATTATGCATATCATCGCATAGCGAAGGCTTGTGATTGCTAACTATAGTTTTTAACTTCAAAGGGAAAAAAGGCTTACTTAAGATTGCAACTTCAGACTTATTGATACACAAATTATTGCGGATCTACATCAATAACAATTTTTACGCTTCTAAACTTGGCAATACTACTCATTTTTTCTTTTCCTAAATGAATATACTTTTTAGTTTTGGAAAGTGATTGTTTGGGAGGGATTTTAAGAATAATGTTTTTTAAATATTCATTTTTTAATCTAGAGATAGCCGGAAACTCAGGACCTAAAACATGTTCTGAAAAATATTGATACAAAAATTTTGCATACCAATCAGAAGCTTCGTTTACTAAATTATAATCTCTACTTTTTAAGGTAAATTTTACAATTCTAAAAAAAGGAGGATATTTATAAATTTTTCGATCGTATAATTGTTGTTTGTACATCAATTTGAAATCTTGTGTAGTAACTTGTTGTAGTATTTGGTGGTAAGGATTATAGGTTTGAATTAAAACCTGTCCACGCTCTCCAAATCTACCAGCTCTACCAGCTACTTGAACCAAGAGCTGAAAACATTTTTCATAGGACCTAAAGTCGGGGTAATTTAATAAGCTATCTGCATTTAATACACCAACTAAGCCTACATTTTTAAAGTCTAAGCCTTTAGTAACCATTTGTGTTCCTACTAAAATATCAATTTCTAAGTTTTCAAACTGACTAATAATTTTTTCGTAGGCATTTTTTCCTCGTGTAGTATCTAAATCCATTCTTGCTACCTGTATATCTGGAAATAGATGATTTAATTCATTTTCAATTTGTTCTGTGCCAAAACCTTTGGTGCTTAAATCGGTACTACTGCAGGCCAAGCATTTGGTTTGCATAGCAATTTGATAACTACAATAATGGCATCTGAGTGAGTTATTAAATTTGTGATAGGTTAAACTCACATCACAATTAGGACATTGCGGACTGTGGCCACAAGTATTACATTCTAAAATAGGGGAGTAGCCGCGTCTATTTTGAAAAAGAATAACTTGCTTGCCTGCATCTATTTTTTCTTGAATGGCTTTTTTTAAGGTATCTGAAAAATGACCCTCAACCCGTTTTCTTTTTTGTTTGTCTTTTAGATCAATTAAATTTATTTCTGGAGGAAGAATTCCGCCATAACGTTGATCTAAACGAATGTAACCAAATTTGGCTTGCTGCACGTTGTAAAAGCTCTCTAAACTTGGTGTTGCTGTACCTAAAACTGTTTTTGCTTTAAACTGTTGCGCCAAAACCATGGCTGCATCTTTAGCATTATAGCGTGGTGAGGGACGTTGTTGTTTAAAGTTGTTTTCATGTGATTCATCAACAATTATAAGCCCTAAGTTTTTAAATGGTAAAAATATAGAAGAACGTGTACCAACAACAATACAGGGTTTGGTTTCAGACAGCACTTTTTGATAGATTTCTACCCGCTCATTTAACGAATATTTACTGTGAAAAACGTAAGCTTGATTACCAAAATAAGCCTGTAATCTTTTAATTAACTGAGTAGTAAGCGCAATTTCTGGTAATAAATAAAGGACTTGTTGTTTTTTCTCTAAATAGGTTTCAATTAATTTCATGTAAATTTCTGTCTTTCCAGACGATGTAATTCCGTGAAATAAACTCACCTCTTTGGTTTTAAAACTTTCTTGAATTTCTTCTAAAGCTTTAAATTGGTGATTAGATAATTCAATTTCTCCCCTGGTTTTTTCTGAATGAAAATCAACACGTTCTTGTTGAATTGTATATTCCTCAAAAAAACCTTTATCAATTAACGACTTTATAACCGCTCTTGAAGTTTTAGCTTTTTCTTCTAAAACTTTTGAAGCAATAGGCTTTTTACTTTGTGCTCTAAGTTTAAAAAAGAAGAGAAAAGCCTCCTTTTGTTTGTGTGCTCTTTGAAGTTGCTCTATTTGTTCTTCAAAGTATTTTTGTTGGTTAAATTTTTCTGGTACTCTTAAATAAGTTGCAAGTTTAGGTTGGTACTTTCTATAAAGTTGTTGTTGTGTTTTAATGAAATCCTTAGCATTCAGTTTTTTGATAATCGGAAAAACGTTTTTACGATCAATAATTTTGGAGATTTCAGCAATTTTTAAATGCTTCTGTTGCTGTAATGCTTCAATAATTAAATATTCAGTATCAGAAAGTGTTTTAAAATCAATTTCAATTTCAGGATTAATTTCTATAATTGTTTCGCTTTCCAAAACAAGAGCAGAGGGAATGGCGGCACGCATCACATCACCAATAGGACATAAGTAATATTGGGCTATCCACGCCCAGAATTTTAATTGATTTTTGGTAACCATACCCGTTTCATCTAAAATTCCTTCAATAAATTTAGTTTCATAATGAAGGGGAGCTTGGTGGTGTTTTTTGAAAATTATTCCTGTATAAACTTTAGATTTTCCAAAAGGTACAGCAACCCGAGCACCTATTTCAGCTTGGTCAAACTCCACCGCATCAGTTTGATAGGTAAAAAACTGATTTAAAGGTAAGGGCAATATTACGTCAACAAAAAAACTCATACTTACTTATTGGGGCTAAATTAAGGATAATTGCAAGGATAAATCTTATAATTAGAATGAATTTTTAATATGAATAAACAAAAGACTAATTTTATATTTACATCTCTCTTTCTACTCTTTTTACATTCTTCAAATCTAAATAATACTGCGTAAATTCTACTTGCTCAATTAGATTTTACTAATTTTGCCATATGACAAAAAATGACTGTATTGTAGCATTAGCCACACCCAATGGTAGTGGTGCTATTGGTGTAATAAGAGTAAGTGGGAGTGAAGCTATAGAATTGGTGAACCCAGTGTTTTTTCCCAAAGGAAAAACTGCAATAAAGGAGCAGCAATCGCATAGTTTACAGCTTGGTTATATCAAGGATGGAGAACGTATTTTAGATGAAGTTTTGGTTTCGGTTTTTAGAGGAAATCGTTCTTATACTGGCGAACCTGTGGTAGAAATTTCATGCCATGGAAGTGCTTTTATCCTGAAAGAAATGATTCAGCTGTTAATTAGAAGTGGTTGTCGTGCCGCCGAACCTGGCGAATTTACACTACGCGCTTTTATGAACGGCAAAATGGATTTGAGTCAGGCAGAAGCTGTTTCTGATTTAATTGCTTCAGAAAACGCTGCTAGTCATCAGTTAGCTATGCAACAAATGCGTGGTGGTTTTGCAGACGAACTGAAGGAATTACGACAGCAATTGCTCAATTTTGCTTCCTTAATAGAATTGGAATTAGATTTTTCTGAAGAAGACGTAGAGTTTGCCAACCGCGATGAGTTTCAGGCTTTAGTTATGAAAATTCAGAAGACTTTACAACGACTAATTGATTCGTTTTCGGTTGGGAATGTCCTTAAAAAGGGAATTCCGGTGGCAATTGTAGGCGAACCCAATGTAGGGAAATCGACTTTATTGAATGCACTTCTGAATGAAGAACGAGCTATTGTAAGCGACATAGCCGGAACCACCAGAGATACCATTGAAGATGAGATTTCGATTAAAGGTATAGGGTTTCGATTTATAGATACAGCGGGAATTAGAGAAACGGAAGATACTATTGAAGGATTAGGAATTCAGCGGACTTTTGAAAAAATTGAACAATCGCAAGTGGTGGTTCATCTTTTAAACACGGCATTGCTCTACACAGATGGAAAGCTTGATGAAAATCATTTATCAAGTATTCAAAAGGCGGTAACTGACTTGAATGAAAAATTTCCTGAACGCCCTTATCTCTTAATTGCTAATAAAGCTGATTTATTAAATCGAGAACAACAAGAAGAACTTTCTTCTCATTTTGAAAAGCTTTTGTTTTTATCGGCTAAAGAAAAGATAGGAGTGGAGCAGTTGCAGGAAAAACTATTGGAATTTGTTGATACTGGTGCTTTACACAACCAAGATTCCATAGTAACCAACTCTCGTCATTACCAAGCACTTCTAGGAGCTTTAGAAGAAATCAATCGCGTTCAAGAAGGATTAAATGCAGGACTTACTTCAGATTTATTAGCCATAGATATTAGGCAATGCCTTTACCACATTGGGGAAATTACCGGCGAAGTCACCAATGATGAGATTTTAGGGAATATTTTTGCTAACTTTTGTATTGGGAAGTAAGGCATCAAAACATAACAAAATGGATTGAAATAAAAAACATTTGATTAGACCTATATGTATTAAACTATAAATGCTTTTGACATCAGTTGTATTTCTTGGTTAGAAATGCCTATTTTTTTGGCAATTGATTCCCATTTTTTAACTGAAGCTAGGACTTCTTCAATAATCAGATTCATTTTATTTTCGGTTAATCGAAAATATTCTCCAACGCTTTTAGCCAATTCAAAATTTAAGGCATTATTTTCCATATCGATGTTAAGTGCTAATCCATCTTTATCTATTGAAGGGTTGATGTCGTAAGCAGGTGATAATTCCCATTCATTATTTTTAATAATGAAACCGTGGTTTCTAAGATGGTCATCTGTATTAGATATAGCAATATTGAAAACAATACGTCGCCATAGTTGAGCTAAATTAACATCTACATGATTACAATGCGTTTGAATAAACTCTGCTATATCTAAATATGAGGCAGGATTTTCTTTAATCATACTTTCATTATTATCTGTTATAGTCATAGCAGAGACAAAATGTATTCGTTCTTTTTGATCTCTATCAAAACGTTTCGTAAAAAAAGTATGGAAATCACCTATTACTTTTTCAGCTTTAGACACAGCCATTTGTATTCCTGCATTAGTAGCTAAAATGTAAGCAAAAATACTCCCAAGCTCCTTTGTTAATTGTATCATTTTTAGCAGGAAATTTTGCAATCCAAAGATTGTTATCCATATCTAAAATATTAGCCTTAGGTCTTGCGCCACCAAGTGAAGAACCAGGAGCCATTAAAACGTTTAACCACTGCTTTACTAGTTCATTATCTTTGTTATTTTCAAAATGCTGAACAGCAATTTGTAACTCTCTTACAGAAGACCAAGGTGGAGTAGGAGATAGGTCATTATCATCTAAAAACACTCCATTTTTTCTAGGTTGAAGCGTAATCCACCCATCCTACTTTCATCATACACACCAAGCAAATAATCAACCTCGTAAAGTGTTTTTGGTTTTTCTTTATTTTCAAAAGCTATTTGAGCGTTTCTTCTTTTCATTAAGGTTTTGCCCCAGTTGTCTGGCATACTGTCTAAAAACACTCCAAAATTTGGTTTATTATGAGGAAATTGGGGGCCTGAGTAAAATTGAATATCAGGATCAAGCAAAATTCTTTTGTCAGACTTGATCCAATACTTATCGTACTCAAATTTAAAGGCTTTTTTCCCTTTTGCTTGCAATGCAGAAAGAACACCGACTAACTGAGGTTCTTTCATAGGTTTCCAATGAGCGTAAACATAAATATCTAATTTGTTTTTATTCATAATAATTAAAGATTTAAATGTTTAAAATAAAGTTAGTAATCAAAGCAACTCAATATCTTGCAATTTTCTTCCCAACTCATCATCTTCTGCTAATTTTAAAAAATCATTCTCTAGCCCATATACTCTAAGCACATTAAAATAAGAACCCATGGCTACTTTTGGGTTGCCTCTTTCAATTTGGTAGAGCGTAGTTCTGTTTATTCCTGCTCGTTCTGAAGCTTGAACCGTAGTCAGTTTTCTTCTTTTTCGAGCTAATTTAAGCTGTTCTCCTACACGTTCTAAAATAGCTTTGTGTTGAGGAAATAAAACACTTTTTTTAGTATTCATTTGTTTATTATTTTAAACAAAAATAGCTATTATGTTGTAGATAGACAACAAAGTTTATGTTTATAATAAAAATCACTCTTAGTTAATGTGAACTTATTTAAGTATAACCTGGAAATTACTGTTTTTGTATTTCGACAAGTTTGAATACATAATCCTAATGGACTTGAACCGCTGACTTAAAATTCTTATTAATTTTTATTTATATCAATGACTTTTTTTCAAAATTTTGGTGAAAAGGTGGGTGGCAATTTTTTGTATTGGGAAGTAATTACGTGAACTAATATTTTCTCGATTTTTTCAATCAACTTAGAAAGTGAGAAGCAAGTTGTTTGTTAGTCTTCTATAAAGAAATAAGAGAAACTAAACAATACAAATTATTTGATAATTCTAGATTCGTTAAGGTCTTCAAACACTTTAGAAGAAGCGTTTTTTGATAGATTTTTTTTGTGTTTTATTCCGTTAGCTCTAGCCATAAATTGAGAAGCCCAAACCTCTTTATTTAATTTTAAATCGGTAGCTGTATTCTGATAAACACCATTTCCTGCACCACCATTGATGTATCCTCCAACGTTCCTCACAAATACAGTTAAATCTGCTTTATGATTAAATATTTCGGTATTAATTTGATCTTGCGTTGCTTGATTTGGTTTTATAAAGTCTTTGTCAAAAGATTCAATTTGTATATAGGTAGAGGCTATTCTTGTGGATGTATGTTCAAATAATTCTTCTAATCTTTCAAAATACAGTTCAAAAAAATCAAGCTCATCTTCTGGATAATAAGTATATATAAACAATATGCTATTATATCCATTTTTATTGATTAAAGATTTGTCGTTAATACTTCTGTACATTGTACCACAAGAAGTTAGCAGTAGAAAGCTAAACAGTATTAGAATATTTTTCATGTTAAATCAGTTGATTTTGTTTTAATTGTTCAATGTATTTTTTTACAGGTTCTTTTAGGTTGTACCCCATAATAGATTTTGAACTTATTCTTGTTTTATTAACTTCAGATTTAGTCTTAACATCAATATTAAACACTTCAAGAAATGATTCAACATACTGATTAGAGTCACTTATAAAGCCAGCATATTTAATTCTAATTAATAAATCAGTATTGCTTTCAGCTAATTGATTCTTTAATATTTGATAAGGAGACTTTTGATTGAGTGTCAGGTCGGGAAATATGAAATGAGATTGTTTTTTTTCTTGTATGAGCTGGACATTAGCACCTAAATCTTTTAATTGGTTGTAAAGTTCGAGTGAAAACTTGTTAGAAAATTTTGCTTCATCTGCGTAAATAATTAAATTTTTATAGGTTTGGTCATTATTTTCTTCAAAATACTCAAAATTGCCAACATTGTGAAAATTTGGAACACAGCTAGTAAGAAAAAAAGACACAATTAATAGAACAATTTTTTTTATGGTTTGTTAAATTGATAAAAACAAACATTTGTATATCAAAATTTTTCAACAAAAAAATACCTGCATTATTTTTATATATTAAAATTGAATTATGATAATTTAGATATACATTTCAACTGAATACTAAAACTTAATGCAAAAAAATATTTCATTGGGTGAATCATAAAATATTGCATATCTCTATACAGGAGCTAGGAAGAAAGAAGGTACAATAGCATTGATTTTAATAAAAGTAATTTTATTGTATATTTCTGGTTTTCATTGAGTAGCATATAAAATTCAACAGAGAAAACTGAGGATGGCAGTTCTCTTCTATAACCATGATTTTTTCACAAAAGGATTTACAGTTAATTTATAAGTGTAAAATGATTTTTATCATCATACTAATTATAAATAAAATATCAGCAAAAATAATATTTGATATTGTATAATTAATTGCATTATTTTTGTAATATTGCTTATTAAAATAATCCTCTTAATTTCTATGAAAGACGTTTTATTAATAGATGATCACAGTATTGTAAGAACTGGAGTAGCAAATGTTATACGTGGAAAGTTTACTGGTGTAAATATAATTCAATCAGATAATATTTTAAGTGCTTACTCAAATCTTGAGAAAAGAGACTTTGATTTGGCTATTATTGATATTAAACTTCCTGGAGGTAGTACGTTAGATTTAGTGAAACACATTAATGAAAATTCACCTTCAACAAAAATTTTAATGTTTTCCGGTCTTGATGAAGCTCAATATGGTGAACGTTATTTAAAATTAAATGTAAACGGGTTCTTAAGTAAAAATGAACCTGTAGAAGAAATTTTAAATGCTATTGATGAAATTTTGAATGGTAACCTATATATGAGTGATGAGCTTAAAGTCAAACTCAACTCTAAGAAACTAAGGAAAGATAAAAACCCTGTTGAACAATTATCTACAAGAGAACTTGAAGTACTTTCTTATATATTAGATGGTTATGGGAATTTGGAAATTGCTACAGAGCTTGATTTAAAGAATTCTACAGTGAGTACTTATAAAAAACGTTTAATGGAAAAATTTGAAGTAAATAATGTTTTAGACTTAGTAGAAAAATACAAGTTGTACGCTTCTTAGTGGTATCGTAAATTTTACTGGTTAATTGTTAGTATAAAACTTGTTCCTTTATTTTTATTACTCTCAATTTCAATTTCTGCATTTATCAATCGCGATGATTCTGCTACAATAAAAAGACCCAATCCAGATCCGGAGACTTGTACTTTTTTATTGATGCTTTTAAATACTTGTCTGTATTTCCTTAACGTGTTTTCATCCATTCCTGCTCCTTTATCTTCAATTTTTAGAATAAACTTATTCATCATTAGTTTAGCAGCAATTGTAACACTTTCTTTATCTGTATTTTTGAGTGCGTTGTCTAACACATTATGAATGATCACCGCTAACAAATTTTTGTTAGTGGTTACTTTTAAGTCGGGTGAAACTTTAAGAATTACATTGATTTTTTTAGATTTGATGACTGGCTTAAATAATTCAAGTTTTTCAGTAATTAATTCACTTATTGAGAAAATTTCTCTCTGACTCGTATCTTGATTAATTATCGCTTTTGAATAGGCTAATATATTCTCTGTAAAATCTTGGAGCTTTTTTATGGAATCATCTAATGCTTCAATATTTTCTTGAACATCTGTTCCTAAGTTTTTATCAGAAAGTTCAGTTTTTAAAAACTCAGTGCCGAGTTTTAAATATTGCAATGGAGTTTTAATGTCATGAGATATAGATGCTATTATCTTTTTGTGTGATTTTACTTTCTCTTCTAAATCATTTGTTGTGGTATTTAAACTAGAAATAGTATCACTTAGCATTTTGGTTTTTTCATTGATTAAAAGATCCAACTGCTTTCTCCTATTTTTTTCAACTACAATAAATAACATCGCTAAAAGATAGGTTAACAAAGCAAACAAACCTATTGCCAAAACTTTAAATAGATTAGATTCTAAAAAACTCGGTTCAATTTCAATATATAGACTTAAATGTTTTTGTTTTGAGTTAGGATAAAATATTTTTATATTGTAATTACCATGTTTTAAATTGTCAAATAAAATTTTATCATTTTCAACGGTATGTAAAGCTCCATTATTGATTTGATACTTCAATTTATAAACAGAATTTTGTCTCAAAAAATCAATATTAATTTCTACACGTTCAGTATCACTACCTAAAGTGAGTTGTTTTTCATTTTGTATTATAAAAGCCTCTGAGTTATTTACTTTAACTTCAAGTTCATTTATAGATAAATCTGTTTTTAAATTTAAAAAATCCGCAGGGTTAAATTTGATCAAACCATTTAAGGTTGGGAACAACATCATACCATTCTCAAGTTTCTTAGTACAAGGCTGGCAACCTCCATTAAATTCACTGATAGGCAATCCGTCATTTACTGTAAAGATATTGTAATGATTAGTAGGTGAAGAAAAATCAAGAAGGTTTTCTACTTTGGATCTTAAAAGACCTTTATTGGTGGATATCCATAAGAATCCATGATCATCTTCAAGCGCATGATGCACAGATTTAGATACTTTGTTTTTTATGGTTGGAAATTTATGAATTTCATCCTCTTTAAGGAGTAGTAAGCCAGCGTTGTAGGTGCTTATCCAGACCCGATCTTCTTCAAAATTCATATGCCTTACATGGGCTTGTTCTGTTCCTTGAATCAACGTTAAGCTACTTTGATCAAGTTGAGCCATATAAGCTCCATTTTCTGTACCCAAAGAAAGAGTGTTGTTTTCAATTTTTTCAATAAAACTTACATTATCCTTAATGGTATAAATTGTATCCAGTTTTTCTTCATAAAGCTGATATCTCATGATAGCAACAGCTTTGTTCTTATCAAACTTTCTACTTGCAAAAAACAATGACTTCTTATCTTTGTCATAATATAAAGCTCCTAAATCATCTTCTAAGATCAGGAAATCTTCCATTTTGGCATTATTGGCATAATCTATCAGGACAATTTTATTACGTAAAATTTGAAAGTATTTTAAATCCTTATAATTTGCCATATACTGAGCAACAACTCCAGAATGATAACCAATGTTTTCGACTTGCTCTTCTTGTATTTTTAAACCTCTAGAGGTTATTATTTGTTTTTCATTTATCACATCAAACGCATAAATTAGATTCTGAACATAATTTTCTGTCTGAGATTGAAAGACTTTAAATTTATTTTTACGTGTAATCAATAAGCCTTTGTAACCACTACCAAAATAAGCAGTTTGATTTTCTTCATCATAAAAAGCACAGACAATATTATTATTTTTAAAGTTTAAATTGTCATGCACTAACTGCATCTTATTGTCTTGAAGACTATATGTAAACACATAATTATCATAATTTATAAAGATGGTTTTTTCAGTTTGAGCGTATAAATAATATAAACTGGTCTGTTTTTTATTAGGGTTTTCAATGTATTTATCTAATTTCTCTTGAGTAAGCACTTTCGTTAAATTTAAGTCTTCCAGACTTAACAGATAAATACTCTCTTTAGAAAGAATGAATAATGAATTTTCATATTTAACTATAGAGCTAATAGGTTGATCAAAATCAATTACTTCTGACACCTCTTTAGTTTGAATTTTCAATGAATAATTATAGTCAATTGTTATAGATAGTGTATCGTTTTTAAAAATTTGTTGGTTTTTCCTATCTTCAAAAACTTTTGTATGAAACTCTTCAAAAGGTGATATTTTATATGGTCTTTTACCTGGATCTAAATGCTTAAAGTCAAGTGGTAAGGGTTTTCTGTCCTGAATTAATACATCTTCTTGTTGAATATTTTTGGCATATAAAGAGTCATTATAAGTAAACAAATAATAAAACCGATTTGTAGTTAGTTGGTTAAAATCGTTAAAAGACTTGAAGTTAACTCCATCAAATCTAGCTAAACCACTTTCTGTTGCTAGCCAAATAAACCCAAACTCATCTTTTGCAATAGATAACACTGAATTTTGAGGTAGATGTTCTTCATTGTACCAACGATCAATATATTTTTGCGCTATTGTTTGTTTGAAAAAAAACAGCAATAACAGTATAAGTAGATTTTTATTGATCATAGGGTGAATCATCTTTTAAATCTATATACATACGTTGAAAATCAATATTATTTTGACCATCTTCGGCTAAGATTTTTGCTGTGTAGGTTTTAGATTTAAATTTATTTTTTCGTTCAGAAACTACTCCAATTTCAATAAGTGCTTGTTGCAATAAGGTTTCTTCAAGATTCCCAAAAGCTTTTATATTTCTAAATTCTTCAGAAAGTTGAATTTCAGGAACAAGACCTAGACTATTTCCACCTTCATCAATAGCATTTGTAATGCTGAATATAATAGGTTGTAAGGCATAATTATGATGTATACTGGCATCCTGTCTTCTAAAGTTAGGCGAATCATATAGGGTAGTGGAGCCTTCAAATTTTCCTGTGGTTGTGGTTCCAATTTGCACCACATCAATATAGGGTTGAAGCCCTAAAATCAAAACTTCACTAGCTGAAGCAGAAGAAGAAGTAGTCAATACGTAAAGTCGTTCTAATTGAAGTGAATTAAGACCGATTTCATTTCGGTTTTGTGTGGTAAAGTTTGCTGAAACATTATCAAAATTTGCATTATAAATTTGATTGATAAACAATTCATTAGGAAACTGCCCTGTAATCATACTAGCTAAATCAATAGCCGTTCTTAGGTCGCCACCGCCATTATAGCGTAAATCTAAGACTAATTCATTAATTCCACCTGCTTTAAATTCACCAAAAACGGCATTAAGTTGATTGTCAAAATTTCTTCTAAAATTATTCATCACCAAATAACCAACTTGTGTAGAACCAAAGTCCAAAATATCATGATAATGTATGGGGTTTTCAGAAATTTCTATTTTAATTAATTGAACTTCATCATCTAAGGAAGTTAATTCATCCTCTACAAAGTCTGCTAAGCCAAGGGTATAAACCTCTGGAGAAAATAATTCGTTGAAATTGGTTTCTGTGGTAAAAGTTTGTCCATCAATTCGGTTAAAAATCATTCCTCTTTTTAAACCAACTTGATCCGCAGGTGAATTAGGAACAACGTAGCGAATATAGCCAAAAACATCGTTGGTTTCATCTATACCTACCAAACCAAAACGCATTCCATTATCAACACGAATTCCACTTAATGCATTTTCTAAAACTCTAAAATCTGAAACAATTATGCTAAATCGATCTTCATTAACTTTTAGGTGTTCAAACAAATCTTCAGGCTGACTAAAACCCTCTAAAAAATCATTGTAAGCTTGGTTAGAAGCAAAACGATCATCGCCTAAGTCTGGAGAATCTTCATTGTACAAGTAAAAAATATTCATAGCATTCCATACAAAATTATTTAATGCTTTGGCATCTGCAGGAAAAATACGGTCATCTAAATCATCTTGACAACTTACTAAAAGAATGCCGATTACTATGACGTATAAAAATGATTTTAAATGCTTCATAAATATGGAATTAAAGCAGTAAATTTAAAGAGATTATTTGAATATTTGAAATTAGATGTTACATTATTTAAAGTAATTCGTCTTCTAAGTGAAATCAAAACTATGAATCAGGCAGATTTTATAACTGAAATTCAAAAACATGAACCTAAGATGCTGGGTTTAGCTAAGTCGATTTTAAGAAATGAAGATTTTGCTAAAGATGGGCTTCAGGAAGTGGCTATTAAGTTATGGAGTCGTTTAGACGATTTTTCAAAGGTGGAAAATAAAGAAGCATATTGCATGCGGATGATTAAAAATTGGTGTTTTGATGAGTTGAAGCGAAAAGCCAATAATCATTTAAGTTTGGTATATACCAAGTATGAGGAGCAAGTTGAACAAGAACAAATACAAGAAACAGAAGAAGATTCTAAGCCTCACAATCGCTTTAATACAATTGAATGTTTAGTTCAAGAATTGCCTGATAAACAACGTATAATCATAGAATTAAAAGATTTTAAAGGCTTTGATTTTGAAGAAATTGCTACACTATTAGAAATGGAGCAGGGGAGTGTAAGGGTAAACTTGTCTAGGGCAAGAAAGCGAATCAAAAAAATGTATGAAGCTTTAGAAAATAAGGATGTAAAAACAATTCAAAATGAAAAATAAAAGAATTGAGTTAGAACGCTTACTCACTAAGTTTGATAAAGGTCAAACTAGTTATAAAGAGGAAGAAAGAATCAACTCCTTATTAAAAGAAGTTGATGAAGGAAAATACGATTTTTATAAACAGTATTTTGATGCTAAAAAGCAAGAGAAACATCAACAAGAAGAAAAGTCAACTATCGACTTTTCGTTTATAGATCTCAACAAAGAAACGTCACTAAAAAGTCAAGTAACCAAAGAAACAAAATCTTTTTTGGAGTGGAAAGATCTGTTTAAAATAGCTGCTGTTGTCTGTATATTAATCGGTGGGTTTTTATTTGGAAACTACCAACAAACTAAAATGGAAAAAGCACAAGCAGAATTAGCTTTTGAGCAAACCATTCAAGCCTTAAACTTTGTAGGTTCAAAGATGAATACCGCCAAAGAAAAAGTAGAGTACATTGAATTATTTAACGAAAAAACAAAACCATATATCAATTTAAATCAAAAGTAAAAATGAACACACTAATTAAATTAAGTATCGCATTATTTTTAGGGCTTTTAAGCTGGAAATCTGTTGGACAAGATTTTTCTAAATATGATGGACAAAGCGGGGTAACATCAGTAGTTATTAACAAAACAATGTTTAAGTTAATGAGCGCTATGGAACTTGATGTAGATGATCCAGAAGCCAAGAAAATGATTCATATGATTGAAAATTTGGATAATATTCAAATTTTCACAACCAAAAATGCAGCTTTAAAAAAATCTTTTCTAGAAGACACCAAAGCCTATGTTAAGAACATGAAATTAGATGAATTAATGCGTGTTTCTGAAGAAGATGAGCTCGTAGAGATTTACGTAAAATCTGGAGCTAACAGCAGTGAAGTTAAACAACTCTTTATGCATGTGAACAGTGGTGGTGAAGACGTTATTATTATAATTGAAGGTTTAATAGATCTTAAAGAAATTGGAGAATTGGCCAATAAATTTAATTTACCAGGTTCTACAAACCTTCAAAACATTGAAAATTAAAATCTTATGAAAAAAGTATTTCTATTAGTAGCATTTTCTTTTGCTTTATTTAGCTGTTCAAACGAAAAGAGTATTCAAAAGTATTTTGTAGAAAAACATGAAGATGTTGATTTTACAGCTTTAGATCTTTCAACAAAGACTTTATTTAGCAATTTTGAAGAATTGAGTCAAGAAGAAAAAGAGCATTTAAAAAACATTAGTAAACTAAATGTACTGGTCCTTAATTCATCTGATGTGCCAAAAATTTCAAACGAATACAATCAAGTTGCTGAAATTTTAAATCAATCTAAGTATTCATCACTTATGCAAATGAATTCTGATAAAGGTTCAATGATGATGAATATTAAAGGAGATGATGTAACTCAAATTAACGAGTTAATTTTCTTAGGAAAGAATGATGAAATGGGTTTAATTGTTGCGCG
>JAIUMH010000027.1 GCA_022565635.1 Flavobacteriaceae bacterium | reverse complement strand
TATTTCTTTTTTTATGCAATAAAATCTATTAAAATATTAATCGAACTCAGGTTAACATAAATAACTTAACCTTGTTAAAATTTCACTCTATTAAAGCAATTGATCTGAGCTTAGGCTGAAGTATTCATTAATTCAAAATAATAAAAATATGCAAAAGCTCAAAATGATAAGCTAGACTTTTTTTAGTTTGATCACTGTAACTTCTGGCCACATTCCAATTCTTCCAGGATAAGCTAAGTAACCAAAGCCTCTATTTACATGCAAATAACGCTTATTTTCTTGGTAGACACCAGCCCATTGCGGGTATCTAAATTGCACTGGTGACCATTTTAACCAGCCGGGGATCTCTATTCCAAATTGCATACCGTGGGTATGTCCGCTTAAAGTTAATTGAAAATTTTTGGGATGATTTTTTGTGATTTCATCCCAATGAGAGGGATCATGAGAGAGTAGTATTTTAAAATCTTTCTTCTCTAGGTGGGTTGATGCCTTTTCCAAATCTCCTTTTTGTTTGAATCCACCTTTTCCCCAGTTTTCTACTCCTACCAAATGGAGTTGATCTTTTCCTCTTTGAACACTTACATGTTCATCTAACAACAAACGCCATCCCATCTCTTGCTGAATTTCTTTCAACCGATTAAAATTACGTTGCTTTTCTGTTTTAGATTCCCATGAGAAGTAATCACCATAATCATGGTTTCCTAGGACTGAAAACACCCCATCTTTTGCCTTAATCTGACCAAAAGTATCTTTCCAGTTTTCCATTTCTGAAGAGGTATTATTCACTAAATCGCCTGTAAAAAGAACAACATCGCTTTCTTGCTGATTAATTAGTTCAATTCCGTACTTAACTTTTTCTTTGTTATCAAAACTCCCACTATGAATGTCTGATATTTGGGTGATTGTATATCCATCAAAAGCATCGGGCAGATCTGCAAAGGTCAATTCATATTTCAGCACTTTATAATTATATTTCCCTCTGTACATGCCATATAGCAGGCTAAAAAATGGAATTGCCCCAATTCCTAAGGCTAACTGACTAATAAACTTTCTTCTAGAGGGTAGTATAAACTTTTCTTTAGGAGATGTAGTTTTATGAAATACACCTTCAGCAAATCTGAATAAATCTTCTACAAACATACCTAAAATCAACACCAGCTTTAAGCTCATTAATGAAAGAAAAAAACCAATTGAATATGCTCTAATACCCGTAAAGGTTCCATCATTTGCGGGTTGATTAAAACCGTAAAGCATAAGACCTATAACCAAAACACTTACTAAAATATAGGCGTAGAGCATGTACTTTGATTTGATTAAAGTCCTAAAAGCTTGGTAGGCATAAATTTCTAGTACTAAATAGATGATTAGCGGAATAATCCAACGCATTTTTTTTTAAAAACAAATATAATTCTGTGCGAAGTCTTTAATTGTCTATTTAGGTAAAATTTAAGGTAGACTGATGATAAAAAAATCTGAAAGAGGTTTGAATTCTTTCAGATTTTTTTGACCAGTTGAATGAGTATTTGTTTTTGATTAAGACCCACACATTAGGCAATCATCTCCTTCAGCATCTTTAGATTGTTGAATTAAGGCCTTGAGTTCCTCTGGACTAAGAGAAGAATCTGCAGTCACATTTACCTTAGCTTGCTCTTGTTGTAATCTCTGTGCGTTTTGTTCAGCTACTTTTTCAGCAGGTATTTCTACCTTTTTCTTATCGTTGCTTAAGGTAAACTTAATAGCATCTACAGCCGATTTTGTTCTTAAATAGTACATTCCTGTTTTTAAGCCACTTTTCCAAGCATAGAAATGCATTGAAGTAAGTTTAGCAAAGGTAGCTCCTTCCATAAACAAGTTTAATGATTGTGACTGATCAATAAAGTAACCTCTGTGTCTGGCCATATCTATAATGTCTTTCATAGAAAGTTCCCAAACGGTCTTATAAAGTTCTTTAATATCTTCTGGAATAACATCAATAGATTGAATTGAGCCGTTGTTTCTCATAATGGCGTCTTTCACATCATCATTCCATAAGCCTAGTCTTACAAGGTCTTCTAGTAAATGTTTATTCACTACAATAAACTCACCAGAAAGCACTCTTCGGGTGTAGATATTTGAGGTATAAGGCTCAAAGGCTTCATTGTTTCCTAAGATTTGAGAGGTAGATGCGGTTGGCATTGGTGCAAGTAACAAGGAATTTCTCACGCCGTTTTTAAGTACTTGCTTTCTCAATTTTGCCCAATCCCATCGGCCACTCAAGTCTTCGTCTTTAATTCCCCACATATTATACTGAAATTCACCTTTACTCATTGGCGAACCCTCGTACGTAGAGTATGGCCCTTCCTCCTTAGCCAATTCCATTGAAGCGGTTACTGAAGCAAAATAAAGCGTTTCAAAAATTTCTTGATTAAGCTGTTTAGCTTCGTCTGAAGTAAACGGCAATCTCATTTTAATAAAGGTATCAGCTAAACCTTGAATACCTAATCCTACTGGTCTATGACGGAAGTTGGAATTTTCGGCTTCTTTTACTGGGTAGTAATTTCTGTCAATTACTTTATTTAAGTTTCTAATTACACGCTTGGTAATTTTAAACAATTCTTTGTGGTCAAACTCACCATTTTTAACAAATTTAGGAATAGCTATAGAAGCAAGGTTACAAACAGCTACTTCGTCTGGGCTTGTATATTCTAAAATTTCTGTACACAAATTTGAAGAACGAATAGTTCCTAAATTCTTCTGATTAGATTTTCTGTTACATGCATCTTTATAGAGCATATAAGGAGTTCCTGTCTCAATTTGAGATTCTAAAATTTTCTCCCAAAGTTGTCTTGCTTTGATGGTTTTTCTTCCTTTTCCTTCGGCTTCAAAACGCTCATAAGCGGCTTCAAATTCATCTCCATACATATCAAATAATCCTGGACATTCATTGGGACACATTAAGGTCCATTCAGCATCAGCTTCAACGCGTTTCATAAACAAGTCTGGAATCCACATGGCGTAAAAAAGATCGCGCGCGCGTAATTCTTCTGCTCCATGATTTTTCTTTAAGTCAAGGAAACTCATTATATCAGCATGCCAAGGTTCAACATACATAGCAAAAGAACCTTTTCTTTTTCCACCACCTTGATCAACATAACGAGCTGTATCGTTAAACACTTTAAGCATAGGAACAATTCCGTTAGAGGTTCCGTTAGTTCCTGCAATGTATGAGCCTGTAGCACGAATATTATGAATAGATAAACCAATTCCTCCGGCTGATTGAGAAATTTTAGCAGTTTGCTTTAGGGTGTCGTAAATTCCTTCTATACTATCGTCTTTCATAGTTAATAAGAAACATGAAGACATTTGGGGTTTAGGCGTACCTGAATTAAATAAAGTTGGTGTAGCGTGGGTAAAGAACATCTTAGACATTAAGTCGTAAGTTTCTAAGGCGCTTTCTAAATCATCTAAATGAATTCCAACGGCTACACGCATAAGCATATGCTGTGGGCGCTCTGCTATTTCGCCATTTAGTTTTAGTAAGTATGAGCGTTCAAGAGTTTTAAAACCAAAGTAATCGTAATTGAAGTCACGGCTATAGATAATTCTTGAATCAAGTAAATCTTTGTTTTCTTGAATAACCTGGTACACCTCGTCAGATAAAAGCGGTGCTTTCTTTTTTGTTCTAGGATTGACGTAATTATAGAGGTCATCCATCACCTCAGAAAAAGTTTTTTTAGTGTTTTTGTGTAAATTAGAGACAGAGATTCTGGCCGCTAAATGTGCATAATCAGGGTGTGCAGTGGTCATTGTTGCAGCTACTTCTGCCGCTAAATTATCCAATTCACTTGTGGTCACTCCGTCGTACAGTCCTTCTATCACACGCATGGCAACTTTGGTAGGTTCTACTAATGGATTTAATCCATAACAAAGTTTTCTAACTCGTGCGGTAATCTTGTCAAACATTACTGGCTCTTTATGCCCATCTCTCTTTACTACATACATAATTCCTTGGTATTTATTTTAACTTCTTATTCTTGCTGTGTTACTGTTGTCTCCTTTGGGCACTTTGGCTGCCTCAGTATCTTTAACGAACTTAGCATCCATAGCCTTACAAAACTTTAAAAATCGGCATCAAAGCTAATTTTACTATCTTTTTCTTTGTCTTTAGACATGACACCTGCTTTTTGGTACTCACCTACTCTTTTTTCAAAGAAGTTGGTCTTCCCTTGTAGGTTAATCATGTCCATAAAATCAAATGGATTTGAAGAACCAAATTCTTTATCACAGTCTAATTCAACCAGTAAACGGTCAGTTACAAATTCTAAATATTGAGTCATTAATTTAGCATTCATACCAATTAAGCTTACGGGAAGGGATTCTGTAATAAACTCTCGTTCTATATTTAAAGCATCTAAAATAATTTCTTTTATTCTTTCTTTTGGAACTTGGTTGATTAAGTGGTTGTTATGCAAGTGAACTGCATAATCACAATGCAATCCTTCATCTCTAGAAATCAACTCGTTAGAAAAAGTTAGTCCAGGCATTAAACCTCTTTTCTTTAGCCAAAAAATAGAGCAGAAAGCTCCAGAAAAGAAAATTCCTTCCACAGCCGCAAAAGCAATTAAACGCTCTGCAAAACTTGGACTTTCAATCCATTTTAAAGCCCAATCAGCTTTCTTTTTTATGGCGGGAAAGTTTTCAATAGCTTGAAAGAGTTTGTTTTTCTCAACTTCATCTTTCACATAAGTATCAATTAATAAGGAGTAAGTTTCAGAGTGAATATTCTCCATCATAATTTGGAAGCCATAGAAAAATTTAGCTTCTGTGTATTGCACTTCATTCACAAAGTTTTCAGCTAGATTTTCATTCACAATTCCATCTGAAGCAGCAAAGAAAGCAAGTATATGTTTAATAAAATATTGCTCATCTGCAGATAATTTATTTTCCCAATCTGTAATATCTTGATGCAAGTCAATTTCTTCAGCGGTCCAGAAACTTGCTTCTTGTTTTTTATACCATTCCCATAAATCATGATGTTGAATAGGAAACACCACAAAGCGGTTTTTATTTTCTTCTAAAATAGGTTCATTTTTATTCATAGCACTACAAATTAAAGGGTTAACTTTTGCAATTTTGGACTAACAAATATGTAAAATAAAACAACACCAAGAGGAATAAAAACCGAAAGGTTTTCAACATAGTTTTCAACAATTGGCTTATGCCTTACAAACACTCACTTTACAGCTATTTTTTGAAAATCAGAAAGTTACACATTTTTTCTGTTTAAGTACAAGTAAAACAAGGCATTAGCGAAGTATGTTAAAATTTATTGGAACAAGAACTTTAAGATTAGATTTCCATTCGTTTAGCATCTAATTTTAAAAACACAAATATAAGCAAGGTAAAGCCCCATAAACTAGAACCGCCATAACTAAAAAATGGAAGAGGAATTCCAACTGTTGGAAATAAACCGAGCACCATGGCAATATTTACAAAAAAATGAAAAAAGATAATTCCAAAAACACTATACCCATAAATTCTACTGAAGTTGGATTTTTGTCGTTCAGCTAAAAAAACCAAACGAATCATGAGGAAAACGAACAATAAAACCACTAATGTGCTTCCTATAAATCCCCACTCTTCACCAACGGTTACAAAGATATAATCAGTGTGTTGCTCTGGAACAAATTTACCTTGGGTATGTGTACCATTAAGCCAGCCCCTACCGCTCCAGCCTCCACTTCCTATAGCAACTTTTCCTTGATAAGTGTTATAACCTTTACCACTAATATCATCTATTTTTCCAAGAATCAAGTCAAACCTGTCTTTTTGATGCGGCTGTAGTTGTTCATAAATAAAACCAACAGAAACTGAAAAGCCTATACACAACAAGGCTACTGTAATGTATTTTAAGAGTTTAGGTTTTTTATTTCTGTTAAACAAATAAATGAGTAGCATTAATAAAACAATTACTGCTCCTATATAGTAAAACCCAAACTTTAGGGTTAGAACAAAAATCAAAGCTACTAATATTCCTAAAATTAAATAGAAGTCGGGTAATCCTTCTCTATACATGGGTATAATAAATGCTACATAAATCAATGCGCTTCCTGCATCTGGTTGAAGCATGATCAAGAACATAGGAATAACGATAATTATAAAAGCTTGTATTTGATGCTTAAAGTTTTTTAAATGAATATTGATACCTGTTAAATATTTAGCCATAGCAAGAGATACAGCGGTTTTAACAAACTCTGCTGGTTGAATACTAAAGCTTCCAAAAGAATACCAAGCGGTTTGTCCGGCAATGGTTTTTCCAAAAAAAAGTAAGCCAACAAGCGAAAGTAAGGCCGCTACGTAAATCAAACTTGAAAACTGTTGATAGAACTTAGCTTCTAAGGCTAGGATGAGCACAATTAAAATTAAACTCAAGCCTATCCAAAGTAATTGTTTTCCGTGAATCTCGCTAAAGTCTAGCCAGCTAGCCTCTACATCTGTTACGGAGGTAGAATAAATGTTAATCCACCCAAACCCCACTAACAAGAGGAATAAAAAAATGGTTAGCCAATCTATTTTAAGTAGGGTTTTTGGCATTATTGATTAATTTTGAATGGTTCTCCAGAATAAGGTTTGACATACTCTTCTTCTAAACTATGAGACATGATCCATTTTTCTAGATCCTTTCTTGAAATTTCTTCTTTTAAATGTTTTTCTATCATCAAGCTGGCAATTCTTCCGGCATATCTTGCTCCCCAATAACCATTTTCAACAAAAACCGCAATGGCAATTTGCGGATTGTCTTTTGGCGCAAAAGCTACAAAAATTGAGTGGTCTGTAAGCTGAACGCGTTCTCCGTCAATCTTAATAAAGTTTTCTGAAGTTCCTGTTTTTCCACAAACTTCTATTCCGGGGACTTTTAAAAACTGGGCTGTTCCGTAGTTGTAAACATCGTTCATTCCTTGTATTACTGGCTCAAAATGCTCCTCATCAATAGTGGTGTGGTTTTTAGCCAAGTATAGGCTATCTTTAAGTTGATTTCCGTCAATCCCTTTTAAAATATGCGGACGCTTGTACCAGCCCCTGTTGGCAATAGCCGCTGTTGCATTGGCTAACTGTATGGGAGTTGACTCAATTTCTCCTTGTCCTATAGCATTAGAAAGTGTGGCTGTTGCGTACCATTTGTAAGTGGGGTATTGATAAGCCCAATTGTAATATGCTGCATCAGGAATTCTTCCTCTTCTTCCTACGGGCAAATCATAACCTAAAAAATCACCAAAACCAAAGCTCTTCATGTGATTACTCCACACGTCCATACCTTCTTGGGGTGTATCATATTTTTCTATGCTTCTTCTATAAATTTGGGCAAAATAAGAGTTACAAGAATGCGCAATACCACTTATTAAATTCACTGGGCTTGCGTGTGCGTGACAACCCATTCTAGAGTGTCTACCGTAAGTATAACCACCATTACAACTAAAATTTTCATCTATATCAACCACTCCTTCTTGCCTGGCTACTAAACCTGTAAATGCCTTAAATGGTGATCCTGGCGGATACATAGCTTGTAATCCCCTGTCAAAAAGTGGTTTAGCAATGGTGTCGTAGTACATTTTGGTAAAATTCCGTGAACGTTTTCTGCCTACTAACTCATCTGGATCATAGTTTGGAGCTGTAACTAAAGCTAAAATTTCGCCTGTTGCCGGTTCTAAAGCCACAATGCCACCACGCTTGTTTTCCATTAATTGTTCACCATACGCTTGCAGGTTAATATCTATAGTTAGTTGCAAATCTGCCCCTTTTTGGGGAAGTGTATCAAAAACGCCATCTTTAAATGGTCCAATTTCTCGATTAAACTTATCCCGTTGAATGTGTTTCACCCCTCGCTCACCTCGTAATAATTCTTCGTATTGCTTTTCTATACCCTGTCTTCCTATAAGTTCACCTGATTTAAAGTAAGGGTTTTTTTCTAAATCTGCATTATTTACCTCAGCAATATATCCTAAAAAATTTGCTCCATGCTTTGTTTGATAGTCTCTTAACTGTCTTTTCTGTATGTAAAAGCCTTCAAATTTATGCAACACTTCTTGTAATGATGCAAACTCTTTTTTAGTAAGTTGTGGGGTAATAATGGATGGTAGCCAGGGAGAATAGATTTGAGCTTTCCTTATTTGACCTTGTAATCTTTGTTTAGAAATATTCAAAACTTCTGCCAGCGCTAAAGTATCAAAAGGCTTGATTTGCAGCGGGATTGCCATTACATCATAAGCAGGCTGATTAGCTACAAGTAGTTCATTATTTCTGTCATAAATGTAGCCTCTTTGTGGGTAGTCGTATATTTTCTTTACCGCTAAATTCATCGAAACCTGATCATAGGTATCATCCACAATTTGAAGATAAAACAACCTTGCAATAAACAATAGAGAAGTGAAGATAATCAACAAAAAGGGAAGTAGTTTTCTCATTTCTTACTGGGCTTTATTAAATACAACACAACTAAAATTAAAGATATAGAAAATATTCCAGAATATAATGTATGACTTAGAATTCTGCTGACATAATTTGTGCTAAAAGCTTCCATGGAAAACATCACTAGATGATGAATGCCTACCATAATTGAAACATAAACAAGTAATGGCTTAAACCCCTCATCATAAAATTTGAGTGTTTTGAAATCAAAATTAATTCCAAATGCATTTCTTAAAGCAAAGGGTCTAAAATAGGCTAAAACCAAACAAGCAGAAGCATGCACTCCACCAGAATTATGAAAAACATCAATACTTAAACCTAGCGCAAAAGCGAGCAACATGACTTGAATGCTACTCAAAGATATGGGGAGCAGCAAAATAAATGTAATATAAAGATATGGATTAATGTAACCCAGAAACAAGATATTATCTAGGATCAACAACTGCAGCAACACAAAAAACACAAATCGAATAATATTGTTTACTGATTTATTCATTGGTTTCTGGTATTAGTTCAAGAATAGCTTCTTTATTTTTCAACTGAATTACATACACATTTCTGAGGTTGGTCATATCTGTAAATAATTCAACCTCTATATTATAGTAGCCCCTATTTTGGTCTAATTCAAACGAAACAACCTTACCTATGGGTATTTTTTCTGGAAAAATCAAAGAGTTTCCGCCTGTTTCAACAAGGTCTCCAATGGCCACATCAGCGGACCTTGGCACATCAATGAGGCGTGTTATGTTAGGGTCTTTTCCGTCCCACACCAAAGAACCAAAGTGATTGGTTTTGGCTAACTGAGCATTAATTAAAATAGTTGGATTTAAAACAGAAATTACCCTTGCATATTGGTCGTTATAATCTTCTATAACTCCCACAATTCCTTGCGGAGAAATCACAGCTAAATCTGCAGATAAATCAAAATCTTCAAGCAATTCTAACAACAAAAAATTATTTATTTTTCGATAAGAATTCGCTATAACTTTTGCCTTGACAATTTGGTAGGTTGAATCTAAGCTTTTATCATTCGTAAAACTGAGAGAATCTGTTGCTACTATTTGGTTTTGATGAGTTAAATAAAAATTCCTCAGTTTTTTGTTTTCTTCCATCAGCTTCATATTTTCTCCCTTAAGGTAGAAATAATCTGCTACATCTGCTTTAATTCCTAACACAAAACTACTTATAAAGTTAGTAGAGCTTAACCATTTGTGTTGATGGTAAGTATTTGCATTGATGGTTAAAGCTATTGCAAGTGCTAACAAACCCCAAAACACCAGGGCTGTTTTAAACTTTAGTAAGAAGCTTATAATTTGTTGCATGGAATAGCTAATAATTTTTGAAACAGTTAAGGACTATCTATTACAAAAATAATTTGTTTTATTTAATGTATATAGCCAAAACCTTTTTTCTAATAATTTCAACCTTAAAATAAAGTATTGAATAAAACGAATAGAACTTGTTAAGAAAATTTGTAAGTGAAAAAATCACATACAGGATGTCTTAACTTTTCAGGATTTTAAACAAACGTGTTTAAAAGGTTTGTTTTACTTCATTAATACTGCCTTATAACGTTCTAAATCTTTCAGGGTAATGCCTGTACCACGAACAATAGCCCTTAAAGGATCTTCAGCAATGTAAACAGGCAAATCTGTTTTTTGCGACAAGCGTTTATCAAGGCCTCTTAACATAGAACCCCCTCCAGCTAAGTAAATTCCAGTATTATAGATATCGGCCGCTAACTCTGGTGGTGTTTGCGACAAAGTTTCCATTACCGCATCTTCAATCCTTAAGATAGATTTATCTAATGCTTTAGCTATTTCTCTGGAGGAGATTTCTACTTGCTTGGGTTTTCCTGTAAGTAAATCACGCCCCTGAACACTCATATCATCAGGTACGTTCTCTAACTCTTCGGTAGCCGCTCCTAATTGAATTTTTATTTTTTCAGCAGTACGTTCTCCAATAAATAAATTGTGTTGTGTACGCATATAGTAAATAATATCATTGGTAAAGACATCACCTGCAATTTTCACCGATTTATCACACACAATTCCACCTAATGCAATCACTGCTATTTCTGTAGTTCCGCCACCAATATCAACAATCATGTTACCTTTGGGTTGCATAATATCAACTCCAATACCTATAGCTGCCGCCATGGGTTCATGGATGAGGTAAACTTCTTTACCATTAACACGTTCAGCAGAATCTTTTACAGCGCGCATTTCTACTTCGGTAATTCCTGATGGAATACAAATCACCATTCGTAAAGAGGGAGTGATGAGCCTTTTTTTAAGCGCAGGAATTTCTTTTATAAACATAGAAATCATCTGCTCACTCGCTTCAAAATCGGCAATTACTCCATCTTTCAGAGGCCTTATGGTTTTAATGTTTTCATGTGTTTTACCTTGCATCATAGCCGCTTCTTTACCCGCTGCAATAATTTTACCCGATATTCGGTCACGAGCAACAATAGAAGGGCTGTCCACCACTACTTTGTCGTTGTGAATAATCAATGTATTAGCTGTTCCAAGGTCAATAGCTATATCTTCGGTAAGGAAATCAAAAAAACCCATAATTTCTGTTTAAATCTGTGTGCTCATTCTCAAGGCGTTAAAAGTACTAAAATTAATGTTTAAAATGTCTTACTCCAGTCATTAACATTGACATTTTTTTCTCGTTACAGAAATCAATACTCAATTGATCTTTAATAGACCCTCCTGGCTGAATTACACTTCTTACTCCTGCATTGTAGGCTATTTCTACACAATCTGGAAAAGGAAAGAAGGCATCACTAGCCATTACTGCATTAGTTAAGTCAAACTTAAATGAAGTGGCTTTTTCTATGGCTTGTTTTAAAGCATCAACTCGTGAAGTTTGACCTGTTCCACTAGCCAACAACTGCTTGTTTTTAGCCAAGACAATGGTGTTAGATTTGGTGTGTTTACAAACTTTAGATGCAAAAAGCAAATCTTCAATTTCTTCTGAAGTAGCTTCTTTTTCTGTAGCAGTCTTTAAAATTTCTGCTGTATCGGTTAGATGATCTCTATCTTGAACCAAAATTCCATTTAAACAAGAGCGAACTAACTTTTTAGGTGTTTCAAACGCTTTAAGCACTAGTAAAATACGGTTTTTCTTACCTTTTAAAATCGCTTCTGCTTCCGCTGAAAACGATGGAGCAATCACCACTTCGCAAAATAACTTATGAATTTCTGTAGCGGTTGCTTTATCAATTTCTTTATTGGCAATTAAAATACCACCAAAAGCCGATACTGGGTCGCCAGCAAGCGCATCATTATAAGCTTCAAGTAATGAATTTCGTTGTGCTATTCCACAAGCATTATTGTGTTTTAAAATGGCAAAAGTTGGATATTCATCTTTAAATTCGGCCATTAATTGCACTGCTGCATCTACATCTAAGAGGTTGTTGTAAGAAAGTTCTTTACCGTGTAATTGGGTAAAAGCATCATCTATAGCTCCATAAAGTTGGGCTTCTTGATGAGGGTTTTCTCCGTAACGAAGACTTTTCTCTTCATTAAAACTCAATCTAAATGCTGGATTTTCTTCTTCTGAATTGAAATAGTTAAAAATAGCCGCATCGTAATGAGACGAAGTAGCAAATGAATTGGTTGCTAATTTCTTTCGTTGTGCTAAAGTGGTTTCACCGTTTTGTGAGTTTAACAAGTCTAAAAGAGCAGCATAGTCATTTCGTGTTGAAACACAAACTACATCTTTAAAGTTTTTGGCTGCGGCACGAATTAACGAAATACCACCGATATCGATTTTCTCAATGATTTCTTGTTCTTTTGCTCCTGAAGCTAAAGTCTCTTCAAAAGGGTATAAATCTACAATTACTAAATCAATTTGAGGAATTTCAAAAGAAGTAAGCTCTTCCTGGTCTGAAGCCTCTTCTTGTCGGTTTAAAATACCGCCAAAAACCTTTGGGTGTAAGGTTTTTACTCGGCCGCCTAAAATGGAAGGATAAGAAGTTAAATCTTCTACGGCAGTTACAGCAACTCCCTGATCTTCAATAAATTTTTGTGTTCCTCCTGTAGAGTAAATTTGCACGCCTAATTCGCCTAATTTTTGAACTATAGGGGCTAAGCCTTCCTTGTGAAAAACTGAAATTAAAGCGGCATTTATTTTTTTTGTTGTGCTCATTGATACGTATGCTTTTGGGCGGCAAAAGTAGTTTTTTTTTGTTTAAAAATGAAGCAATTAGCTATACATGTTTTTTGAGTAGAATTTTTTTGGGTAGGTCCTTGTTTAATTTTCATTAGCATTAAAAAATATCCACTAAGTTTTTTAAGCATCTAGTCTCAAAATTAGTCTTAAGAATTTTAAACTATACTGTATAATTTCTATTTTTGCTAGATTTACCAAATTTAATTTTTCATGGAAAAAAAAGGAGAAAGTTTTCTAAATGATTATAAAAATTTAGATAAAGGCTTTAAAATTCATTTAGGAAAGAACAAAAACAAAAGTATACAATATTATATTGGAATAGGTTTTATCCTTTTAGGAAGCACAAGCTTATTAAATGATATCAGCAATATTATGGGTTGGTATGCTGTAATTGGTTTCATCTATATTCTTTCTCCTAAGCTAATAGAAAAATACAATTACCATTTATTTACTGAAGAAGGCATCGTTCAACCACGCTTCTTCAACTTAGCAAAACCTAAGTTTTTAGCCTATAAAGACATCAAATTCATAGATTATGTAGCTGGCGATTATGTGTTTAGAAATGCTGATGTTGAGTTTAGATTTCCTAAGGAACTTCTCAACAAAGATGAAATTGAATATTTGGAAAAACAAATGAAGGTTTTGAAAGACGAAATAAATTGATTCATTTGTTTCCAATAATTGAGGCGAAATAACAACACCTTTACTACTATCAAAATGCGAATTTCAACAACAAATCAACAAAAATTCCAACAAAAAATAAGTCTTTATTTAGGCGTAGCTCTTTTTGTTTTAGGGAGCGTAGGCTTAATATCAGACACCTCATCATGGTATACCATACCTTATTTGTTAGCTGGAATAATAAATATATGCACTTATTTTTTTCAAAAAAAATATAATTATTGTGTATTTTCAGACAAAGGAATTTTAGCTCCTCGCTTCTTCAATTTGCTAAAACCAAAATTTTTAGCTTTCAAAGACCTTACTTATGCAAACTATACGGTAGGCGATTACGTATTTAGAAACACCAAAACCGAATTCAGATTCCCTAAAGAATTGCTTAGCAAAGATGAAATTGAATTTCTAGAAAAGCAAATGCTGGTTTTGCAAAAGCAAATCAATTGAGCTTAGTCGTTTAATTTCAATACGGCCATAAACGCCTCTTGAGGTATTTCTACATTACCTACGGCACGCATACGTTTTTTCCCTTTTTTCTGTTTTTCTAACAGCTTTCGCTTACGTGAAATATCACCTCCATAGCATTTGGCAGTAACATCTTTTCGAAGCGCCTTAACTGTTTCACGAGCAATAATTTTAGCTCCAATAGCTGCCTGAATAGGAATATCAAACTGTTGTCTAGGAATTAGCTCCTTCAGTTTAGTACACATCTTCTTACCAATATCGTAGGCATTATCTTGGTGAAGCAATGCAGATAAGGCATCAACTTTATTGGCATTTAATAGAACATCTACTTTTACCAGCTTCGACTTCTTCATTCCTATAGGGGAATAATCAAATGAAGCATATCCTTTAGAAACCGTTTTTAGTCGATCGTAAAAATCAAAAACAATTTCAGCAAGAGGCATATCAAAAGTAAGTTCTACACGGTCTGTAGTTAAGTAATTTTGATTTTTAATCTCTCCTCTTTTTTCAATACATAAGCTCATTACTGGACCAACAAAGTCGGCTTTGGTAATGATGCTTGCAGAAATATAAGGTTCTTCAACATGAGATAATGAAGAGGGGTCTGGCAAATCACTTGGATTAGAAACCATAATGGCTTCTTCTGGATTTTTGGTGAGGTAAGCTTGGTAAGAAACGTTAGGAACCGTAGTAATAACGGTCATATCAAATTCACGTTCTAAACGCTCCTGAATAATTTCTAAGTGAAGCATTCCCAAGAAACCACATCGAAATCCAAAACCAAGAGCTGCTGAACTTTCAGGCTGAAAAACCAAGGAAGCATCATTCAGTTGAAGCTTTTCCATAGAAGACCTCAATTCTTCATAATCCTCAGTATCTACCGGATAAATTCCAGCAAAAACCATAGGTTTTACATCTTCAAAACCAGAAATAACCGCGGTTGTAGGATTTTCAAAATCGGTGATGGTATCTCCTACTTTAACTTCTCTAGCATCTTTTATGCCGGTAATTAGGTAACCCACATCACCTGTTCCTATTTCTTTTTTAGGCACTTGTTGAAGCTTTAAAGTACCTACTTCATCGGCTCCATATTGTTTTCCGGTAGCAATAAATTTAATTTTTTGATTTTTCTTAATGCTTCCATCAAAAACTCTAAAGTAAGTTTCAACTCCTCTAAAAGGATTGTACACCGAATCAAAAACCAATGCCCGAAGCGGCGCTTTAGGATCTCCTTTTGGAGCAGGCACTCGCTCAATGATAGCTTTCAAAATTTCATCAATTCCAAGTCCAGTTTTTGCGCTGGCAGGAATCACTTCTGAAGCATCACAGCCTAATAAGTCAACAATATCATCGGTCACTTCTTCTGGGTTGGCACTCGGTAAATCTACTTTATTTAAAACAGGAATAATCTCTAAATCGTTCTCTAAAGCTAAATACAAATTAGAAATGGTCTGGGCCTGAATACTTTGTGCCGCATCAACAATTAACAAGGCTCCTTCACAGGCCGCTATTGAACGCGATACCTCATAAGAGAAATCAACGTGACCAGGGGTATCAATTAAATTTAGAATATACTCTTCACCTTCGTATTCGTAAACCATCTGTATGGCGTGTGACTTGATGGTAATTCCACGCTCTCTTTCCAAATCCATACTATCTAATAATTGCTCTTGTTTTTCTCGAGCAGTTACGGTTTTAGTAGAATCTAAAAGTCGGTCAGCCAAGGTGCTTTTACCATGGTCTATATGTGCTATAATACAAAAATTTCGAATATTCTTCATATAAAAATCATCCTTAATAAGTGTGCAAATATACGTTATTTAGTGTAGCTTAAATAAAGTTTATAAAACATATCTAAAGCTTTTAGCATGTGTTGCCCATCAAATTGACTTTACTGACAAAGAAATGTAGCTTTTTTACTACCTTTTATTTTACCAAAAAGCTGATTCAAAATTAATTTATTAAATTTTAACAAATTTACTCAAACGTTAGAGTTGGGATAATCTCAACGGAATCAGCTTAAAACAAGTATACTTTGAAAAAAAAGCTTTGATTTTTGTTAACTTGTTTTTACATTTAATGAAAATTTCTGTCATTTTATGAAACAAAAACACCTTTATATTCTATTGTTGATTTTTTGCCTTTTCTTTTTGGAAGGGAGGGGGCAATATATTTTTGGAGAAACAGAAGTTGATTTGGCTGTAGATGATGCTTCTAATTATGATCCGCCAAATTGGGAAGAAAACTCAAACGAAGGAGAGGGATTCTTGGGCTGGACTTTTGATACCGGAACGCCTAATGGTGGTTTTGTTGGTAATTTTGTAGGTAATTTTTCACCAGAAATTGAAACCAATGGAAAAGTATTTGCTCTTTTTGCAAATTCAGGAAATGGTGCCTTTTCTGGTGCAACGAGGCAGTTTCCTAAAGTTATGCATAGAACAGATCAATTTTCTGTTAAAGTGGGTGTGAATTTTAGAGACGGTGCTAAAGGCTTTGATTTAAGAGATAGCGATAATAATTCAATAATCAATTTCAATGTAAGCAATGATGAATATCGTCTTGATGAAACAATAGTCCTTTTTGACGATGAATATGATGCCAACACTGTTTTTGAATTTACGTTTACTCAAAATGAGAATACTTTAGATTGGGAAGTAGTTAGGACGGGAGGAGAAACAGGAACACAAACAGGTACAATTAATGATATTGATTCTGGAACTATTAACAACATTCGGTTTTACAATGTAAGTGCAGGAACAAATGACGATGGTGGTAGTGGCCAAAGAAATTTATTTTTTAATGATTTAAAATTCATTTCTAAATATACTATCCCTAGTGAAGAAAACAAAACACTTAGTGCAACTGAGACTTCTGAGTCTGCTCCTTATGTTTGGGTTCAAGAAGGAGGTAACTTAGCTTTTGGCACTCAACTTCTTCAAATTGAAGACACAGGAATTGTCAACAATCTTGGAACATTAAATGACACATTTGGAACTTTAGAATTCCTGAGTACAGGAAGCATTTCTGGCACTGCAATTACTGAGCTCCACAACCTTGAAATCAACGGAGGGGTAAATGTTGGTGCTTCCACCACAGTAGCCAATGAGTCTGTTATAAAATCAGGTGGTTTCTTTACAGTTAACGCTCCTCTCTTTCTAGAAAATTCAACGCTTGTGTACGACACAGAAGATAATTACGCTAGAGGAATTGAATGGAATAATGACAATACTTCAACAAGCGGAACTCCACATCATGTAGAAATAAGAAGTAGTAACTTTCAAATGAATGGTGCAGGATTTTCTGCTGGTATTGCCACAATTCCTGGCGATTTAACAATTACCGGCGGTTCCTTTGGTATGGACGGGTTTACTCACTCTGATGTAGAAGCCAATAACATCATTGTAAATGGGGGAGATATTGTAATAGGAAACACCTCTTTTAACGATGGAACATTACAAGGAAGAGCATTAGTAGCTAATGGTGATTTCCAAAACTTAGATGGCCAGGTAACTTTAGGAGACGAGTTTCAAGGCGATTTAAAAGTGAGAGGTGATCAACTTATTTATCTTACAGAAGATTCAACTTTCAATTCGCAAGGAAGAGCCATTATTTTTGACGGGGAACAAAACATTACAATTACTTCCACTGGTGAAATTAAAATTGATTTCATGGTAATTGATATGCTTAGCGGAAAAGTGATTGTAGACAACAACTTACATATTGCTGGCGAAAGTGGTGTTGGAGAACAAGGCATTTTACTTCAAATGAATAATGAAGCAAGCTTAGATTTAAATGGATTCAATTTAAAGTTAGGTAGCGGTGATGCCAACAATTACGATATTGTAATGGAGGAAAACACAAAAGTGATTTCTACGCCCACTACCATTATTGAAATTTTAAACAATGGAAACTCACAACTAAGACTAGATGAAAGTGAACTTGGAATTTCCAATGCTGTACAACAACTTATTGTCAATAATTCTGGAGAAACTACTATTTCTAATGAGTTGCACATTATGGAAAGCATTGAGATAGACGAGGCTACAGTAAATGGTAACAATCAGCTTATTTTTAGAAGTGATGAAAATCAAACCGCCATCATAAAGGAAATCAAAAACAATGGTCAACTCATTGGTAACATTCGTGTAGAACGCTACTTTTCTGATGTAAACCGTTCGTTTCGCTATGTTTCTTCAGCTGTAAATTCAACAGACAACATAAGAGCCAATTGGCAAGAGGGGCAAAATAACACGGGTACCAACCTTCCTGAAGACAATGAAAATGTAGCCCCTGGATTTGGAACGCATATTACAGGTTCTACTTCTGGAGAAAATGGTTTTGATGCTACACAATCGGGCAATCCGTCTATGTTTACATGGAATAATATTACCCAAGAATGGAGCTCTATTCCAAACACTGATGAAACCAATTTAATTTTAGGTCAAGCTTATGCTTTAATGGTAAGAGGCGACCGCTCTGCTAACTTAAACAACAACAATTCGCAAGGTGCACCAACCATCTTAAGAAGTTTTGGCACTCCTGCATCTGGTGAGTTTGTAGTACCTAACTTACCTCAAAACATAGAGGAATTTGCACTTATTGGAAATCCTTACCAAGCACAAGTAAATTTAAAGGAAGTCAGTTTTAATGATTTGAATACTAATTTTGTGTGGATTTGGGACCCTGCTATTGGAACGGCAGGTGGGTACACAGCAGTAGATTTATCTGAAGCCGAAGTAACAACCACTCCAGCTTCCGATGCCAACGAACGACTTCAGCCTGGACAAGCTTTTTTTATTGAAACCTCTGGTAGTAATCCAAATGTTACTTTTCAAGAGTCATATAAAACTGAAGACGTAGAAAACACAGCAACATTCAGCATTAATTCTCCTTCAATTTTAGTAAATTTAGCAAACGAAGATGAACATATTGTTGACGCTACAAGACTTGTTTTTGGCAATCAATTTTCTGAAGAAGTTAATTTTGAAGATGCAAAAAAATTCTGGAATACCACAGAATATTTAGCCATTGAAAAACCAAACCATTGGCTTTCAGTAGAAAAAAAACCACTTCAAGAAAACGATACTATTCAATTGTTTACCGGAAATTATTTAAACAATGAATACCAATTAGATATACAACTTAGTGAAATGAATCAAGCAGAAGTTTCTTTAATCGACCAGTATTTAGGAACTACCACTGAAATTTCTGAACAGAACTTTAGCTATAATTTTGAGATTGATCAAAGTATTCAAGAATCTGTTGATGTAAGCCGTTTTCAATTGATTGTCCACCAAGTTCCATTGAGTACAGAAAAATTTGAAGCTCAACCATGGAAAATTTACCCTAACCCCGTACTTGATTCTAAATTAACTTTAGAATTACCTCAAGTTTCTGAACAAAAAATACACATTCAACTCTTCAATCAAATAGGTCAAAAAGTTTATCAAACTAAAAAAGAAAATCATTCTAAGATACATTTAAAGCTACCTCAACTCCCTAAAGGAATTTACCTCATCCAATTATCAACAAATAAACAACATTGGACCGATAAAATTATAATTGAATGATAAAAACTAAGTTTAAGGTTTTATTACTGGTTGTGGTCTTTTTTTCTTTGCAAGTAGCTTTTGCTTGGCAAGGATCACCTGGAAACGGTCCACCAAGTCCACCGGGAGACGGAGAGGGCGGAGCACTTGTTAAAGACGTAGAAGAAGTATCTTTAGAAACTCCTTGGTTTTTATTTTTTTTATTTCTCTTACTTTGGTACTTTTTTCCAAAAATCAACAAGCTCATAACTAAATAAGCCAATCACCAACACGTATTGTATAAATAAGAGCCAAGTTGATTCTTGAAAGTTTGGTTGTGAGTATGTGTAATAACTCAACATCACCAAAAACGACCATAGTATTGCCGTATAATATTTGGTGAAAACACCAAGTAAAATTAAGGTGGTTACATACCAAGGGTGAACGGTGGTGCTAAAAAACAAATAACATGCAAAACCCAAAAACATCACCGCAAACATCTGCTTTTTTGTGGTTTGCTGAAAAGCGAAAAACAACAAACTAAACGCACTTAAAACAAACATGATTTTCCCTAGAATAGCAATCATATTGTAGCCGTACATTTGAAAACCAACCCATCTAAATACGTAATAAAAACTAGCATTAAATTCGAAAGAAGAAAACCAAAGCCCCACACTTTCTTGATAATTCTGAAGCATTTGCAAATCAAAGAAATACACGTAACTCATTGCAATAGTCAATAAACAACCTCCTATAAATTGAAAACTTGAAGCAGAAAAATAATTCGAAAATTTAAGTTTCTTATTTCCCACAATCACCCCATTCAATAAATAGATGAAAAACACCAAAGTAATGAGTTTTGTGGCTACTGAAAGTCCTAATAAAACTCCCGCCCACAAAAAGTTGTTCTTCATTAAATAATATACTGAAGCTACAAAAAAAGCCAACATCAAAACTTCAAAATGAAGATTACCTATACCTTCTATAATCACCAGTGGATTTAAGAAAAACCAATAAGCTTTATGCGTAGGAAGCTTCAGTAGACTTAAAATTTTCTGACTAAAAAACAAAGTTGCCATTGATGAAAACACTAAAACAAGCTTCATGAACAGCACAGCATAAAAAATAGACTTTTCAGCTAAAAAACTGGCTAAAAAATAGATGAACTGAGAAATGGGCGGATAGTTGGTATAATTTGAAGCACTTAATTGGCCCATTTCTTCAATCAAGAAGTTTGCTTTGGGAATCAGATTTTGCTCATTTGTATTTTCCAACCATTGATTAGGGGTAAACAAATAAGGATTTTCGCCCAATTGAAGCATCCATCCATCCCATAAAAAACGATAAAAATCTTGGGATAACCAAGGCAAAGCAAAAACTAGAATTAAATGGTAAATCAGCCCTGTTAAAAAAAGCAACTGATGACTAATTTTAGCTTTGAGTAGCAAAAAGTAACAGAGAAACAACAAGCTATACAAACTAAAAAACAAGCCAAAATCAGTACGCGCTACTTCTTGCGAAATCCAAAAATAGATTCCCCCACTCATCAAAATTAAAAGATAAATCAAGTATTTTTTCACTTTTGAAAAAACTTAGGTTGCCAAGTGCTCAAAGTTACATAGCCAAATCCAAATACCAACATTAGATGAAAAGGAAGCAAAGCAAAATCGACTACATAAAACGCGTAACCAACGGCAAAAATAAAGTATAAAAACAAGGCCATTTCAACCGCGTTTATAAAATTTAAAGAAGTTGGAATACTTGATTTTTTTGGTTTTTTTGGCTGATCAAAAACATTGAATTTTGGGGTTCTAATAAATCCAGATTTTTTGCCCCAATGCCCTTCTAAAATAGCTTTTGAGTTACTCACCGATAAACCCATAGCCAAAGCAAAAAAACTAAAAAATTGAATTAAAAATTGCAAAGCCGACTTCAAACCTAATTTGTTTTGCTTAAAGTAGGTAAATGCATAACCAATCATATATAAAATTGTACTTAAACCTAAAACCGCAAAGCCGTAGAAAAAGTAAATGCTAGTAGGAAATTCATGCTTGATATAAAGCACGGGGAAACTTAAAATAGCCAAGAGTAAAATTACAAAAAACATACTGCTGTTGAGCAAGTGAAAGAAAGCGTGAATTTTTGTGGAGGTTTTTAGGTGAGGTGCTTTTCTAACTTGGGTATAATTAAGTCTAAAATTTTCTGCAGCGCCTTTGTTCCATCTAAACTGCTGACTTCTTGCGGCGTTCATTTCAATAGGGATTTCTGCAGGGGTAACAACGTGATTGAGGTAGTGAATTTTCCAATTTTTTAATTGAGCTCGGTAACTTAAATCCAAATCTTCGGTTAGGGTGTCGCCCTTCCAGTTTCCTGCATCTTCAATGCATGATTTACGCCAAATACCAGCGGTACCATTAAAATTGATAAAATGCTGACCTACATTTCTACCTACTTGTTCCACCCAAAAATGAAAATCTAAAGCCAAGGCTTGCACTTTTGTGATGAGTGAATAATTTTTGTTGAGGTGCCCCCAGCGGGTTTGTACTACCCCAACTTCAGGATTTTCAAAATAAGCTAAAGTCTGCATTAACCACTTGGAACCCGGCATGAAATCGGCGTCAAAAACAGCTATAAATTCGGCTTCCGTAAGCTCCAATCCATGTTTTAACGCTCCAGCCTTAAAAGCCGTTCTTTTTTTTCTGTGAATATGCTGAATAGGAATTCCGTTATTTTGCAAGTCTTCAACCAATTGTTTGTTGATGGACAAAGAATCATCAGTAGAATCATCCAAAACTTGAATTTCTAAAGCATCTTTAGGATAATCAATTTTAGAAATATTATTCAGTAAACGTTCAACTATTTCGCCTTCATTGTAGATAGGCAATTGAATACAAACTTTAGGAAAATGAGTTAATTGGGGTTGAGACCTATGTTTGGAAGTAGCTTTATGAGCTTTCAGAAATAACAAAAACTGACTTAAACTATAGAGAAAAACAAAACTTAGGCAAAAAGCGTAAATAATCAATATGAAATAGTGCCACCAACTCATTGCTTTTTTTGTTTTTGCATACCGTATTTAAAAATCCAGCCAATAATTTTCACCCCAGCCATAAACGCACCTTTTAAAGTTCCAGAAACTTTAGAAACGCCAATACGGTTGCGGTAAGGAACTTCAATTTCTGTGTAGTTGAGTTGATGTTGCAAAGCCTTTAATTGCATTTCTACCGTCCACCCATAGGTTTTATCTTGCATGTGTAAAGCTAAAAATTGCTTGAACCGAATAGCTCTAAAGGGACCTAAATCGGTATAATTAGCCTTGTACATGATTTTCATTAAACGCGTAGCCAGCCAATTTCCAAAAATTTGAGGTAAGGTCATAGCTCCTTTTTCCCGAAGTTTTTTCACCCGCGCTCCAATCACCAAATCGAAGTCGTTTTCAATAATGGGTTGTACTAAAGCAGTCAGGTATTCTGGAAAATCAGAAAAATCCCCATCCAAAAAAACAACGATTTTGGTTTGGGGATGATTTTTTTTGATGTAATCTATTCCTTGTAAGCAGGCATAACCATAACCCATTCTTTTTTCAGTAAGAACGGTGGCACTAGCTTGTCGAGCTACTTTTTCAGTTTGATCTGTAGAAGCATTATTTACCACAATAACTTCTTCAACAAAAGTAGGAATAGCTTGAAGCACTTTTCCTATGGAAGCTTCTTCGTTAAAAGCAGGAATAATTACGCGTATTCCTTCAAAATTTGATAAGTGGGACATGAATTAACCATTAATGGCTACCACATGACTTACTTTTCCTTTAATCATGTCTTTCAACATGGTTTCAATTCCGTTTTTAAGCGTCATTGTAGAAGAAGGACATCCGCTACAAGCGCCTTGTAAAATCACTTTTACTTCTTGGGTAGCTTCATCATACGAATCAAAAACAATATTACCACCATCACTGGCTACAGCAGGCTTTACGTATTCATCTAAGATACTAACAATACGCTGAGAAATATCATCCATTTCTTCAAATTTCACTCCGTGTTGAACAGGAGCTTCACCTAATGGATCTTCAGGTTGATTTTGCTGAAGTAATTCGGTATCAACAACTTTTTCGTTGTTTTCTAAAAACTTTTTAATCAGCTCTCTAATTTCATTCCCTACTTCTTCCCATTCTACCACGTCATATTTATGTACAGAAACGTAATTGCTATCCATAAACACTTCTTTTACAAAAGGAAACTGAAACAATTGTTGTGCTAATGGTGAAGCTTTAGCCTCTTCAATGTTCTTAAATTCAACTGAATTCACCACCAATTTTTTGTTGGCTACAAATTTTTGAACCCCAGGATTTGGCGTGCTTTCTGCATAAACGGTAACGGGAATTTTTTTCTGCGCAGTAGCATTAGATTTAATAATTTCTACGCCGTTATTAAGGTCGTTTTCCAATTGATTCTTCACCTCATCCTGCACTTCTTCCCATTCAACAATATTGTATTTTTCAACCGCTATAAAATTTTGAGTGATATAAACGGTTTTCACAAAAGGAAGATAAAATAATTTTTGCGCTAAAGGTGAATCTTTAGCCTCTTCAATATTTTTAAATTCGAAGCTTTCTCTGTTGACTAAAAAGTCATTAGCCTCAAATTTTACAATACTTTTTTGGTTTGTTGGCTGTATTTTTATTATATATGTTTTCATGATTTAACAACAATTTTTTCTAAAAAATTTAACTTTGATTTATTTATTCAATATATTTAGCCCCAAATTTACAAATTATGTTGCGGTCTTTACTTGTTTTTATATTTTTAATTGGTTCGTTTGTTGGTTTTTCACAAGATATTAACTGGCCACAGGCTGTTGATGATGGTGATTTAAACGCTACAGACGAGATTATATCCTGTGAAGGTAGCATTACTGCTACCAATCAAGGTGATTTTAATTTAGAAAATGAAAGCTTTCAAATTACAATTTGCCCAGATAATGAAGATTCTGAAGAGGATTTGATTGTTTTTTTGTCTAATGTATCTGTGGAATGGCCTGGCGGTTTAGGTGCCAATCCAAACTTTTTCTTTCGGGTGCATGATGGAGATTCTACGGCGGGCACTATATTTGGTAACTCTACACCACAAAATGCAGGAATACCAGCAGGAATAGTAGCCAGTGATAATAGTGAAACAGGTTGTTTGACTATAGTTTTCCAAACAGGCAGTTATGTAGTACCAGGTTTTCCTCCACAACCATTAGCAGTTAGTTTTGATTTTGGTTGTCGCTTACCTTGTCAAACTATTGTGCCGCAATTAATTAGTATTGAAGCAGATGAATTTTGTTCTGATGAAGATGCAGAAACACCTACTATTGCGCCAGGTACAGACATTACTTTTACCGCAGATGCATTTACTTCTAACGACTCTAATTTTGATGACTTAACATTTGAATGGAATTTTAATGGAAATATTCTTACAGGTAGTGAAATCACTACCTCATTCAATAACCCTGGTTTAGTACAAGGAACACTAACCGTGATTGATGAATTTTTATGTGAAAGTAACCCGCTCACTGTGAATGTGATTATTGGTGATAATCAGCTTTACGTTTCTGATTTAGATGAAGACTATAATCTTGTTGAACTAATTTCAGATGTCATGGTTGGCGGTGGAGAATGTGCCAATGTAAACAATGTTAACTCTCCTAATAATGCTGGTAACCATGGTTCAGATGAAAGCATAGGATACTTTTCTAGGGGATGTAGTGATTTCCCATTCAACGAAGGGCTTGTTATTGGCTCTGGGTATATTGAAAGCATACTTACACCAGCTCCAGCAACATCTACTGGCGCAGGTATTGGATGGCAAGGAGACCCATTAATGACTACTGTTGCAAGTGGAACTAGTGGAACTCAAAATGCTACCGTTATTGAGTTTGAATTTAGTGCGTTTGAGGATACTGCTAGTTTTAATTATATTTTTGCTTCTTATGAATACCCAAATTTTATATGTGGGTTTGCAGATCCATTTGCTTTTATCATTAGCGGCCCGTTTGATGAAGATGGGAATTTTATTGGGGATGAATACCCAGCAGGAACTCCAGGGGTTTATGAAGACACTTATGATTATAACCATGATGCAAACCCTAATAATGCATTAGTGTCTCAAAATTTAGGAGGCTTAAATATTGCTACAATTGAGGACGCTAATGGCAACCTAGTTCCTACAACACCTACTAATACTCATGATGGTGATTGTGGTCCAGGGCAATTAGGAGAATTCACTCTTCCTAATACTTTTGGAGAATTATATCCTCCATATCACGGAATTAATGGTGAAACAAGAAGTTTAACAGCTACTGCGGAAGTGATTCCTTGTCAAATGTATAAGATGAAGCTAATGATTGCAGATTATGCTGACGCAGCTTTCGATTCTTACGTTTTTATTGAAGGTGGATCCTTTAATATTGGAGCTGATTTAGGAGATGATATTACCCTGGAGGACGAGCGTGTTCTTTGTTGGGGTGAGGACAATACCCAAATCCTTGAAATATTTGGAGGTGTGCTTGATGATGCATGTGACATTAGCCTAGAGTGGTTTTTAGATGGAGAGGCCTTACCTGAATTTGATGGAATGGCTTCTATTGAAGTTTCTGAATCTGGAATCTATGAAGTTTTTGTAGGTGGTGATGGTGGATGTAATGACAGTGATTCTATTCTTGTACAATTCTTGCCTCAAGCTGAGTATGAAACCCCTTTTGCTGATTTTTCAATTTGTGGTTCTACAGGTACATTACCTGGTGGCTTACCCGCCGCTTTAGATCCCTTTGACTATTTAGCTCATAATGGTATTGGTAGAGATATTCCTGAAGATGCAGAAAACATGGCCGATTTAGGCTTTGAGGTGACTTATTTTGAAAACTTTGAAGACGCAGAAAATTTTGAAAATCCAATTGAAGACCCAGAAGATTATCAACTTCCTGATGGTAATTTTATAAATACTATTTGTGTTCGCGTAAATGAAAACTTTACAGGAGAAAGACAATGTCCTACCATAGAATGTTTTGATTTAATTAGCTTTGAAGAACCAGAAATACAAGAAACCGAAGACTTAATAGATTGTGGAGACTTTAGTCCAGCGTCACAAATTATAGATTTAACCGAAAATAATCCTACCTCCATTGGAGTTCAACAACCAGCAATTGTAGAAACTTTATACTACATTACAGAAGCTGATGCTATAGCCAATGAAAATGCTATTGAAAATCCAACTGGCTTTACATTGCCTCAAGGTATAGAACAACAGACTATTTATATAAGAGCGCAAAATACAGGAGCAGGAGATTGTTTTGATGTATCAAGTTTTGAAGTAGGCATTTATAATGTAGAAATTGGCACCAATCCGCTTCCATTAATAGAAGAATGTGAAGAAGATGGCCAAGGAAATGGAACGTTCAACCTTACACAACAAAATCCTTTGGTTCTTGGCGAAAATCAGTCTTCACAGGATTACAGCATTTCTTATTTTGAAGATTTAGCGGATGCTAATGGAGGCACAAACCCTATCAATCAACCTTCTGAATATTTTGGAGGTGCAGGTGCTATTTTTGTACGCATCCAAAATAACAACAACCCAGACTGTTTTGAAGTTGGACAATTTGAATTGGGTATTATTGAATCAGCAGCAGTCAACCTTGAAGTAGGTCCTATTGAAGCTTGCGATAACAACAACGATGGTTTCTTCCATGAATTTGATTTGGATATTTTGATAGAAG
>JAIUMH010000026.1 GCA_022565635.1 Flavobacteriaceae bacterium | reverse complement strand
TACTTAAAAGATTTTGTTGCGGGAAAACCCAAAAAAAGATTCCAATAAAAAAGTCCTGAATAGTTTTCAGGACTTTTTTTTATTGAAATCAGAATAAATTCTGAACATGCAGATCCTAGAATTACTCTGTCTTGTACAAATGCACATCTCTTTGTGGAAAAGGAATAGAGCATCCGGCCGCTTCTAATTGAATTTTAGCTTGTTCCATCACATAGAAATGCGTTGGCCAATAATCGCTTGTTTTAGTCCAAAAACGCAGTGACAAATCAACTGAACTATCTGCTAATTCGTTCACAAAAACAACAGGCTCTGGATCTTTTAAAACGTTCTCATGTTCATTTACAATTTTTAAAAGAGTTTCTTTCGCAACACCAATATTGCTATCGTAAGAAATTCCTAAAATCATATTGTTTCTTCGCGTATCTTCATAAGAATAGTTAATCACCTTATTATTTGATAATTGCCCGTTCGGGATTACAATTCTCTGATTGTTAGGAGTAGAAAGATGAGTATAAAAGATACTGATTTCTTTAACCGTTCCAGAAACACCTTGAGCTTCAACAAAATCGCCTACTTTAAAAGGTTTCATTAATAAAATTAAAACACCACCCGCAAAATTAGATAAAGAGCCTTGTAGAGATAATCCAATGGCTAGACCAGCGGCACCAATTAAAGCGGCTAAAGAGGTTGTCTCTACACCCAGTTCTGTAATTACAATTACAAATACTAAAACTTTTAATATAGCACTTACTAAATTAAAAATAAAACCTCTTATAGTGGGGTCCACATTTCTTTTTTCTAATACTGCCTTTAATCTTTTAGACAAAAAATTAGCTAACCATAAACCTATTATTAGCGTTATAATTGCAGCAACCACTCCGGGTAAAAATGCAATTATTTGACGTCCAAAATGCTCTATTGTTTCTGTTACATAATTAATATTCAATTCTTCCATAAGTCTATTTTTAAAATTTTAAAGATTTATACTATTGGTGTTCCGTCTTTTATATGAGGTGTATTTGGTGAAACAAAGACCAACTCACCTTTCGTATTTTCGGTCATTAAAACCATGCCTTCACTTTTAGTACCTCTTAATTTTACTGGTTTTAAGTTAACCACAACAGCTACTTTTTTCCCGATAACTTCTTCAGGTGAATAATGTTCTGCAATTCCTGAAACCACAGTTCTCTCGTCAATTCCTGTAGATACTTTTAATACCAATAGTTTTTTTGCCTTGGGCATTTTTTCTGCTGATAAAATAGTCCCAACACGAATGTCTAATTTAGTAAAATCCTCAAAATCTACAAAATCTTTTTGAGGCTCTACTTTTTGACTAGCTAATTCGTTTTCCTTTTTAGCTTGAGCTAATTTATCTAATTGTTTTTGAATAACATCGTCTTCAATTTTAGAGAACAACAACGAGGCTTGATTGATTTGATGTCCAGAAGGTACTATCTCTTCTGCATTAGCTAAATCATTCCAGTTAATTTGTGAAGCTAAATTTTCTTGATTTAACATTACATGTAATTTTTTTGAGGTAAAAGGCAGAAATGGTTCTGCAATTATGGCTAAAGCAGAAACAACTTGAATAGCAACATACATAATTGTTTCAGTTCGTTGTTGGTCAGTCTTCACTTTTTTCCATGGCTCTTCATCTGCTAAATACTTATTTCCTAATCTGGCTAGGTTCATCATTTCAGACTGGGCTTCTCTAAATCTGTATTTTTCAAGTGAATTAGCAATAGTTGATGTTACTTTCTTTACTTCTTTAAGCAAGTTTAAATCAACTGCCTCAAGACTGTTTTTTGGTGGCACAACACCTTCATAATATTTATTAGTAAGAACTGCAACTCGGTTCACGAAATTTCCAAAGATTCCAACCAATTCAGAATTATTTCTTGTCTGAAAATCTTTCCATGTAAAATCGTTATCCTTTGTTTCGGGAGCATTTGCGGTAAGCGTATATCTTAACACATCCTGTTGACCAGGAAAATCTTTTAAATAATCAGGCAACCAAACAGCCCAATTTTTAGAAGTAGATAATTTTTTCCCTTCTAAGTTAAGAAATTCATTAGCTGGAACATTGTCTGGTAAAATATAACTTCCTTCTGCCTTTAGCATTGCGGGGAAAATAATGCAATGAAAAACAATATTATCCTTGCCAATAAAATGAACTAATTTAGTTGACTCATCTTTCCAATAATGCTCCCAATCTTTTTGGTGATTTGCAGCCCATTCTTTAGAGGCAGAAATATAACCAATTGGTGCATCAAACCAGACATAAAGGACTTTGCCTTCTGCGCCTTTTACAGGAACAGGAATCCCCCAATCTAAATCGCGCGTCACAGCTCTTGGCCTTAAGCCTTCATCAATCCATGACTTACATTGTCCATAAACATTGGGTTTCCAATCTTTTTGATGTCCTTCTACAATCCATTCTTTTAGCCAAGTGTCATATTCATTTAAAGGTAAATACCAATGTTTTGTCTGCTTGGTTATTGGAGTATTTCCTGTAATTGCAGATACAGGGTTAATTAAATCATTAGCACTTAAAGAAGCGCCGCATTTTTCACACTGATCTCCATAAGCTTCCTCATGTCCACATTTTGGACAAGTTCCTGTAACAAAACGGTCGGCTAAAAACTGATTTGCTTTTTCATCATAAAGTTGTTCACTTACTTCTTCAACAAACTTAGACTTTGCATTCATCGACTTAAAAAAATCTGAAGCCGTTTCATGATGAATTTGCGCAGAAGTCCTTGAATAATTGTCAAATTTTACTCCAAATTCTTCAAATGAATCTTTGATTATTTGGTGATATTTATCAACTACATCTTGCGGGGTGATTCCTTCTTTTTTTGCTTTAATTGTAATTGGCACACCGTGCTCATCACTTCCACAAACAAAAAGCACGTCCTCCCCTTTTAATTTTAAGTATCTGGTATAAATATCAGCAGGTATATATACACCCGCTAAGTGACCAATATGAATTGGACCATTGGTGTAAGGTAGCGCAGCAGTTATTGTATATCGTTTAGGTTGATTCATTCATCTATATATTTGAGTTTGCAAAAGTAAGTAAAGTTTATCAAATTGCTAATTTAGTCTTCTTATGTATTTCAACAGCTATAAGATAAAGGAAAATAGGAGGAATTATACCAATTGAAATTTAAAACAAGACTAAAATAAATTGATTTTTGTGCAAATAAATTAGCCAAAAAACCAAACATAGTCTTTGCTATGGTTTATTTTTTAACGTGATATAACAAAAAATCAAATTATTATTTTTTTTTGGGTTGAAAGGACATTAGAATGAGATTTAAAAAAAAAGCTGTTTCAATTAAGAAACAGCTTTCCAATAAAATTATACTCGATTTTACCCTTTAAGGCTTGCCGATAAATACTCTCTATTTAAGCGTGCTATATTCTCAAGTGAAATTCCTTTAGGACATTCAATTTCGCATGCTCCTGTATTTGTACAGTTTCCAAAACCTTCTTTGTCCATTTGATCTACCATGTTCAATACACGTTCTGTAGCCTCAACTTTACCCTGAGGTAGCAAAGCGTATTGAGAAACTTTAGCCGATGTAAATAACATAGCTGAGGCATTTTTACAGGCCGCTACACAAGCACCACAACCTATACAAGTTGCCGCATTAAATGCCATATCAGCATTTTCTTTTTGAATAGGTAAGCTGTTAGCATCTTGAGTGTTTCCTGAAGTATTCACAGAAATGTAACCACCAGCCTGTTGAATTCGATCAAAAGCTGAACGATCTACAGCTAAATCTCTTACCACTGGAAAAGCATTAGCTCTAAAAGGTTCAATAGTGATGGTGTCACCATCTTTAAATCGTCTCATGTGTAGTTGACAGGTAGTAATTCTTCGGTCAGGACCATGAGGTTCTCCATTAATTTGCAATGAACACATCCCACAAATACCTTCTCTACAATCGTGATCAAACTCAACTGGTTCAATATTTTCCTCTACAAGCTGGTTGTTTAAAACATCCAACATTTCAAGAAAAGACATATCACCATGAATATTATCTATATTGTAATTTTCAAATTTTCCTTGGGCATCTTTATTTTCTTGACGCCATATTTTTAAGTTAAGCTTCATAATCAATTCTTATTTATAGCTTCTTGTCTTTAATTCAATATTTTCATAAACCAATTCTTCTTTATGAAGAACAGCTTCTTTAGGTTCGCCTTTGTATTCCCAAGCGGCTACATACCTAAAGTTTTCATCATCTCTTAGCGCCTCACCTTCTTCAGTTTGGTACTCTTCTCTAAAGTGACCACCACAAGATTCGTTTCTATGTAATGCATCTTTAGCAAATAATTCACCAAGTTCTAAGAAGTCTGCTACACGCATAGCTTTTTCTAACTCTTGATTTTTCACATTTGGCTTACCTGTAACACGTACGTTTTTATAGAAATCTTCTCTTAATTCAGCAATCTCTTCAATAGCTTCTTTAAGTTCTTTTTCATTTCTAGACATACCGCATTTGTTCCACATAATTAAGCCTAATTTTCTATGGAAATAATCAGCAGGCTTGTCACCCTTGGCATTCATCAATTTATCAATTTGATTTCTAACCGATTTTTCTGCTTCTTCAAATTCTTTTGATTCTGTAGAAATTGGTCCTGTTTGAATATCATTAGATAAATAATCTCCAATAGTATAAGGAAGCACAAAATAGCCATCAGCTAAACCTTGCATTAAAGCTGAAGCTCCGAGTCGGTTAGCACCGTGGTCTGAGAAATTGGCCTCACCCGTGGCATAACATCCAGGAATGGTAGTCATTAAGTTGTAATCTACCCAAAGACCTCCCATTGTATAATGTACCGCTGGAAAAATCATCATTGGAGTTTCATAAGGATTTTGATCTGTAATTTTTTCATACATATCAAAAAGGTTTCCATACTTGGCCTCAACAACTTCTTTACCTAATTTTATAATTTCTTCATGAGAAGCGTCTTTATTACCAGAACTAAAAGCTTTTTCTTTACCATATCTTTCAATTGCACTAGCAAAATCAAGATAAACAGCTTGCCCTGTTTTGTTTACACCATAGCCAGCATCGCAACGCTCTTTGGCTGCTCTAGATGCTACATCACGTGGTACTAAGTTACCAAATGCAGGATATCTACGTTCTAAGTAATAATCTCTATCTTCTTCTTTTATTTCGGTAGGCTTCAATCTACCTTCTTGAATAGCTTTAGCATCTTCTTTCTTTTTCGGTACCCAAATTCTACCATCATTTCTCAAAGACTCCGACATTAAAGTCAGTTTAGCTTGCAAATCTCCAGAAACGGGGATGCAAGTTGGGTGAATTTGAGTAAAACAAGGATTAGCAAAAAACGCTCCTTTTCTGTGAGCTCGCCATGCGGCAGTTACGTTACTTCCCATGGCATTGGTAGATAAGAGAAATACATTACCATAACCACCAGAAGCCAAGACTACAGCGTGAGCTGCATGTCTTTCAATTTCACCAGTAACTAAGTTTCTGGCAATAATTCCTCTCGCTTTTCCATCTACAAGAACCAAATCCATCATTTCATGTCTTGTGTGCGACTGGATTTTACCTCTGTTAATTTGACGGTTCATGGCAGAGTATGCACCTAATAAAAGCTGTTGTCCTGTTTGTCCTTTCGCATAAAACGTTCTTGAAACTAACACGCCACCAAAAGAACGGTTATCAAGTAATCCTCCATATTCACGTGCAAAAGGAACACCCTGAGCTACACATTGGTCAATAATATTACCTGAAACTTCAGCTAATCTATAAACGTTAGCTTCTCTAGAGCGATAATCACCACCTTTAACGGTATCGTAGAAAAGACGGTAATTAGAATCCCCATCTCCTTGATAATTTTTGGCGGCATTTATTCCACCTTGTGCTGCAATTGAATGCGCGCGTCTAGGCGAATCTTGAAAACAAAATGTTTTTACATTGTAACCTAACTCAGCTAAAGTAGCTGAAGCACTAGCCCCTGCTAAACCTGTACCAATAACAATTACATCAATGTTTCTTTTGTTGGCAGGATTAACCAGATTTATATCGTTTTTATGTTTAGTCCATTTTTCTGCTAACGGACCGCTTGGTATTTTTGAATCTAATACTGACATATATATTTAGTATTAATGATTTATAAAATGAAAGATAGCAACAAATGCGAAACCTAAAGGTATTACAATTGCAAAAGCTTTGGTAAACTTTTTAATAGCTGAAGAATACTTGTTATTTACTCCCATGGTTTGAAATGAAGAAGCAAAACCGTGAAGTAAATGCAACATTAAAAACACAAAAGCTATAACATACAAACCAACGCGAATAGGTTGACCTGCAAATTTAGCTACAGTCTCTTCGTAGTACCTGAACTCACCAGCTTGATTTAAACCAGTCATATCTCCTTCTAGGTATTTCACTTGCATTTCATGCACCCAGAAATCGTAAAAATGAAGACCTAAAAAAGCTAAAACAACGGCTCCAGAAATAAGCATATTTCTAGACATCCAACTAGCGTTAGCTCCACCGTTATAAACCCCGTATTTTACACTTCTTGCACTTCTGTTTTTAGCTTCTAAAATAAATCCCATCACAAAATGAAAGATAACACCAAAAATTAGAATAGGCTGAAGAACAGCTTGAACTAAAAAGTTAGTCCCCATAAAATGAGAAATTTCATTAAATGTATCTGGGCTAACCACAGAAGTAAAGTTAATAGTAAAATGTTGTAATAAGAAAAGAACTAAAAAAAGTCCTGAAAGTGCCATAGCCACTTTTCTTGCTATAGAAGTCTTTATTCCTCCCATTGATTGAATTTTTTAAAATTTTGCTCAAAAATACCACAGAATAAACTTTCATACAAGTATATTTCATGTATAAAAACTTATTTAGAATAGATTTAAGTGATGTTATGCAAAATTCATGATTAGAAAAGCGAAAACCTTTGAAATATGAAATTCAACATGAATTAATAGTTAAGGAGGTGAAGAATTCTTATTTTTGGGTTTTAAAAAAAATATTTATGCGATACGAACCTATTTCAAGAGATTTATTTATTCACAATAGAAAGAATTTTAGCGCTGCAATGAAACCAAATTCATTGGCCGTCTTCAATTCTAATGACATTTACCCTATTGGTGCAGATAGTACCATTCCCTTTCAACAGGACAGAAACATTTATTACTTAAGTGGCGTAGATCAAGAGGAAAGTATATTGGTTTTATTTCCAGACGCTCCTAAAAAAGAGCATCGAGAAATACTTTTCCTAAAGGAAACGAACGCGCATATTGCGGTTTGGGAAGGAGAGAAAATGGATGAACAGAAAGCCCTTGAGCTCACTGGAATAGAAACGGTATATTGGCTAAAAGATTTCCACAAAATCTTTAACGAATTAATGGCGCAATGCGAAGTAGTTTACATCAACACCAACGAGCATTACCGCGCTAATGCTGAAACAGAAACCCGTGAAATGCGTTTCAATAAATGGTTAAGAGATAATTATCCCGCGCATCAAGTAGCTAAATCTAATCCTATTTTACAACGATTGCGTTCTGTGAAGCACGAACTTGAAATTGAAGTGATGCAAAAAGCCTGTGACATTACCAATAAAGCTTTTAGAAGAGTTCTTAACTTTATGAAACCTGGAGTCTGGGAATATGAAATTGAAGCTGAAGTGATGCACGAGTTCCTCATCAATCGTTCGCGTGGATTTGCTTATACTCCAATTATTGCTTCAGGATTAAATGCTACTGTTCTCCATTATATAGAAAACAAACATCAATGTAAAGATGGCGATTTGATTTTATTTGATTTTGGTGCTGAATATGCTAATTATTGTAGTGATATGTCTAGAACTATTCCTGTAAATGGAAAGTTCACGAAAAGACAAAAAGAAATTTACAATGCTGTAAACAAGGTAAAGAAAGAAGCCACCAAACTTTTAGTGCCCGGTGCAGATTGGACTGAGTATCACAAAGAAGTAGGTAAAATGATGACCTCAGAATTACTTGATTTGAAATTGTTAGATAAAGCTGATGTTCAAAATGAAGATCCAAAATGGCCAGCTTACAAAAAATATTTCATGCATGGTACATCTCACCACATTGGTTTAGATACACATGATTACGGATTACTTCATGAACCACTGCAGGCCAATCAAATATTTACTGTTGAACCAGGAATTTACATTCCAGAAGAAAATTTAGGCATTCGTTTAGAAGACGATGTAGTGATTCAAGAAAATGGAGAGCCAGTTAATTTAATGGGTAACATTCCTATTGAAATCGAGGAGATTGAAGACTTGATGAATCAATAATTTACTTTATCTCTCTAAAATAAAAATCCTCGAGTTAATACTAACTCGAGGATTTTTTTTACTAGATAAATTAGAATTTTAAGTTCTACTGAAAATCTGCATCAGACAGCTTTTGATTTAGCTTAATTTCTTCAAATTGAACAGTAAACTCTTGCCCTATGTTATTTACAATTACAAAAGGAAACATAACACCGTCAACCTCTTTGTATTCTTCAAACTTTTCAGATGATGTAAACTCTTGTCCGCCTTGTTCTACTTTAGTTTCTTTAAACAATTTTAGTCCAGTTTCCACTGAATAAAATTCACGAACCTCATCGGTTAATTGAACCACATACGCATCCTGACCTTCAAAATCTTGAATATTTTTCAATACAGCAGTTTCAGGCACAGTTAGCTCTGGGAAAAGACCCGCAGATTTTTTAGCTGCTTCAACTTCTTCTTCAGAGAAATCCATTTTTTGACCTTGAGCCATATTGTATCCTTTTTCACCATCAAAAACGGTTTTTTGAAGCACGTTTCCTCCCATTTTAACTTCTTGAGCAGACTTTCCGTCTTTGGTCATTTTCATGGTCATGCTCAAAGCCATTCCTTGAATAGAAGCGCTTCCAGTCATTACTACATTTTTTACATTATCAAGTGTTTCTTTACCTCCAATAGCTTCAATGTAATTATTGTAAACAGTTTCTAAACTAACGCCAGCAGGAATTGGCTTACTAAATTCAGGTTTGTCAACTTCGTTAGCTTCAGTGTCAAAATATCTTACAGGAAGTCCAGTAGCTTCAAGTGCATTTGCAACCTCACTACCTTTAGCAGCAATCACAACTCTAGCTTGATCTGTAAGGAAATATTTGTTAGCCACTCTGTATACGTCATCAACAGTTACCTTGTCTATATTTTCTAAGTAATTTTCGTAAAAATCTTCTGGCAAGTTCTGCGTTTGAATACGCAATGCAAAATTAGAGATGTTTCTAGGTTTAGAAGCTTCTCTAATAAAGCTACCTGCATAAGTTGCTTTTGCATTAGCAAGTAAAGCTTCATCTACTTTTTCGTTTCTAATTCTATTAATTTGCTTGATCATTTCTAAAGCAATGCTGTCTGTAACAGCCATTTTACCAGAAGTACTAGCTCTAAAAGCTGTAATTTCATTTCTTGCAGGAAGACTTGTTCTTGCCCCGTAAGTCCAAGCTTTATCTTCTCTTAAGGTTTTATTAAGGTAGCTTTCAAAACTTCCTCCAACAATTTGATTAGCCATCAATACAGGAAAATAATCTTCATCAGACATTTTTAATCTAGTTGTATTGATTAAGTGAACCTCAGCTTGAACCGCATTAGGTACATCTACAAAGTTGATTTCAGTTTGAGCAACATTTTCTGCATCTGGATAGGTTTCTGAAGGCGCATCTTCACCATCCCACTTTTTGAAAAGTTTTTTGATTTTTTTTCTAACTTTCTTGAACTCTACATCTCCAGAAACAATAAGATATGCGTTTCCAGGCACAAAGAAAGTTTCATAATATTCTTGAATATCTTCAAGCGTAACATTCTCAAAACCCTCTACGGTTTCAAATTCACCAAACGGGTGATTTTTACCATAAGCCAAAGCATTTCTTACTCTATTGGCAATACTACCAGCGCTTTTTTCATTAGCTTTTAAGCCTTCAATATTTTGGTCTCTAAACTTATCTAATTGGTCTTGGTCAAATTTCGGCTTCAATACAGCTTCAGCCATCATTTCTAACAGACGATCGCTATATTTTGAAAGTCCAGCAGCGTAAGCACCAGAACCAAAAACCTCTAGGGTAGCACCCATAAATTCTACTTCATCTTCAAAATCATCCTTTGATGTTTTTTCAGTTCCTGTTCCCATCATATCAGAGAACAATGCACCTGTACCAATTTTGTCACCTTCAGCATAAGGATCATTATCTAATGTTAGGTTAAAAAGAACTCGAGGTAACTTTTTATCCTCAACAACTAAAACTTTTAATCCGTTTTTAAGTTCAAAAGTTTGAGGCTGACCTAGGTTTACAGCTGGAGCTGGTCCAGGTTCAGGCATTTGATTAATATCTATTTGGGCGTAGGTTAACCCAGATATCATCAATAAGGCAATTAATATAAAATTAAAAAATTTCTTCATTTTTAGTATGTTTTATTGTTCGTCTTCAGCAGGTAAATAATCTAAGACTAAACGTTGATTTGGGTTTAAATATTTTTTAGCGGCAGCTCTCATATCTTCTGGAGTAACTGCTCTATATTCTTCAAGTTGCTTATTGATTAAACTAGCATCTCCAAATTTAGTTTGAAATTCTGCTAAGCTACTTCCAATACCTTCTACACTTGCATTTGCGTTAACAAAACGCGTTTCTAATTGGTTGAGTAGTTTCTGGTATTCATTGTCAGAAATAAGCTCTGTTTGCATACGAACAATTTCCTCATCAATTTCTTTTTTCAAGTCTTCCAACGTGTATCCATCCATAGGAAGAGCAAATACAAAGTACATACCTCCATTACGCAAAGCGAAGTTCCCCGCTTGAACGGCTAAAGCCATTTTTTTGTCTTCTACTAATTTCCTAGTTAATCTAGAGCTTTTTCCTGAGCTTAAAACTTGAGAAATCATATCTAAAGCTTTAGACTCTTTAGTTCCATCAGGAACTGTTCTATAAGCCATTGCTAAAGCAGGAATTTGGATATTTGGATCGTGAAAAGTAGCGTAAATAGTCTCTTCAATTGGCTCTTCTTCAAAAGGCTTTCTTTCTATTTTCTCTCCTTTAGGAATAGAACCAAAGTAAGCGTCAATCCATTCCTTAGTTTGCTTTACGTCAATATCACCAGCAACTATTAAAACAGCATTATTTGGTGCATAGAATTTATCAAAAAAAGCATTGAAATCCTCTAATTCTGGATTATCAAGATCTTCTAAGGTTCCAATAATTTCATGACGGTATCCTGTTGTAGGAAATATATTTCGTGTAATTTGGGAAATCAAGTTACCGTAAGGTTGGTTATCTTGCGTTTGCTTACGTTCTTCTTTTATCACCCCGCGTTGTGTATTTACACCTATTGTATCAATTTTTGGGTGACGCATACGCTCAGATTCCATCCATAAACCTATCTGAAGGTTATTAGAAGGTAAAATTTCAAAATAAGTTGTTCTGTCCCAACTGGTATTAGCATTGTTAGAACCACCATGATCGGTTACCATTTTAAACCACTCACCACGGCCAATATTTTTGGTTCCTTCAAACAATAAATGCTCAAAAAAGTGAGCCATTCCTGTTTTTCCTTCTGGATCATCTTTAGATCCTACGTTGTACATAACTTCTACTTTTACAAGTGGCGCACTATTGTCTTGGTGTAATATTACATCCAAGCCATTGTCTAAGGTATAATGCTCAAAATCTACTTGTTGAGCAAAACCAACAAAAGCAACCAACAAAGTACAAATTGTCAGGTTTAATTTCTTTGTCATTTTAAATTGTGTTTGATTAAATTATTTATTTAGTTAGTATGAATAAATTAAATTTGTTACAAAAATGAGTATATTTTTTTACATAAAAAATTCATTTTTAAATTTTGATGGCTAATCTAGCAAAAATAACAGACAACCTCAAGAATAAAATTCAAAAGGATCTTATTTTTTGGTGCAATGATTTAGCTGTTTAATTTAAAAATGTATTTTTATCAAAAATAAATTGAAAAGAATGAGTTAAGTAGAATTAGCATTTTTAGACAGAAAAAACTACTTGTACGTGAGCAAATTAATCGCCTAAAAAAGATGAACATATGAAGATAATTAAATTACATTACTTATTGCTAATACTTATTTTTTGGTCTTGTACTGAAAATAATAAACCTCAATTAGAAAATCAAAAACAAGTTGTTGAGAGACATAGAGAAGCAGAGCAAAACGCTACTGCAAAATTTGGGATTGCGCTTCATGGTGGTGCTGGATTTATAAAAGCAGACATGATGAGTGATTCGATTATTCAAGCTTATCAAAATAAACTTTCTGAAGCTATTGAGCTGGGACATGAAATTCTTAAAAATGGAGGTGATGCAGAAGTTGCAGTGGTAGAAGTTATTCAAGTTCTAGAAGATTCACCTTTATTTAATGCAGGAAAAGGTGGTGTACTGAATGCCAATGGAATTCATGAACTTGACGCATCAATCATGCATGGCAAGACACTAGAAGCTGGAGCAGTTGCAGGAATTAAAACAGTTAAAAACCCTATTTTGTTAGCGCAAAAGATAATGAATGAATCTGAACATGTTCTATTATCTGGCAATGGAGCGGAAGAGTTTGCTTCTAACCATGATTTAGACCAAGTAGAGAACAGTTACTTCACTACTCAAAAAGCACAAAGAGCTTTAGCTAATGCACAAAACAAATCTGCTTATCATATTGAAAATTACGAAGAAAATATTAAAAATTATAAACTAGGAACTGTAGGGTGTGTAGCTTTAGACCAAAAAGGAAACCTTGTTGCTGGAACATCTACCGGCGGAATGACGAACAAAAAACATGGTAGAATAGGAGATTCTCCTATTATTGGTGCAGGTAATTACGCAAATAATCATACATGTGCGGTTTCTGCAACTGGGCACGGAGAATACTTCATCAAAAATGTAGTGGCTTTTGATATTTCTGCAATGATGGAATACGGAGATTTTAGCCTAGAGCAAGCTACACAAATTGCTATTCAAGAAAAGTTAAAAAACCAAGGAGGTGACGGAGGAGTAATTGCCATTGATTTTGAAGGAAATATTTCTTTAGAGTTTAATACTGAAGGAATGTTTAGAGCTAAAATGGATGCAAAAGGAAATAAAGAAGTTAAACTTTTTAAAGAATAATTTATTTATGAAAAAACTCAATCAATTTTTTGCTTTTTACAGTTTACCTGTATTAGTAGTTTTTGTTGCTAGCTGGCAACTTTACAAAACGGAAACAACCGCTTTATCCAGATGGAAAGGTGGAGGCTTTGGCATGTACACAAACATTAATGAAGGATCTAATATTATTGTAATTAATGATAGTATTTTTAAAGATGAGGACTTTATAAACATAGAAAATAGACATAAGCATAAGGCAAAAAATAATTTTCTATTCAATCCTAGTAATTCGACTGTAAATTCATTCTTGAATACAATTAAGCAAAAAGAAAAAGTCAAAAAAATACAAATCTATCAACCTGTTCTAAATCCTAAAAACAACACGTTAACCTACCAACTTTATTATGAAAAAATTGTTGAATAAATACACTAAAAATAACAGTTTTAAACTGGGTGCCAAAATGTATCTTATCTTTTTGCTTATCTTTTTTTCAATAGTAAGTAGTCATCACTATTTTTTTATCGTTCTTGCTTTTATTATTTTCTATGCCATAATAGATCAGAATTTTTTGACCAAAAGTATATTTTGGGGGTTAGTTTCCTGTATGATTATTCCTGCTCTTGTCACAAAATATAATTTTACTGGCAATCATACTTTTGTGACTTTATACATGGCTGTTTTATTCCTTATTGCAAGTTTTTATAAGAAGTTTGCATGTAAAATCTTAGAACTAAACGCTAGAAACCTTTTATGTATTATGATGTTATTTGCTGTAGTACAGAAATCTCTAAGCAAGTCTTTTATGAATGCTTCTAGTGTTTCTTTTTTAAATTTAAAGGGAGGTTTTTTTACGCATTTTCATCGATTTTTTCCTGAAAATCAAAAAATAATCAATTCTAACAACCAGCTAATTTCAGAGCAGACTAAGAGCATAGATGGATTAAGTAACGTTGTAGAGCTAACTCCAGTAAATTGGTTTTTTGAATTTAATCCAAGCTTTGCTGTTGGCTTAATTTTAGGGGGTGAAATTATTTTTTTACTACTCCTTTTTGTCAAGAATCAATACTTAAGAAATACATTTTTTATTTTGTTTATGATTGGCTTAATTGCTACAAGAATTGAAACTGGTTTTGCTTCTCTTTTATGTATTTTATTATTTATGCAGGCCAGAAAAGACCATTTTGTGTTTCAGCTTACTTACATAGGATTATTTGCTTTGTACATTTCACTTATTCTTTCAAAGTTAGGATATCATTAAAATCACCAAATTTGTTCATTATAGCTTGCTCTAAATTCGGCATTTGAAAACTGATAAGTTAAATCTTGTTCAATAAAATTTGATCCTACTAAAGAAAAACTGAAATATCCTTCAATAAATTGAGGGGTCACCTTTGTAAAGGTTATTGTTCCATTTACTTCTTGAGGAACTACAAGTCCTTTTTCTTCAGAATTGAAGCTTACAGACATAAACGCCTCTCCTTCCTCTGGCTCTCCTAAAATACCAAGTTCAAAAGTACCTTCTTGAAAAGATATAGGGTCATGATTCATATAAGATGAATGTAGGGTAAGGATATAGGTTCCTTCCTCATTAGCAAATTGTATTTTTAATACTTTTAGAACTTCATCATCCTCTAAAGGTGCTTCTTCATAAAGCGAATGAGAACGGGTACTATCAACAATTAGCGTTTCTTCACCAGACACTTCGTAATAGATATAGAAATTATCCTCACTAATTTCTTCATTATTAATTTCATCATCATCACTACTGCAACTAACAAAAAACAAATTGACTAACAAACTAGCAATAATCAAGTATTTATTTGTAAATTTCATATATAATCATTTTAAATTAATTCATTCTTTTTCTAGCATTAAACTCCCCACTTACAGAGATTTCACCAACAACATTAAAATCATTGTCTGTTTTAGCGGCAGTAAATTGAAAATTACCTGACACTCTTCCATCTGTTGAAGTGGTTATGGTAAGTGTACCTCCATAATTCATATCTTCACTGTGTGGTAAAGTTGAATACTCTACTGTTTCAGAAAAGCTTCCGTTAGGAATATGTGCATAAATTGCTGTAAAAACAGAATCACTATTGGCTTCAAAACCAATCTCATAAGTTCCTGGGCTAGGCTGATTAACATCTCCAATAGCAGAAAAAAGCATAAATTGTAAACTGACTGTGCTAGGGTTGTTATCGTTCATACTAATTTCCCAAGTCTGTGAACCAAAAGCATCCAACCCGTCAAAATCAGCAAAACCACTTTTGTTGGCTTCAAAATCACCTGTTACGGTAAGATCAAAATCGCCAAAATTAGAACTACTTGGTGAGCCTTCGTCATCACTACTACAGGAGAACATTACAAACGATAGAGTAATAAAAAGAATTGAAATTTTTTTGATTTTTTTCATGATTATTGTTTTATTTAATTAAATGTTTTGACAAATATTGGCTATTAATTAGTGTAAACATTCAAGATTTATATAGTTGGTATATAAAACTACATAAATAGTATTTTTGAACTGAATTGATGCTTGTAAAAGTTCTATCAAAATAAATGTTGACCAAATAAGCATAGCAGCAATGCTGTTAAATCTTTTGTTGTAGAAATTTATATACCGCTTACAATTAACATACAACACCTACTTTGAACATTTTCAAAATAGCTCAGTCCAACTTAACATAATCCACTTTTTTGAATTAATCTTGCGGATATGCAATCAGCAAACTAGTCTTGGTTTGAATAACATCTCCTGTTTCTGGTGATTCAATTTTAAAATTAAAAAGTGCTCTAATTTTATCATTTCCTATTTCACTAAAAACAATATTACCTTCTAATACATGGGTATAAATAATTCCATTTTCATGGTTTTCATCCCAAATAGTTAAACCTACACCAAAAGTATTCTTTGCTCCTCCAGCAAGCCACAAATCATCAAAATAATAGGACGAACCCTCTGTTAATCCTGAAAAAATTTCATCATCACTGTACATATTAATCCCTAAAAGTATTGTAGATTCTGTCAACACTAGGTGATCTTGAAAATTGAATGAAAATTCATGAACTTGTTCATCTCCAAAATCTAAAACAGATTGTGTAAAAGTGGTATATCCATCAAAATCACCAGTAATCATTCCGCTTTCAATACGTAGTTTTGAGTCGTAATTAACATCAAATGAATCACCATTAATTTCATCATCATCACTACTACACCCAATCAATATAGGGCTTAAGGCTACTAAAAAAAAAGCGCATTTGTTTTTAAAAAATCTCATACTTAAAATAATAAAGTTAATATAATATAATTTGCAGTAAATACTACTTATACCGATTTAACCATTTAATGATTTTAATTATTGAAACTGGTATTAATCGCAATCCGCATTGATAATTTCTTCAATTTCGTCTTGAATGTTTCCGTCTTCATCTTCCCAAAGGTTACATTCAACAAAAATATCCTTTACATTTTGAGCGACTTGTTTTACCTCGATGCATTTTTCTGGCGAAGGGTTTTCACTATATGCAACTAGTAATTGATAAAAAGTTTGGTATTCTAGAAAGGTTTGTTCTGTACAATCATCAACATTTATTCCTGTTATAGGGTTAGGAATAGTGTCATCATCACTAGAACAGCTGAATAAAAAAATTGATAGTAAAAAAGCGAGTAAATAATTAGTAGTTTTCATAGTTTAATAGTTTAAAATTTATTTTTGATTTAATAGTAAATAATGTAGCTTCCAACAATAAATCCAGTATTATCATTACCAAAAGCTGTGATTGAAATTTCAACATCAAATTCAGGCCCTACAATAGACCACGTAGCCTCTCTTTCGTTGGTGTCATAGTCAAATATTTCATGTTCGGTTATAACCCAAGGATCAGAATTATAATTAGATGAGAAAAAATTTATACTTTGTTGCCAAGTAAGATTAGGATTAAACACAACACTTATACCCTGCCCTATATCAACACATGCATTTATTGAAGCAGCATCAGGAAACGGAACTCCTGCACCTAGACATTCATTCATTGCAGGATTGTTTGAGGATATTGAATCATCATCACTACAAGCAAAAATAAAGCACAATACAACTAAGCTTAAGATTTTTAAATTCTTCATTGGTTTTTATTTTAAAGGTTGTAAAGGTTGATATTTTTACCTGTTTCATCGAGTTTCAAAAAGTAGTTTCCAGATGGACTAAAAAACACCATTTCTCTTTTTCTAAAGGGTATTTCTTCAAGGATTTTGATAGGTTGTGTTCCTATTCTAGTGAAGCGTTTTTTCTCAACTAGCCAAATTTCTTCACCAATTCTAAAGTCTTGTATTCTATTCATATCACTAAAAGTTGCTTTTACTTCACCCTCATCATTAGTTATTGCAACTCCTTTTGTTCCAAATAAGATCAAGCCATGGTCAAAAATGAGCTGATTTCTAAACTTTCCAACCTGTATATCTTTATAGCTAATTACGGAAAGCTCTTGACCAGTTTTAGCATCGTACGTATGTATTCCTTTTGATGAGGCGTCCACAATTCGATTATCTTCTAGTAGAAATAAATCGAAGTCGGTTCCTAATCGGTTGCTTACTTTTTCTGTTTCAAAAATTACTTTACCCGAAGAAGTATCAATTCCCATAATGAATGAACTAGACAATCCTTTAGTCATTTTTAAGTACAAGATTCCATCAATCATTTCTTCTTGAATAATTCGATTACCTTGCTTGGCAATTTTCTCTTCATTCAATAGAATTTTATCTTTGTGGATATCTATTTGTAAGTAAGATTTTTTACCTCCATCGGGATTGATATTTTTACCACCTGACATTCCAACTACGTAATGAAGGACGTCATTTTCATCTAAAAAAGGATAAGAACAATTGTCGCCTAGTCTTCTGTCGTCATCACCACCAGCACCAAGAATAGACATGTTTCGGTAGATTCTTCGTTGTTTTTTCATGGCTTCTTTTACATCGCCTTCACGTTCTTCACCTGTTTTCACATCAATAAATGAAAGACCGAAATAAGGTAAAACAAGGGTTTCACCTACTACAAAAGCTGTTTCTGGTAAAAAATCGCCATAATATTCTAAACTCCATTGCAGGTTACCAGTTTCTACCTCAAGTGCTTGAACTTCTGGTTTACCCATTATGTTTTGTAATTCAGACTGGTTCACTCTAACGGCTATAAGCAAATTATTTTGAGGCTCATAAAAAACTTCACCAATACCTCCAGCTAAATCGGGTTGATGCCACAAAGTTTCTCCATTTTTGAGACTTATAAGTTGAAGACCATCCTTCCCGTTTACCGCTATGGCATTTTTTTCTGGTAAATAGGTAATGAGTTTATTAATGGTTTTATCGTTTCCTATATAGGAAAAATAGTTTCCTCTCCTACTTCTGGCTAAAGGACTTACTTGTCTGCCTGTCATTTTGCTGAGTGCCTGACCAGATAGATAATTACCGCTTGCTTCATCTAAAGCTTGTTTATCTTTAGAAACTCTGTTTATCATACCAATAAGTTGAAAAACAGCTTGTGCTGTAGAAACACCAATGTCTAGATTAGTAATTTCCCAAACCATTTCTTTCGTTTTAAGATCGTATGCTTTTACTTTAGCTTGATTAAGGGTATAATCTATTTGTAGAAAAATGTCTTCATGCTCAAAAAGCAAATAGGCGCTTCCCTCTGTTAAAAATGCTTCTGAGTAATAATGTCCAACTTTGTTTCTATATTTACCATGAAGGACTTGAAGTTGAGATTGGGTGTTCCAGACCTCATAACCCAGTTCGTTTTCTAACACCAAATATTTATCTGAAGGCGAAAAATCTACAAATGCAGGCACATTAGCTGTTTGTATAGCCCAGTCGGGAGCAGTTTGAGCATTGGTTAAGACAAAAACAAAACCGGTAATTAAAACTAAAAATTGTTTGATTATTTTTTCCATTTTCATAGGTTTACATAATTGATAAAATATAGTTTGATTTAAAATTCTTTTAATAACCGAACTGAAAGCCCAAAAGTTTGATACATTTTGAGTAATTCTGCTTCATTAAAATTCGCATTGAGTTGCATTGCCCAAACTTGACCATCTTCTTCAGTTGAAGTACTCCACCATGAGCCTGTATAATGCTTATTGGTAAACATTCCGTTAAACAAACAATGCCCCCCTAAAACAGCAGAAAAACCTGATGCATTATTGCCTTTTCCTTCTTTAATTTCGTTGCAGTTACACTTTAGTTGATGGCCAGCGTCATCACCTAAGCGATCTATTAATTCTTGCCAATCTTTTTTTTCTGGTATTTTCCAACCTTCTTCAGCTAAACCACGTGAATCAGTTACAGCAAACCAATTGTATAATTTACCATAAGTTTTTCCTAAGGTAGAGTCGTTATTCATGTATCGCCAAGCAGGTCGTCTTTCTTGAATTGCTTTTTTCCATGCGGCATCAGTTTTAGCATGGTCAATCTCGTCTCCATTAGAAAATTTAGATACATTTAAGTTGTGTGTTTTCCATGTTTGTTGACCTATTGTAACTTCGCTATTCTTAAAAAAAGAAAACCTGTTAAAAATAGAGGCATCGTCTGTAAACAAAACATGCTTCGTTTCATCTTGAGCTAAAAAAAAGGCGAATAAAATTGAAGAAATATAGATTAGATGCTTCATTAGATATTAAATTTATTTGCTGGCTAAAGTAGGTTGCAAACATTCATAGTTTTAAACAAAAAGTATAACTGGATAATTTTACTGTATAACAGGAAAGATTTCAGCTAAAAAGATAAAAGTCAAAAAATACTATCTAGAGTTGAGTGAGTAAATTCAGTATTCTTTTCAGAGCTTCATTTTTTTGCTTTATATATCGTGATTAATCTATATATTTGCACAACCAAAAATTTTAACTATGCAATATAAACGTATTCTTCTCAAATTATCTGGAGAAGCTTTAATGGGAGACAGAAACTATGGCATTGACCCTGAAAGGCTTGCTGAGTATGCTAACGAAATAAAAAAAGTTACAGATAAAGGCGTAGAAGTTGCTATAGTTATTGGGGGAGGTAATATTTTTAGAGGCATTGCTGGAGCTAGTAAAGGAATGGATCGTGTGCAGGGTGACCATATGGGCATGTTAGCAACTGTTATAAATGGCCTAGCATTACAGAGCGCGTTAGAAGATGCAAATATAGAAACTCGTTTGCAATCTGCCATTAAAATTAATGAAGTAGCAGAGCCTTTTATTAGAAGAAAAGCCATGAGGCATCTGGACAAAGGCCGCGTTGTTATTTTTGGAGGTGGCACTGGAAACCCATACTTTACAACAGACTCTGCCGCTGTTTTGAGGGCTATTGAAATTGAAGCTGACGTAATTCTGAAGGGAACGCGTGTAGATGGAATTTATACCGCCGACCCTGAAAGTGATTCTGAAGCCACAAAATTTGATTTTATTTCTTTTGATGACGTACTGAGAAAAGGACTAAAAGTAATGGACACAACCGCTTTTACCCTAAGCCAAGAAAACGAATTACCCATCATAGTTTTTGATATGAATACCGCTGGAAACCTTGAAAAAGTAGTTTCTGGAGAAAAAATAGGAACCAAAGTAAATTTATAAACAAATACATCGTTTGCCATGAGTGAAGAAGTTGACTTAATTATTGAAGCTACCGAAGATGATATGAAGGGAGCTATTAGCCACCTTAAAAAACAATTAATGAATATTAGAGCTGGAAAAGCGAGTCCTAATATGCTAACCAATGTTCAGGTAGAATACTACGGAAGTATGACTCCACTTAGCCAGGTAAGTAACATTAATATTCCAGATGCTAGAACAATCTCTATTCAACCCTACGAAAAACAAATGATTGTTGAAATAGAAAAAGCCATTATGAACGCCAATCTTGGTTTTAACCCAACCAATAATGGCGAAAGTGTTATTATTAATGTTCCACCATTAACCGAAGAACGCAGAAAAGAGTTAAGTAAGCAAGCAAAAGCAGAAGCAGAAGAGGCTAAAATTGGGGTTAGAAATGACCGTAGAAATGCCAATTCTGAACTTAAAAAAATTGATATTTCTGAAGATTTATTAAAGTCGGCAGAAGAAGAGGTACAAGAACTCACCAATCAATACATAGCTCAAATTGATAAAATTTATGAAGCTAAGGATGTTGAAATTATGAGTGTTTAGTTTTTAATAAAATAAAATAAAGTAAAAACGCTTCTTGTAAGAAGCGTTTTTACTTTATTTTATGTGCTGATTTAAGCAACTTTTGTGGAGTTTTATTTATGAATAAGTTATTGAGTTTAGGGTTTTGGAATGCCGTTGCAGGATGGATTTTAAGAAATAGAATTATTGTTATTTCTTTAGTTGTTTTATCTACTTTATTTTTTGCATCGCAATGGAAGTATATGCGTTTCTCCTATACAGAAGCCAACCTCCTACCCGATGACCACTTTATCAACGTACAGTATAGAAATTTCTTAGAAAAATTTGGAGACGAAGGCAATTTAATAGTCATTGCCACACAAGATGAAGATATTTTTACTCCAGCTAAATTTAAGCATTGGGTTCAACTTACAGACACTTTACAAAGTTTTAATGAGGTAGAGTATAGCATTGGTTTACCTAATTTAAAAATTCTCGAAAAAAATACAGAAGAGAAACGCTTTGAAATTATTAATGCCTTTGATTTAAGCCAAAAAGAGAATGCAGAAGAACTTAAAAAATACCGTAAATTACTCTTTGAAGATTTACCCTTTTATCAAGGCATAGCATTTAGTAAAAAAAATTACACGGTTCAAACTGCTGTTTACATCAAAAGAGAAATAGTAAATGAACGAGAGAGAAAAGATTTTGTCCTAAATGACCTTAGGCCTTTAATGAAGCAATTTAAAGAAGAAACTGGAATAGAAGTTAAAGTTTCTGGAATGCCTTACATCCGTACCCTTAATTCACAAAATATAGTGGATGAAATTCAATGGTTTGTTTTGGCTGCGTTAGGGGTTACTTCTTTAATTTTCTTTTTCTTTTTCAGAAGTTTTAGAGCCACCTTTATATCTATGATTACAGTAGTAATTGGTGTAATGTGGGCGTTTGGTACCTTAGGTGCGTTAGGCTATGAAATAACCGTTTTAACGGCTATCATTCCTCCTTTAATTATAGTTATTGGTATTCCTAATTGCGTATTTTTAATTAATAAATACCAACAAGAAATCAAAAAACACGGCAATCAAGCCAAATCATTACAACGGGTAATTACCAAAATTGGCAATGCTACGCTAATGACCAATCTTACAACAGCATCTGGATTTGCTACATTCATTTTTACGCAAAGCGAATTGCTCACTGAATTTGGTATTGTGGCTTCATTAAATATTGTTGCTATATTTTTACTTAGCTTACTCATTATACCGGTTATTTATAGTTACATGCCGCCTCCCAAAGAAAAGCATTTAAAACATTTGGGAAATCGTTGGATTGAAAGTTTTGTCAACTGGATGGTAGATACAGTGAAACACCGAAGAGTGAGTATTTATATTGTTTCTGTGAGTGTCTTAGCTTTAAGTATTATTGGCATTTACAATATAAAAATCTCTGGAAGCCTTTTAGAAGATATGCCGAAAAAAGCAGATTTCTTTCAAGACATTCAGTTTTTTGAAGAAGAATTTGAAGGTATTATGCCCTTGGAATTTATGATTGATACCCAACGAAAAAATGGAGTAACCAAATTAACCAACCTCAAAAAAATTGAGCAATTAGCCCTAGAAATTGAAGAAATTCCAGAACTTTCAAGTCCGCTTTCTGTTGTGAATTTAGCCAAATACGCCAAACAAACTTACTACAATGGAAATCCAAAATACTTTCAGCTTCCCACCCGTCAAGAGGTGAATTTCATCATGCCTTACATTAAAAGCTTAGATGAATTACAAGAAGGGACAGGAACTTTTATTGACTCAACGGGCCAATATGCGCGCGTAACTACTTTTATGAAAGATGTAGGTACTGAAGAAATGGAGAGAATTGAAGCTAAGTTACAGCCTGAAATAGATAAAATTTTCCCTACAGACCAATACAATGTAATGATGACAGGTAAAGCTTTAATTTTTCAAAAAGGAACACGTTACCTTGTCAAAAACCTTGTATTATCATTAAGCCTTGCTGTTTTGTTAATAGCCCTGTTTATGGCTTGGATGTTTCGTTCCTTTAGAATGATTATTATATCCTTGGTTCCAAATTTATTACCTCTATTAATGACAGCAGGTATGATGGGATTTTTAGGAATTCCTATAAAGCCCTCTACAATTTTAGTCTTTAGTATTGCTTTTGGTATTAGCGTTGATGACACCATTCATTTTCTGGCCAAGTATAGACAAGAGCTCAAAGAAAATCATTGGAAAATAAAACGCTCTGTTTATCCTGCCTTACGGGAAACCGCTGTGAGTATGTTCTACACTTCTATTGTATTGTTCTTCGGCTTTTCTGTATTTATGATTTCAAGTTTTGGAGGAACCGTTGCTTTAGGTGGCTTAGTTTCTGCAACATTGTTATTTGCTATGTTAGCCAACCTCTTACTTCTTCCTTCATTATTGCTTTCATTAGAAAGAAGTATCGCTAACAAGAAAACGCTAAAAGAGCCTCAAATGAAAATCATCACTTCAGATCAAGATTTAAAAGACGAACAGGATAAAGCTTAATACCTATTAAACCTTTCCGTTATTTTGTCACTGAAGAAGCTTTTTCAACCATTTTGGCTGTTGGGTTTCGCGGTAAAATTCCTCTAGATAAAGACACATAAAATTATGTCTTTTTTCTGCTTCAGCTTTTCCTGCAGGGGTGTTCATCAAGTTTTTTAAATTTAGTAGTTTTTCAAAAAAATGCTGTAATGTTGCTGCTTCAGACTTTTTATAATCTTCTTTTGAATGAATAGCTTTAGGAGGTAAGTTTGAGTACAACTTTCTGTTTTTAAAGCCTCCGTACTGAAAAGCCCTTGCTATTCCTATTGCTCCAATTGCATCTAAACGATCTGCGTCTTGCACCAATTGAAAGTTCAAGTTTTTTTCTATTTTTTTAAATGAAGTCCGAAAAGACATATGCTTCACTATAAAAACAACCTCATCAATAATAGGTGAAGGAAAACGATGTTTGGTTAATAAATCAAAAGTTTTTTGAGGACCAATAGCTTCATTGCCTTCATGAAACTTAGCATCGGCTATATCGTGTAAATACACCCCTAGCAAAACCACCAGTGGATTGGCTTTTGGGCTGGCTTCAAGCAGTTGTAGCGCGTTTTGTTCAACACGTAAAATATGTTGCCAATCATGAGACGCTTCAGCAGAAGCTAATTCTAATTGAACTGTATTTTTGATTTGCTCTAATAATTGAAATTCTGGCATTGATTTTTCCATAGTACATAAACAAAAAAGCCTTCAGCAAAATAACTGAAGGCTTTTCAAACTAACAAACTAAAACAAACAAAACTTTAATCAAATTATTTGTTGATCAAATTATTGATGTGTCAAGCAATTAAGAATTAACCACCGCAGGATTAACCCATGTAAAAGTGGTTTGCTCCTGTGGAATTCTTATGCGTTGATTAATGCGTTGCATTCTATCGGGCAATTTCATTAAATAATCTCTGGCTTTTTCTCCCTGCTCATTTAATCCGTTAATGTTAGCAACATCCCATTGGTTGATTAATTTTTTCATAATGTCAATATAATCTTGACCTGTATAAACCCCTATGCGCTGAGCGGAGTTAGAGAAGTCTTCAAAAGCGCTTCCTATTTTCTTACCAGATTCTCTTAAAAAATGTGCTGGCATAACAATTTTGTTAACCATCATTTCTTTAAAAGCTATCATCATTTCAGAAGGATCTAATTTAAAGATTTCATCTACAAATGTACTGTATGCTTTATGATGACGCATTTCATCACCAGAAATAATTTTACACATTTTAGACAGCGATTTGTTCCCATAATCCTTGGCTAATTTTGCCACACGGTTATGAGAAATGTAGGTGGCTAATTCTTGAAAGCTTGTGTAAACAAAATTCTTGTAAGGATCTCTATCTGTACCTATTTCAAAACCATCATTAATTAAATGCTGCGTAGTAATCTCAATTTCTCTCATATCTACACGCCCAGACAAATAAAGATATTTATTTAAAACATCTCCATGCCTATTTTCTTCCCCTGTCCATTGTCTAACCCATTTACTCCATGAAGACGCTTTACCATCTTTTCTATGTTGATTCACCCCTTCAACGTCCATGAGCCATGATTCATAGGTAGGTAATGCTTCTTCTGTGATGGTATCTCCAACAAGCACCACCCAAAAATCATAAGGTAATTCTTTTGCTAGCTCTCTTAATTCATGCACTTCATCAAAGAAACTTTCTTCTTGTGAATTGGGTAAAAAATCGGTGGGTTGCCAGATTTTTTCAACGGGAATTAAAAATTGATCAATTAACGAATCTACTTTACTTTCTAGCTGATTCATTACTTCTAATCGAATATTAAATGCTGACATAATTTATTTTTTATTTTCTATTACTTGAATATCTTTTATGATATTATTTTCAACTACTTCTACTAATTCTTTTGGAGTAAAATCTTTCACTAAAATTGGTTCTTGAACTTTTATATGAATATGAACCCCAACCCCTAAGGGGAAGCTACCTTTCTTTTGAAGTTTCCAGGAATTATTTATAGTTACTGGAATAATCTTTGCATTAGGACAGTTTTTAAAGAGCATAAGCAACCCATTTGCTGAAAAGCTTTTAGGATGTCCTGTCCTACTTCTTGTTCCTTCAGGAAAAATTACTGCTGCATTGTTGGTCTGATTTAAATATTGCGTGAACTTTTTTATCTCAGGTAGTGATTGCCTCGGGTTTTTTCGATCAATTAGAATTGAACCTCCATGTCTTAAATTATACGAAATTGATGGAATTCCTTTTCCTAATTCCATCTTACTAATAAACTTGGGGTGTAATTTTCTAAAATACCAAATTAAAGGCGGTATATCATACATGCTTTGATGATTAGCAACAATAATATGAGGTTGATTTTTTTCTAATTCATCTTTGTATGAATTTTCAAAAGTAACCCTACCCCCTAAAAAATGTAGACATCTTAGCAAAAAAAGGTTTAAGATATCTACACTTTTTTTATGTGCTTGATAACCAAAAAACTTATGACATATCCACTGTATGCCATGAAAAATCACTAGGACTAAACCAAAGAACAAATAATACAGCGAACTTAAAATATACGATAAAACTAACTTCATTTGTAAAATTGCGTAAAAATACTATTTAATAAAAAAAAATCATCACAAAATCCAGAGATTAAATATGCGCGCATAATAAAAAAGCCACCTCCTAAGAAGTGGCTTCTATCACTAAAAAGTGGTTTCTCTCTTTCTCAACAATGTTCGTTATAAGCACCTTTTAAATTTTCTGCAATCATATCTGCTGGCCTTCCTTCAATGTGATGTCTTTCTAACATGTGAACCAACTCACCATCTTTAAACAAAGCCATTGAGGGTGAACTTGGAGGAAAAGGAAGCATTTCTGCTCTTGCTTTATCTGTAGCCTCACGATCAACACCAGCAAATACCGTTACTAAATGCTTGGGTTTTTTATCATTTGCTAAAGACATTTTTGCGCCAGGTCTTGCATTAGCCGCAGCACAACCACAAACTGAGTTAACTACAACTAAGGTTGTTCCTTCTCTCTTTAAAGCAGACTCTACTTCTGTTGCAGAGGTTAATTCTTCAAAACCAATACTGGTTAATTCATCCTTCATTGGTTGTACTAATTCTGGTGGGTACATATTGTTATATATTTTTATTTAAACTTAATTTAGATTACAAATATACAATTAAAAAAGGCTTTTCTAAATTCGAAATATTAATTTCAGTATAAGGTTTATCAATTTAATGGAACAAAGTGTTCATCTTGCTTATTATCCCTTCTTTTTGTTTTTCTCTTCAATCCAAAGCGACATATATTTAGTTGACTGCAAATGTTGATGGTTTAAAATTTGACCAAAGAAGTTTTCTTTTCTGTTTTTCTCTAGATGGTTGTGTAGGTAATTAATGGTTAAAATTAAATTTCCTTCAAATTGACTCC
>JAIUMH010000025.1 GCA_022565635.1 Flavobacteriaceae bacterium | reverse complement strand
TAAAAATCAACTTAAAACCAATAAAATACAATTTAGCCACATTTTTTAAAAGTTTCCTCAAATTCGCAAAGAATAAGAGCAAGGAATATTTTGCTTATTTGTATAGGTTTTAGCTTCAATACCAAAGTAAATATTGTATTTAAAATAAATTATCAATATTGGAAAAACCATTTTCCAGGCACTATTAGTTCAGTTAATAATATTCTTGAGGTTGGTATTGGTTTTATTTTTTAAGTTATTAAACCAAAATTATTGGCTAAAATCCTTTTTTAATTTCTAAAACATTTTATATTTAAAGAAAAAATAAATGGCACTTATACAACCACTTTTAGGTAAACACCCAAGTTTTGGAAGATACTGTTTTTTAGCTGAAAATGCAACAGTTATAGGAGATGTGAAAATGGGGAATCAGTGCAGTGTTTGGTTTAACGCTGTTATTAGAGGTGATGTAAATAGTATTTTAATTGGCAATGCAGTGAATATTCAAGATCAAGTCATGGTTCATTGCACTTATAAAAAAACTAAAACACTAATTGGTAATCATGTTTCAATAGGGCATAGAGCAATTATTCATGGTTGTGAAATTCAAGATAATGTTTTAATAGGCATGGGAGCCATTATTATGGATGGAGTTCTTGTAGAAGAAGGAAGTGTTGTTGCCGCTGGTGCTGTTGTTCTTGAAAATACAGTTGTTGAAAAGGGAAGCATTTATGCAGGTGTTCCTGCAATAAAAGTAAAATCAGTCAGCCCAGAATTAATGCAGGATGAGGTTCAACGAATTGCAAAATCATACATTACTTATTCAAGTTGGTATAAATAAAATTCAATTGTTTAATTTCATTTATCCAAAGAAATGTATCCGCTTTAGAAATATAAATGAAGAAACCACTATTTTGGAAAAAGTGAATTTATAGCTATTATTAGCTATTCTGATTCAACAGCAAAGAAAGACAGGCGTAATAGGGAAAATGGCTTAAAAAGGCGAGAAAAGAAAGTCAAATCAGAAAAAATAACTAAATCAAGTATCAATAATAGAGCTTACAATAAATATCTAAAAGCTGATGGAGAATTAAAGGTATCAATAGACAAAGTAAAGCTTGAAAGAGACGCCAGGGGATGGCTTAAAAGCCTACATAACCAACGCCAAATTAAGTAAAGATTAAATTTTACAAAATTATAGCCATCTGTGGAAGTTTGAAAAGGCTTTTAGGAGTGCAAAAACAGATTTAAATATGAGACACAATCTATATTGATGCTAACACATCAAAACCAATTTATGCAATTAAAATTAAGCCTCTAACCACTAAATAAATAACTCGTTTAATCCACATTAAAATTGAAGAAAAGAAAAAAAATTCCGAAATATTCGATTTTTACTTTGGTTACTTCAGCAACGAAAACAAATGCTTTCTCAAGAAACTTTTTTAGGCCAAAATGGATGTATTTTTTGAGTGCTTAATATATATACTGATCTTAGGTTTTGCTAACTAAGTCAACAATGTCTTTTAACGTTTGATTTCCTTTGTCTTTATTAAACCACTTTTGAAGTTGCTCTATAAATTTGCTATCAAGTTTGCCTTTGGCTGTTTTTTCTTTAAGTACCATTTGCATAGCTTCGTCTGGTCTTGGTCCCCACGTAAATAAGACTTTTTGGTCTTCTGGAGAATATGAAATTAATTTAGGTATAGACTTTCCGCCATTGGTAAGAAAATTATTCATGAGTTCTTCGTTTTCATCTCGTAAAACAATTTGCAAATCAATTTTTGGATTTAATTCTGCCAATTTATTAATAAACGGAAGCGCATGACCAGCGTCTCCGCACCAAGCTTCTGTAATAACAAGCCAGATTTGACGTGTGTTTATCTCGCTAATTTTAGACACAGCCTCGGGATTAATTTTACCTATCTTATCCCATCTTTTGGTTCGCTGTAAGTTTAATTCGGTATAATGCAGGTAGGCTTCAGATTGGTTTTCTCCAGTGGTTTTGCCTTCATTAAAAAGATTTTGAATGCTGTTTTTATAACTTTTATAATTTTCTGACTTTTTTAAAGCTTCCTTTATACTTTCTATGGGCTTCATTTTTTTCCTGCAAAATTAAACTTATTTTTCAACTTCAGTTTGCACATTAACATAAAGCCAATGAAGGCAAGTTTCATTTTTTTTGTAGTAAAATACTACATAATATAAGCTTTATTTTTTATTTAAAACAGTTCTTCCTACTTTGCACCCAAATATTTTTAAAAAAATGACCAAACAAGTTTATTTAACCTTAATCACCATTGTTTCTGCCTTAGGTGGATTGTTATTTGGTTACGATACCGGAGTAATTAACGGAGCTCAGTTTTTTTTAAGCAAGCATTTTGAATTAGATGCCGCTATGAAAGGTTGGGTTGTGGGGAGCGCCTTATTAGGTTGTTTGGTAGGCGCTTTAATTGCTGGACCAATAAATTTTGGTATAGGAAGAAAAAACGCCTTAATTGTTTCTGCCATTTTATTTACACTCTCTGCTTGGGGTTCGGGTATGCCTTCTTTTCTGCCAGAATCTGTAAGTTTATTGGTTACTTTTAGAATTATTGGAGGTCTAGGAATTGGCATAGCTTCTATGTCGGCGCCCATGTATATTGCAGAAATTGCTCCGCCTGAAAAGCGTGGAAGCTTGGTTTCTTTTTATCAATTGGCAATTGTTGTAGGTTTCTTTGTGGTTTTTTTAGTCACTTATTTTATTGGCAAAAACTTGACAGAAGCACAAAATATTGAATTTGGATGGCGTAGAATGTTTTGGTCTGAACTTATACCAAGTATTTTATTTTTAGTTTTATTGTTTTTTGTGCCTAAAAGTCCAAGGTGGTTATACCTCAAAGGAAAAGAACCTGAAGCTTACACAGTTTTGAAACGCATTAATGGAGAAAAGCAAGCAGATAAAGTACAAGTTAATATTCTTCAGTCCATTAAAAAAGCTTCTGTAGGAGGTAAAATTAATTTGTTTAAAAGTCCATTTTTTAAAATTATACTTATTGGTCTGGTTTTTTCTTCCTTGCAACAACTAACGGGAATTAATGCTGTACTTTATTACGGTTCAGATATTTTTGAAACCACTTTAGGCTTTACTAAAGATGATGTTTTACTGCAACAAACCTTGTTAGCATTAATCAACTTGATTTTTACATTTGTAGCCTTGTTTACGGTAGATAAATTTGGACGAAAAAAATTGGTTTATATTGGAGGAAGCGGAATGTTAACAGGTTTTTTAATGTTAGCGATCAGTTTGCAGTTAGAGCAAGTAGGTTGGGTGTCCTTAATTGGGGTGTTGTTGTTTATCGCTTCGTTTGCCATGTCTATGGGGCCGGTAGTTTGGGTGATTTTATCGGAGATATTCCCTAACAGAATTCGAAGTTTAGCTATGTCTATTGCTGTAGCTTTTCAGTGGTTTACCAACTATTTAGTTTCTCAATTTTTCCCGTTGTTGTCTGAAAGTGAATTAAATAAAAGTGAATTCTGGAACGGAGCCTTGCCCTATTATATTTTTTCGTTTTTCATTTTATTCACTTTATTCTTTACCTATAAGTTTATACCTGAAACCAAAGGAAAATCATTAGAAGATTTGGAAAATGTTTGGGAGGAGTAAGTAGAGTTGATGGTTTTACGATGAAGTTGTATTTAGGATTTGATTTTGGTAAAACACAAAGAAACATTTAATAAGTTTAATGCTAAAATTTATGGAGATTAAAAATTTAATAATGGAAACAATTATATTTTTATCACTGATCTTTATAATTAGTTTTTCATGCACACCTGAGAGAGATAAAATTGATTATTCAATTGAAAAACTTAAACTAGCATTAAAGAATAATGATCAAAAAGGTTTTGATTCTTTAATTTTAAATCAACTTCCTAGCATGCCTAAAGATAATCATTACGAACTCTTACTGTCTTTATATAGTAATTCTGAATTAGCTTTAAATGGTGAAAATGATTATACAGTTTTAAATGAAGTGAACAGATTTGGGCAAAAAGTAATTAAATTGCCATACTATGTTGGTTTAGACTCAATCACTGCCGTGGAAAGCTTAAACTTATTATTATATTACGGTCCTAAGGAATACTTCCCGATGGATAAATTTTCACATTTTGAAACAGAAATTTTTTATGACAAAGATCTTTTAAAACAGATTTACAGTGAAAAACTTAAAATAGATTTTGATTAACAGTAAGCTTTTAAGCAGTTTTAATTGGTGTTTCAATGCTGTGTTTTTAGTGATTAAACTTTTAAAAACTAGATTCCATAATTAAAAAAGCTAACACAAGTCAATTTAATGTGTATAGAAAGAAAAACGGGAGATATGAGTTTTATAAAACCTATGAAAAATCAGAATAAATAAATCTTATAATAGATGCTTCTGTTAAAAGATGATTTAAATTCAATATTATGTTTAAAATTTTAAGAGTCTTATTGTTTTTACTTTTTTTATTTATTTTTTATAATTTCTCTCATAGTCAGAATATTATCAACAAAGATTTCTTGATAATCACTTATGAAAAATCAACTAAATATGATTATGATAAAATATATTCATGGATAATACCATTAGATTCTATTAATAATACTAAAGAAAAAATATCTCCAGTTTACCTTGTAGGTTATTCAAAAACTCTTTTAAAAAAATGTCAAAATGGGGATACTGTAAGTCCATTTGATTCATTTAAGTCTGATAAGTTTGATTTTAATGAATCTTATTTAGAGATGCAAAATGAAGTTTTTGATGCTATAGAAGTAAACAAGAAAAAAATACTGTCTGTTAAAAAGAAGTTTTTTGATATGAAGTATAAAGAAGAAATCATAGTTTACATAACCCCAATAAGAGGAAGGTTTTGTAAGTGTCCAATATCTCTTAGTAACGGGAATAAAATAAATTATACAGGTGAAATTTATTTGCCTGTTATGGACATCATACCAATTGAAAATTTTGATTACAGTGATTTGGATTTTTATTTGCTCCACAAAAAAATGGATTTTAATAAGATCAGTAATGTTCCTTTTTGATTTTTGACCAATTCAACTACGACCCTAACGGAAATATGATAGATTTACGACATTATGGAGCAAAGCAAGACAATATTACGAAAGAAGTATAAAGAACAATAGTAGTTTGTAATTACTACTCCTATAGCGCGAATTTGCAATCCGTGCCAAGATAACTCAATAAAAAAACCACACTTCAAAGTTGTTTTCTTATGCATAAGCTACACGAGCTTTTGCATCACGCAGAAAAGTGTTAATCACGTTTAAAAGGATTTTATGCTTATTTTAATCAAGGTTTTCAAACCCGTTTGTAAAAGAGTGGGTTTTTTATGTTTATCGTTTTTACAAATCTTTTGAAAGACAAAAGCTGTATTTTCTTCATACCAATTTGATGTTTAAAATTCTATTTGCTACCTTTCAACCAAATTATAACTATGCGCTTTTTCTTTTTACTTTTCTATATTCAATTAAGTGTAGGGCAAGAAATACCTCCTGTAGTTTCTTATGAGGCTAAAGATTATAAAGCAGATAATCAAAACTGGTCCATTACCCAATCTAACGATGGATGGATTTATGTAGCTAATAATAAAGGACTTCTTTCTTATGATGGAGAAAACTGGAGTTTGTACAAATCTCCAAATCAAAGTATAATTCGTTCTGTTCACGCCATTGATGAGCGCATCTATACAGGCTGTTTTAGAGAATTTGGCTTTTGGGAAAAAAATGAATTTGGCCACTTAACCTATTCCTCCATTTCAGCGCAAATTGAATTAAATGAAGACGAACAATTCTGGAATATTATTGACTATAAAGATTGGATTATTTTTCAATCCTTAAATAATATTTATCTCTACAATACATCCTCTGAAGAAATTAAAAAAATTGATGCCCAAGACGGAATTACTAAAATATTTCAGGTTCAAAACAACATTTACTTTAGCCAACCAGATAAAGGTATTTATCAGATTGTAAATGCAAAGGCAGAATTAGTGAACAATCACCCCGTCTTTCAAAAGAATACCATTATTAATATGTATTCTTTAAACAATCAATTATTGGTTCAAACCGACAAAAAAGGGATTTATACCTTATCTGAATCTCCCCAGAGATACAAATTATTTGATTTGCCAATTTTTAATTCAATTGATGTTTACAATAGCTTGCAAACTGAAAATGGCGATCTAATTCTTGGAACTATATCTAATGGTGTTTACCGTATTTCTAAACAAGGTCATATAGAATACCAAATCAACCGAAGCAATGGGCTGGCAAACAATACTGTGCTTTCCTTGTTTGAAGATAGAGACCACAACATTTGGTTGGGTTTGGATAATGGCATTAGCTTTATCAATACATATTCACCCATAAAAAACTATACCGATGGAACCGGAAGATTAGGTACGGTATATGTCTCTAAAGTTTTTAATGACCAATTATTTTTGGGTACTAACCAGGGCTTATTTTACAAAAAACTAAATGATACCAACTCAGATTTTGAACTTGTTGAAGGTAGCACGGGCCAAGTTTGGCAATTGTTTGAATATGATAATGAACTATTCTGCGGTCACAATAATGGAACTTTTTTGGTTCAAGAAAATCATTTTCAACAAATTAGTAAAAAATTAGGTACTTGGAATTTTAAAACCATTCCCAATCAACCCAACTTACTACTCCAAGGAAATTATCAAGGTTTTAGTTTATTGGAAAAAGTGAATGGAGAATGGACTTTTAAAAACGCTATTGATGGCTTTGAAGTTTCTGCCAAATCTTTTGAGTTTTTTGATTCTCATTCGGTTTTAGTAGATCATGAGTACAAAGGTGTTTATAAGATTAAATTTGATAATGATTTTAAAAATGTACTACTCAGTGAACAGGATTCTTCTGTAGAAAAAGGACTTTACTCCAGTTTAATTAAATTTCAAAATCAAATTTTATACGCCAATAGTAACGGAATATTTGCTTATCAACCAACAAAAAATAAATTTGAACTTCACCCACAAATTGGTGATTTGCTCTCTGAAGACAACTATACCACCGGAAAATTAGTTCCTACTTCAGAAGATGATTTTTTCGTATTTACCAAAAAGTTTACCTACCGTGTCTCTAAAAATAATTTAGACAATAGTTTATTGGTAGAGAGCTTCCCACTCACCAATGAAATGAGAAGTTCTTTAGTTGGTTATGAAAACGTAATCAGATTAAAAGATAAGCAATACTTGTTTGGAAATCATCTCGGATATTTGACTTTCGATTTTGATTTGTATGAAAAATTTCACCGCACATTAGAAATGAAAATTAATTCAGTTACTTCTTCTTCGGTTGAACGTAATGAAATACCTGTTTCCTTTGTAAATAGTAAAAGTAAATTTGAAGCCAAATACAATACCTTAGAAATTGATTATAGTGTGCCGGAATATTCTAAGTTTCTTCATATAGAATATCAGTATAAATTAAAAGGTCTATTTGAAAATTGGAGTGATTGGTCATCTAGTTCAACGGCTAGATTCAGTAATCTAAACTCTGGAGATTATACTTTTGAAGTTAGAGCTAGAATGGGGCATGATATGGTTTCCGATAGTGTAACTTATCATTTTAGCGTTCAACGTCCTTTTTGGCAATCTAATTTGATGCTTGTTTTATACTTTATTGTTTTTATCATCATTATTATTATTACGCATAATGCCTATACACTTTATTATAAAAAGCAAAAGAGAATAATTCATCAACAAAACCAGAGAGAACTTCAATTAAAAGAAAGTGAAAATGAATTGCGATTAATTGAAGTCAAAAACCAACAGTTAGAGAAGGATATTGAAAGTAAGAACAGAGAATTGGCTATCTCTACCATGAGTCTTATCAAGAAAAATGAATTTTTGAATCAGCTTCAATCTGAAATTAATAAATACAAAGAGGAGCCCAAAAAAGGCATTGTACAAATTAGCAAAATCATTAAGCGTAAACTCAACCAAAATAGTGATTGGGAGTTTTTTGAAAAAGCTTTTAACAATGCCGACCAAGATTTCTTTAAGAAAATTAAAGAAAAACATCCAGACCTAACTCCTAACGACTTAAAATTGTGTGCTTACTTACGCTTAAATTTAAGTTCAAAAGAAATTGCTCCATTGTTTAACATATCACCAAAAAGTGTTGAGGTAAAGCGCTATCGTTTGCGTAAAAAAATGAATTTGGAAAGAGAAATCAGTTTGACCAACTATATACTTGAATTATAGTCCTATACAAATCTGTTTTTCGCCTATACAAAACCACTACATCCTCCTTTTTTAAATTTGTTTATCATAAAAAACCTTATTTTAACAATAGCTTAAACTTTAGGTATTTCCTTGAATTCACTGCTATTAATTCAAAAATCATCTTTGTAATTTACATTGTATGTATTTTGTAAACCTTTTTTTTGATAAAATATCAAGAAAACGATTTAGATTTACATCAAACTCAAAAAATATGTTGAAAAAATTTACATTGTTGATGTTTTTCATGGGTAGTTTAATTTATGCTCAAGAAAAACAAGTATCAGGAACTGTAGTAGATTCCGATGCAAATATTCCTTTACCCGGTGTAGAAATACAGGTTGAAGGAGCTAACAAAGGGACTACTACCAATTTTGATGGGGAATTTATACTTGATGCTGTAAGCCCCGGAGACGTTTTATTGTTCACTTACGTAGGTTTTAAAACACTGCGTTTAGAAATAGACAATAGAGATACATACGATTTAGTTTTAGAATCGGATGTACAACAGCTTGAAGAAACCATTGTTATTGGTTACGGTAAACAGAGTAGACGGAATGTAACTGGTGCAGTTTCTAAAGTAGGAAGTGAGGACATTAAAAAATTAGAACCTCTAAACGCCGCGCAATCATTGCAAGGTACCGTTTCTGGTGTAAATGTTACACCACAAGGTGGTTCACCTGGGGCTGAAGCCAATATTAGAATTCGTGGTATATCAACCAATGGTAACAATAGACCTCTAATTATATTAGATGGTATTCAATATGAAGGTGGGTTGAATTCCATTAATCCACAGGACATTGAAGAAATCACTGTTTTAAAGGATGCTCAGGCCGCTATTTATGGTACGTTAGGTGCTAATGGGGTGGTTTTAGTAACTACCAAAGGAGGAAAAAGAAACCAAGAAGCACAGTTTGATTATTCTACGTATTATGGGCTTCAGCAAACCACACGAACATTACCTTTATTAAATGCCACCGAATATGGTATCTTAATGAATGAGAAATACGCGAATGCTGGTCAAGTTAATCCGCTAGGAAATATTACAGGATTAGGTAGAGGAACAGATTGGCAAGATGAAGTTTTTCAAACTGCTCCTGTGGTAAGTCATAACCTTTCTGTAAGCGGTGGTTCAGAAAAAACTTCTTACAGAATTAGCGCATCGCACTTAGGTCAAGAAGGTATTGTTGGTGGTGATAAATCCGGCTTTAAAAGACAAACTGCTCAAATTGCTTTAGATACAGATTTGAAAGACAATTTAAACTTAAAAACCAACCTGAATTATTTCCACACAGAAAATAGAGGCCTTAATGATTTTGGATTGGGCTCTGTGCTTTTTAATGCGATTAATATGGCACCTACTATTGGAAGAAATGTTGACAATCTTACAGGTTTTATAGATTTGGGTAATGAAGTGGTAAATCCACTTACCCAAATAAGAAATACATTTAACGAAGGAACCACTAACCGAATTAGTGGTAACGTTCATGGTACTTGGGAATACCACGATAACCTAGACTTACAAGCAAGAATTGGTTTTAATTCTGCAAATTCTCGATTTAGAGAGTTTTTGCCAATTTTTAATTATGGTCCCAACAAAGTATTTAACCGACCAGAAAACTTGGTGAATCAAAATCAACAAAGTGATTATGATTATACCTTAGATTTGTTCCATACATACGAAACTAAATTTGCAGACATTCACGAAATTACATTCCTTTTAGGGATGAACGTATTTAGACAGTATGGAGAGTTTATTGGAGGCTCAAGAACTGGAGTGCCAAATAATTCATGGCAGTTTGCAAATATTGGCACGGCAACAGGTACTGGAGATGAAAATACAGCTACTTCATTTGCCTATGATTTAAGACGCCTTTCTTACTTTACACGTGTTCAATATACATTAAAAGACCGTTACCTGTTTTCTGGTATGTTAAGAAGAGATTCTTCTACCGAGTTTGGGCCAGAAAATAGAGTAGGTTGGTTTCCTTCTGCTACAGCGGGTTGGATAGCTTCAGATGAAGATTTCTTTCCAGAGGTAGATGCTATTGATTTCTTTAAAGTAAGAGGTAGTTTTGGTGTTTTAGGAAACGACCGTATTGGAGGTGATTTCCTTTACCTCGCATTAATGAATGGTTCTGCTAATTATACGGATACCAGTGGTGGAATACTTGCTGGACAAGCACCAGGGGCACTTCCAAACGCTGATGTAAAATGGGAAGAAAATACCATGGTAGATGTGGGCTTTGATTTACGCCTATGGAACAATAAAGTAAACCTTGCTGTAGATTACTACCGAAGAGATACGCGTGATTTATTAGTTCCTAACATACCGGTATCCGGAATTACAGGTATTGCCGCTCCGGGTTCTTCTGCACCAACACTTAATGCGGGTTCTGTTAGAAACCAAGGGGTTGAGGTTGAATTGTCTTACTCAGACAATTGGACAGATGATTTAAGTATCAACACCAGCTTTAACGTTTCAACCATTAGGAACCGAGTAACGGCAATTAACGGTGCAGAATTTTTAGAAGGTGGGCAGTTTGGTGTTGGTCAACCCTTACCTTCAAGAATGCAAGTGGGGCAACCAATTGGTTTTTTCTACGGTTACCAAACCGATGGTATTTTCCAAACTCCTGAAGAAGTAGCCGCACACCCATCTCAACAAGCACTTGGTGCTAACGCTCAACCAGGGGATTTACGTTTTGTAGATACCAATGGAGATGGCGTAATTGATGAAAATGATAGAGTAAACATTGGTAATCCAATTCCCGATGTTACCTTAGGTTATAATTTAAGTTTAAACTATAAACAATGGGATTTTTCTACTTATATGTTTGCTAATTTAGGAAATGATATTGTAAGAAACTTTGAACGTGATCAACCTAATGTAAATATGCTTGCTTATAACAAAGATAGATGGACCGGGCCAGGAAGCACAAATTCTATACCAAGAGTTACTTCTGGAGCTACAGCTAACAATGTGTTCTCAGACTTCTTTGTAGAAGATGGTTCTTTTTTAAGACTACAAACTGTGAGTGTTGGTTATAGTTTTAAACCAGAGTTATTAGAAAAAATTAAAGTTAGTAATTTAAGAGTTTATGCTAAAGTAGATAATGTGTACACATTGACAGGATATTCTGGTTATGATCCAACGGCTTCTACAGGAGCTCCTATTGGACAAGGTATTGATTTTGGATTTTACCCTTTACCAAGAACAGCTATTTTAGGTTTAAATGCTAATTTTTAATCGATAAAAAAGAAAAACAATGAAAAAATATATTTTAATAATGGTCTTAGCTTTGCTTAGCATTTCATGTGCAGATGACTTTGTAGATGTAAACCCACCGTACACCGTGAATTCAGAAAATTTCTTTCTTTCTGAAGAAGATTATAGAAATGGACTGATTGGTATTTATGACTTGTTACAAGCTAACTATGCTAGTGTGATGTTGGCTGAAGTGGCTTCTGATGACATTAATACAGGAGGTGAAAGCCCTACTGATGTTATTGGATGGCAACAAGTTGACCGTATGATTCACACACCTATTAACCAACAAATTAGAGATGTGTGGAATTTCAATTTTGCTGGCGTGTACAGAGCTAGCTTTATGGTTGAAAATCAAGATAAAACAGAATTCCCAGGAAAAGAACAGTACTTAGCTGAAGCACGCTTCTTAAGAGCGTTCTATAATTTTAATCTAGTTCGATTTTTTGGTGAAATACCTATTAAACCAGAAGGTAGATTTGAACTTGGTGATGAGTTGAACATTGAACGATTTAGTGTTGAAGATGTGTATGCACATATTGAAGATGATTTATTATATGCTGTAGAAAATATGGCAACTACTTCTCAAGAACCTTGGAGAGTGAACCAATACGCCGCCAAAGCTTTACTTGGTAAAGTCTATTTGTATATGGAACGTTTTGACGATGCCGCATCAGAGCTTAATGATGTGGTTAATTCTGGAGTTTATCATTTATTAGGTACTCAAGGTGATGAAGACTTTGCAAACCTTTTTGAATTTGAAGGTGAAAATGGACCTGAATCAGTTTTTGAAATACAATATACAGGTGTTCAAGGTGCTGGTTTTGATTGTTTGCAATGTAGTACAGGAAATGTAATGGTTGGATTTAGTGGCGTTAGAGGCTATGATGGAATTAAATTTGAACCTGGTTTTGGTTTTATACTGCCTAAAGAAAGTATCTACAACGCCTATACTTCAAACGACCTAAGAAGGGATTTGAGTATCCTTAATATTGAAGATTGGGCTGCTGAAACAGGTGCAAGTTTTGACATTGGAAACCAAGATGAACAGACAGGGCACACTGGCTATTACAACAGAAAGTACCTACCGCGAATAAATGAAAATCAAGCCGATGCCAACTTAACTCAGCCTAACAACTTTAGAGCTATTCGTTATGCAGATGTTTTATTAATGGGTGCTGAAGCCTTAGTTAGAGGTGGTGGAAGTGATGACTTAGCAAGAGATTACGTAAATCAAGTAAGAAACCGCGCTGGCTTAAGTAGTGTTCAATCTTCTGGAAATGATTTGCTAGAAACCATATATAACGAAAGAAGACTTGAGTTAGTTGGTGAAGGACACCGCTTTTTTGACTTAGTAAGAACAAATAGAGCCGCCAATCGAATTGATGGTTTTGTAGCTCCTAAAAATAATGTATTCCCAATACCTCTTGAAGAAATGCAATTTGCTCAAGGCAATTGGGAACAAAATGATGGTTATTAAAAAAACAAATCTTTGACAATGAAAAATATTATAAAATATGTTAGTTTAGTTACTGTCTTGCTTTTTTTAGCTTGTGACAGAGACGATGGTATTACTAATTTTACCCAGTCGGCACCTCAAAATGTTAGTGCAGAATTCAGCATTGAAAGAGATAATTCTGGTGATGTTACCATCACGCCTAAAGGCGAAGGGGTGGATAATTTTAATGTTGACTTTGGAGACGGTAGTGAACTTAGTGATGATATTAGACCGGGTGAAAACGTTACTCACACTTACGAAGAAGGTGAGTATCAAGTAACAATTATTGCTTCCAATATTGCTGGAGACATTACCGAAGCGGAAAAAAACCTCCTTGTTTCTTTTGATCCTCCAGAAAACCTTGAGGTTGAAATCACCATAGACCCTAATGATTCTTTTTCTGTAATTGTTACAGCAACTGCAGATAATGCTATGGGATTTGAAATGAGCTTTGGAGAAGTGGAAGAGGAAGAACCTATATTTGTTTTGGCAGGTGAAGAAGCTACTTACACGTATTCTGATATTGGTACGTATTTAATTACGGTTGAAGCATTAAGTGGTGGTGAAGCTACTACCATTTACACAGAAGAAGTTACCATTACAGATCCTTTCTTGTTGCCTATCACTTTTGAGTCTGAAACGGTGAATTATAACTTTAACAACTTTGGAGGTGGTGAAGAAGACGGTGTAGAGATTATAGACAATCCAGACCCCAATGATGTCAACTCAAGTAATAAAGTTGGCTCTTATACTAAAGTTAGTGGCTCTGAACCATGGGCAGGAACATCAGCTCTTCTTAATGAAGCTATTGATTTTTCATCTACAACTACTATTGCTGTAGATGTGTATTCGCCTGAAGCTGGTATCCCTGTCATCTTCAAAATTGAACAAGATGGTGATCCTGATGTTTTTGTAGAAAGTGTTCAAAACACAACTACTTCTAACGAGTGGGAAACGCTTACCTTTAACTTACCTGAGGCAAATACCATGGGAGAGTTTGCTGTAATTGCTTTATTCTTTAATTTTGATACGCCTGGTAACGGAGAAACTTACTTATTTGATAATATTCGATTAACAGATCCTGTAGTCTTAGGGCTTCCATTGGATTTTGAGCAAGGCGCATCTTTCTACAATTTTACAGAATTTGAAGGGGCTCCAACAGAAGTTGTTCCTAATCCAGACCAAGATGGAATCAATACAAGTCCCAACGTAGCTAGAACCTTAAAAGCTTCTGGCGCGGCTACTTTTGCTGGTTCAATTTTACAAATAGATGAGCCTATAGATTTAGGAATTTCATCTACATTAAAAATGAAAGTTTGGTCGCCTATTGATGATAATGAAATTAGACTTAAATTAGAAAGCACTACTTCAGATGAAGAATTTGAAGTTATTCAGGTAGTGAATACAACTAACGAATGGGTAGAGGTAGAATTTGATTTTTCTGGTGCAGATATTAACGTTCAGTGGGATCTTCTAGTTTTCTTTTTCGATTTTGGTAACCCAGGTTCTGGTTTAGAATTCTATTTTGATGACCTTGAATATGCAGGAGATTTTGGCCCAGGATTAGTGGAGCTACCGCTTACTTTTGAAGGGACTACAGAATTTGATTGGGCTGGATTTGGTGGAGCTGAAGCTCAGGTAATTAATAATCCTGATAATACTCCAGCAAACCCTTCAAACCGTGTTACGGAGTTCTTTAAAAGCGAAGGTTCTGAAACCTGGGCAGGTACTTCTTTAGCACTTGATAATCCTATTGATTTTTCTGCTTCACAAACCATTAGCATGAAAGTTTGGTCTCCTATTGCAGGTGCAGACGTGTTATTGAAGATTGAAAGTCAGTCTTCAGATTATGAAATAGAGGTTTCAGCCACTACTTCAACAAGCAATGCATGGGAAGAATTAAGCTTTGACTTCACTGCGGTAGACCAATCAGAAGTGATTGATTTAATTGTGGTTTTCATGGATTTTGGTAATTCAGGTAACGATGATTTCTATTACTTTGATGACATTCAGCTAATAAATTAAAAATACAAAATGATGAAACAATTTAAAATTATACCAATGGCTTTTCTAACTCTTCTTCTTTGGAGCTGCCAGGATGATGAATTTAGTATAGGCGAAGTTGTTGCCCCTACTAATATTCAAATTGAGTTTGAACTTGAGGGCCAAGACGAAGAGTTTCCTTTTGGAGATGGTTCTGGATTTGTACATTTTACTGCAACGGCAGATAATGCTATAAATTTTAGTTTTGATTTTGGTGACGGTGCAACCCAACGCCAATCTACAGGAGAGTTTACGCATAGATATACCAGAAATGGAGTGAATGATTACACGGTTACTGTAACTGCCAGCGGAACGGGAGGTGCAAAAAGTGTTGAAACTGTACAGGTAACTGTAGAAAGTCAGTTTGATGATCCAGAAACCTATCAGTTTTTAACAGGTGGTGAAGGTCAATCTAAAACTTGGTCAATTGCTAGAAATGAACCTGGTCACTTAGGTGTTGGTCCATTAGATAGCTTTGGTCCCGATTTCTTTGCGGCTTCTCCAAATCAGCTAGCAGAATGTTTGTATGATGATGAAATTACCCTTACTGGAGGAGTGAATTCAACAATAACTTTTGAGCATGATAATATTGACCCAGACGGTGTTGGCGTTACTTTTTTTAATGGTGAATTTAATACCATTGGAGGCGGTGGTGGTCCAGATGACCAATGCTTGCCGTTTGATGTAACTGGACAAAAAAATCTGGGCTTAGCGCCATCAGGTTTTAATACACCAGAAGATATCACCACAGGAACACAGTTTACTATTGGTGACGATGGATTCATGGCTTACTTTATCAATACAAGTACCTATGAAATCTTAGAAATTACTGAAGATTTTATGCATATTAGAGCACTTTCAGGGTCTGCTACCAATCAATTGGCATGGTACTTAAAGTTAACAACCGATGCAGATGGGGAGCAGGATACTACTCTAGAAACGCAGTTTGAAGACTTGGTATGGTCAGAGGAATTTGATGTAGATGGTGTACCGGATCCTAGTATTTGGAGTTTTGAAACAGGTAATGGAGCCGAACAAGGTATTCCTGGATGGGGTAATCAAGAATTACAATATTACACAGAAGACAATGCAGTTGTAGAAAACGGTGTGTTGAAAATTACTGCTAAAGCAGAACCTGCCAACGGTTTCAATTATTCTTCCTCGCGTATCAATAGCTTAGATAAATTCAGTTACCAATACGGAAGAATTGAAGTGAGAGCTAAATTACCACAAGGTGGAGGAACGTGGCCAGCTATCTGGATGATGGGAACTAACTTCTCTGATGTAGGATGGCCAGAATGTGGGGAAATTGATATCATGGAACACAGTGGTAATGACCAAGATGTAATTCACGGAACCGTTCACTTCCCAGGAAATTCTGGAGGTAATGCCATTGGAGGAACTACCCTTCAAGAAGGTGTTTCAGAAGAGTTTAATAACTATACCGTAGAATGGGATGAAAATCAAATTCAATGGGCAATCAATGATCAAGTTTTCCAAACTTTTCAAAACAATGGAGAACTGCCTTTCAATCAAGAGTTTTTCCTTATACTTAATGTAGCTATGGGAGGTACTTTTGTTGGAAATACAGTTGATCCGGATTTTGATGAAAGCGCCATGGAAATTGAATACATTAGAATATATCAATAGCAATTAGCCAAACTTGCGTATCATTGAGATTGCATTGATGATACGTAAGTTTTTTTTAATCAACTTTTAATGAATCATCAATAAACCTACTTTTTGGTTTGCATTTCTTTGAATCCTCCTAATTTAAATGATAATGAATCGATTTACACTTTTACTTTTTTTGATTGGATTAGTATTACTTAGCTGTGATGATTCAAATAAGGTTGTTGTTAATGAGTCTGAACATGGTTTTCAGCTTCAAGTAAATGGAGATGACTTTTTTATCAATGGTATGAATTGGGATTATTTTCCCATTGGTACTAATTATGATTATTCTCTCTGGAATCAATCTGAAGATATAATCCAAAAAGCACTGGATTATGAAATGCAACTGTTGCAGGATATGGGTGTAAATGCTATTCGCGTTTATACGGGTATTCCCCCAAAATGGATTACTTACATCTATCAAAATTATGGTATTTATACCATGCTTAACCATTCTTTTGGAAGATATGGACTTCAATTAAATAATGAATGGGTTGCTGAGACTAATTATGCAGATCCATCAACACAAAAACTCTTATTAGCTGAAGTTGAAGAAATGGCTAATACCTATAAAAATACTCCGGGCTTACTACTTTATCTTATTGGTAATGAAAATAATTACGGCCTCTTTTGGCAAGGTGCAGAAACAGAAGATATCCCCAATGAACAAACTCAAATTGAAGAGGTTGGTGAAAATCAAGCTAGACCTATGTATGCCTTGATGAATCAAGCAAGCAAAAAAATAAAAAAAAATGACAAAAATGTACCTATTGCAATTTGTAATGGAGATTTACTATACTTAGATATTATTAAGCAAGAGTGTAATGACGTAGACATTTTTGGCACAAACATATACCGAGGCAAATCTTTTGGAGATACCTATCAAAAAATAAAACAAACCTGGAATAAACCAGTTCTTTTTACAGAATTTGGAGCTGATGCCTACAATGCAATCTTAGATCAAGAAGATCAAGTTGCTCAAGCCTATTTCTTAATTCATAATTGGAAAGAGATTTATAGCAACGCCGCTGGACTAGGAAAAGCAGAAAACTCTATAGGCGGATTCACCTTTCAATTTAGTGATGGTTGGTGGAAACACGGGCAAACCTATAATTTAGATATTCAAGATACTACAGCCTCGTGGGTAAACGGTGGTTATTACCTTGATTATCAGGATGGAGAAAATAATATGAATGAAGAGTGGTTTGGTCTTTGCGCTAAAGAAAAACCCAACGAAGAGGGTTTGTATCAACTACGCCCAAGATTAGCTTATAAAAAACTTCAACAAATGCATCAAATCAATCCTTATCAAATGCCTTTGGAAGAAATTGAAAAAATTAGCGACTCTCTATTGAAAATAATTCAGCCTGAAGTAGAACAAATTAAATTGAAAATAAAAAAATAAAAAATTATGACCCAAGAAGAGGTTTATAAAAATACTACTAACTTTAGTAATTTAGAGCAAGTGCAAATTAATGGTGAGAAATTCCTAAAAATTTCTGATTCCAATAATTTACGCCCGTTTTTTATGAGTATTGTAAGCAACTCTAATCACTGGATGTTTATTTCAAGTAATGGAGGTGTTACCGCTGGCAGGAAAAACTCTGAATCGTCATTGTTTCCTTATTACACAGACGATAAAATCACTGAATCATACCTTACCACGGGCAGTAAAACCTTAATTAAAGTAAACCATAATGGCCAAGCTATTTATTGGGAGCCTTTTACAAACAAATCATTAGAAAAATATTCGGTAAGCAGAAACTTATATAAAAACATTTATGGAAATAAAGTGCTTTTTGAAGAAGTTAATCACGATTTGAATATCAGCTTTACTTATCAATTTGCAACGAGTGACCTATATGGATTTGTAAAACAATCTAGCGTAAAAAACTTAGGTTTGTTAGATGCCCAAATAGAGATTATTGATGGCCTGCAAAATATATTACCCGCCGGCGTTGAAAGTGAATTACAAAAACAAAGCAGTAATTTAGTAGATGCCTACAAAAGGAATGAACTTGAGCCAACTTCAGGTTTAGGGATTTTTGCTCTAAGCTCCGTTCCTGTTGATAAAGCAGAACCCAGTGAAGCCTTACAAGCCAATCTTGCATGGGCATTAGGCGTGCAAAACCCAACCTATTTACTGTCTTCTTTGCAATTGGCTAATTTTAGAAGAGGTGAAGAAATTAAGCAGGAAGTAGATGTAAAAGCAGAAAAAGGAGCTTATCTTATTCATCAGTCAATTCAACTTGAGCCCAAAAAATCAAGTGCATGGAAAATTGTAGCAGATGTCAATTATAACCACGCCAAGTTAATTGATTTACAAAAACAAATCAACAATACAGCAGACTTAAATCTGCTTCTTGAAAAGGATATTCAGTTAGGAACAGAACGTTTAAAGCAATTGGTTGCAGGGGCAGATGGTTTACAACATACCAATGACCAGCTAAGAGATATTCGCCATTTTTCAAATTCGCTTTTTAACATTATGCGTGGTGGAATTTTTGATGATAATTACACCATTGAAAAATCAGACTTTATAACCTATCTTCAAAATGCGAACAGAGAATTGTATAAAGAGGTCAATTCTGCATTAAGCAAGCTTACAGAAACTTTTTCTCAACAAGAATTAGTTGCGCTTGCAAAGTTACTTAATCATTCAGATTTTACTCGATTATCTACAGAATATCTTCCGCTTAAATTTAGCCGAAGACACGGTGATCCTAGTCGCCCTTGGAATAAGTTTTCTATCAATACCAAAGATGAAAATGGAAATAAAGTCTTAGATTATGAAGGCAATTGGCGAGATATCTTTCAAAATTGGGAAAGCTTAGTTTACTCTTATCCTCATTTTATTGAAGGAATGATTTTTAAATTTCTCAATGCTACAACTTTTGATGGTTACAACCCATACCGTGTAACTAAAGATGGATTTGATTGGGAAACCATAGAGCCAGATGACCCATGGTCCTATATTGGTTATTGGGGAGACCACCAAATTATCTACTTGCTTAAGTTTTTAGAATTTTATGAAGCCTCTCAACCTGGGGTAATGCAGTCTTGGTTTAATCAAAACATATTTGTTTATGCCAACGTGCCTTATGTTATAAAACCTTATAATGATTTACTAAAAGATCCAAAAGATACCATTGAGTTTGATCATGAAGCTGATCAAAAAATAAGAGAGAGTCGGAACATAATTGGTGCCGATGGAGCATTACTCCAAGACAAAAAAGGTACGCGTATTCAAGTGAATTTTATAGAGAAAATCTTGGCTACAAGTTTGGCTAAGTTGTCTAACTTTATTCCTGAAGGAGGAATTTGGATGAACACCCAACGTCCTGAGTGGAATGATGCTAATAATGCTTTGGTAGGTAATGGAATTTCTATGGTTACTTTGGCTTATCTAAGAAGGTTTTTAGGTTTTTTTGAAAATATCTTTCATCAACTTCCTGAGGAAGACACCTATCAGATTTCAGCTGAAGTGGCAAGTGTTTTTCATCAAATGAAGAAAACTTTTAAAACATACCAAAAGTCTTTAGCCAAATCATTTAGTGCTGAAGAACGAAAATTAATTTTGGACGAGTTGGGAGAAACAGCAAGTAATTTTAGAACCAACATTTACCAAACTGGTTTTTCTGGAGAGAAAACCATGATTTCAGCAAAAGAAATTAATGACTTCATAAAAACAACATTAGCTTATTTAGACCACAGTATTATTGCTAACGAACGTAAAGACCACCTATACCACGCCTATAACTTAGTAAACATTTCTAACAATCAATTAGAAATTAGTCATCTGGATGAAATGCTAGAAGGACAGGTTGCAGTATTAAGTTCGGGAACTTTAAATGCTAATCAATCTTTAAAGTTATTAGATGCCCTTAAATCTAGCGCGCTTTTTAGAACAGATCAATATTCTTACCTATTATATCCTTACAAACAATTAAAAGGATTTATGGAAAGAAACATGGTGCAAAAAAACCTGGTAGATTCTTCTCAATTGTTAACTCAAATGGTAGCTGATAATAATACGAGCATCGTAGAAAAAGATGCTGTAGGTAATTATCATTTTAATTTTAAATTTAATAATGCTAAAAAGCTTCAAACAGCTTTAGAAAGTATAGACAATTCTTATCAAGCACTGGCGCAAAAAGAAAGCCAGCTTATTTTGTCTATCTACGAAGAAGTGTTCATCCACAAAGCTTTTACAGGAAGATCAGGAACTTTTTATGGTTATGAAGGTTTAGGTTCTATTTACTGGCACATGGTTTCAAAACTCCAGTTAGCGGTTCAAGAAACAAGTTTACATGCTATCAAAGAAAATGCTTCAGCTGAGGTTGTAGGCAAACTATTGGAGCATTATTATGAAATTAATGCAGGTATTGGAGTGCATAAATCACCAGAGCTTTACGGTGCTTTTCCAACAGATCCTTACTCACATACTCCTTTTGGAAAAGGAGCGCAACAACCTGGTATGACAGGGCAGGTTAAAGAGGACGTGTTGTCTAGGTTTGGAGAGCTTGGCATACAAATCAAGCAAGGAAAATTGAGTTTTACACCAGATTTACTCAAGAAAGAAGAGTTTTTAATCAAAGATACATCAACAGAATATTATGATGTAAACAATCAAAAACATGAACTTCAGTTAAAAATTGGTTCGCTGTTTTTTACCTACTGTCAGGTTCCTGTTATTTACCATATTTCAACTAAAAATCAAATTCAATTAAGTTTTAATTCAGGAAAAGAAGAGCATTTAGATGGAAATGAATTAACGTTGGAATTAACGAAGCAACTTTTTAGTAGAAAAAATGAAATCAAAAAGATAGAAGTATTAATAGATAGCAAAATTTTAAAATAAACCCTATGAAGTTGTTTGCCTACATTACAATTGTATTTGGAATCATGATAATGACTTCTTGTGAGCAAACGCCTCAAAAATCAAAACGCATGCAAAAAGATTTAAATGCTGAACAAATTTTGAGTAACCCAGATTACTTAGCAATTTCTTATGGGGGGTATCGAAGAGAAACAAGAGACATACAACCAACAGTTGAGGAGTTAAAAGAAGATTTAAAAATTTTATTTGCCATGAATATTAGAATACTGAGGACTTATAATGTAAGACTTCCTCATGCCTCTAATGTGTTAAAGGCAATTAAAGAATTGAAAGAAGAAAATCCTAAGTTTGAAATGTATGTCATGCTGGGCGCTTGGATTGATTGTAAAAATGCTTGGACAGATTTACCCCTCAATCACCATGAAGAAAGCGAAGAAAATGAAGCAGAAATAGAACGTGCTGTAGAACTGGCTCAACTTTATCCAGATATTGTAAAGATTATTGCTGTAGGTAATGAAGCTATGGTTAAATGGGCAACCGCTTATTATGTACAACCCGAAATCATTTTAAAATGGGTGAATCATCTTCAAAATTTGAAAAAAGAAGGCGAATTAAATAAGGATTTATGGATAACCTCCTCAGATAATTTTGCTTCATGGGGCGGAGGAGAGGCTCAGTACCATACCCCCGAACTAAATGAGTTGATTAAAGCGGTAGATTATTTGTCTATTCATACCTACCCCATGCATGATACGCATTACAATCCAGTTTTTTGGGGCGTTTCTCCCAAAGAAGCAGAAATGAGCAACACGCAGAAGTTAGATCAAGTGATGAATCGCTCTTTAAACTACGCCATTTCTCAGTATGATAGCGTGGTAAATTATATGAAAAGTCAAAAAATTGATAAACCTGTACATATAGGTGAAACAGGCTGGGCAAGTGTTTCCTCCGGTTTTTATGGACTTAATGGTTCTAAAGCAACAGATGAATACAAACAATCTCTATATTACCATAAAATGAGAGATTGGTCTAAAGAAAATCAAGTAGCTTGTTTTTACTTTGAAGCCTTTGATGAACCCTGGAAAGATGCTCAAAACCCTAGAGGTTCAGAAAACTTTTTTGGACTTTTTACGGTTGATGGTAAAGCCAAATATGCGCTTTGGGATTTGGTAGACCAAGGAGTGTTTGAAGGACTTGAAAGAGGAGGCAATCCCGTATCTAAAACTTATAGAGGGAATGTGAAAAATCTTTTATTAGAAGTGGTGATGCCTCCTGTAAAGAATGAGATCATACCCAACCATTAATACGTCAAAATGATGAAGTTATTCAATTTAATCTTAATTAAAATTTTATTGCTTATGATTCTTAGCTCCTGTCAAGAAAAAAAGGAAACACTTAAGGTAGATGTATTTGAAACTTCTAGAGCCGGAAATCAATTAACACAATTAAATGATTTTACAAAAAATGCAGAAGAGCCTATCCAAATTCACCTTCGTCCAGAAAAAACCTACCAAACATTTTTAGGGTTTGGAGGGTCTTTCACAGAATCCTCTGCTTATTTGCTCAATCAACTTAGTCCAGAAAATAGAAAGAAAATAATCGATGCTTATTTTGCTGATGAAGGTGCAAGGTATTCTTTAACAAGAACCCACATGAATTCATGTGATTTTTCTCTTGGTCAATATAGTTACGCTCCCGTTGAAGACGATTTAGAGTTAGCTCATTTTTCAGTAAAAGAAGATGAAGATGACATCATACCTATGATTAAAGATGCTATGCAAAGCTCTTCTGAAGGCTTTAAAATACTCTCCTCTCCTTGGACAGCGCCACCTTGGATGAAAGATAATAACGATTGGGTAGGAGGGAAGTTAAAGAAGGAGTATTACCCAACTTGGGCTTTGTTCTTTTCTAAATATGCAGATGCTTACGCAGACCACGGAATTGATATTTGGGGGTTTACCGTTGAAAATGAACCCCACGGAAATGGAAATAACTGGGAAAGCATGCATTACACCCCACAAGAAATGACGGATTTTGTGAACAATCACCTAGGACCGCAACTTCAACAAGATGGGAAAGAAAACTTAAAAATATTAGGCTATGACCAAAATAGAGAAGGCTTAAAAGAATGGGTAGACGAGATGTTTGATGATAGACATCAACCTAATTATTTTGATGGTACTGCTGTGCATTGGTATGAAAGCACATTTAAAGTCTTTCCAGAGGCTTTGCAGTATGCACGTAAAAAGGCACCTAACAAACACCTGCTTCAAACCGAAGCTTGTGTAGATGACCAAGTACCTGTTTGGCAAGAGGACGACTGGTATTGGCGCAAAGAAGCAACCGATTGGGGGTTTACTTGGGCGCCTGAAGAAAGAAAACACCTCCACCCAAAATACAGACCAGTTTACCGCTATGCAAGAGATATTATTGGATGCATGAACAACGAAGTAGAAGGTTGGATAGACTGGAACATGGTCTTAGATAAACAAGGTGGACCTAATTGGTTTGAGAATTGGTGTGTTGCACCCGTAATTGTAGATCCTGATAAAGACGAAGTGTATTTTACTCCACTATATTACGTAATGGCTCACTTTAGTAAATTTATTCGCCCAGGAGCTAAAAGAATTGATTTTGAACTTGAAAAAGAAAATGATTTACTGGTCTCTGCAGTTACCAATCCAGATGGCAGTCACGCAATTGTAGTTTTTAACACAAGCAAAGAAGAAAAATTTTTTGAACTTCAACTTAATAATCAGTCAAAGGTAATTTGCATTGCCCCACAAGCCATACAAACCTTAGTTTTGAATGATAAAAATTAAGAACTATGTCTACAATGAACACACCTCAAAAACACAAAGTTCCCATTGGCCAAAAGGCCTCATTTGGTGCTGGTCATTTAGTGCTTAATTTATTGCCTGGAGCATTAGCTGTTTTTATGTTTTTTCTAGTAACAGCATTTGGAATGAATCCATTCTTGGCAGGCTTATTAGGAGGTTTACCTAGAATATTTGATGCTTTAACAGACCCTATAATGGGGTTTATTTCAGACAATACAAAATCTAAATTTGGTAGAAGAAGACCTTACATTTTTATTGGTGCCTTGTTAAGTGGTATTTTATTTGCTTTGTTGTTTCAACTAAGTGAAGACAATTCAGTTCTATTCAACTTCTTCTATTTTTTAATCATGTCCTTGATATTTCTTATAGGAAATACAATGTTTGCTACTCCATTGGTTGGTCTAGGTTATGAAATGACGCCCGATTATAACGAACGAACAAGATTAATGGCATTTGCCAACACCATAGGACAAGTGGCTTGGATGTTAGTGCCTTGGTTTTGGGTAGTTATTGCAGATCCAACGGTTTTTCCTTTAGACCAAGAAACTTTGAGAAACTTAGGAGAACTTGGTCTATCTGCTGAAGAACTTCAGAAAATTACCGATGAAAAGTTACAAGCCACAGGAGTTAGAAAGCTTTCTTTAGTTGTTGGTTTAGGTTGCGCGGCACTTGGAGTTTTACCGGCTCTATTTTGTAAAGGCATGGACGCCGGTGAAATGGAAAATAGAAAAAAAATTACCTTAGGTAGCTTAAAACAAACTTCCAAAGATTTGTTTGATGGTATTAAGCAAGTTTCAGAAAATAAGCCATTCATGAAACTTTGTGGAGCTACCTTCTTAGTTTTTAATGGATTTCAAATTGTTGCTTCTTTTAGCTTCTTTATTATTGTTTTCTACATCTATAACGGAAGTTATTCAGATGCTGCTACCTGGCCTGCTTGGTTTGCTTCGCTTACAGCTTTTGTAACTGCTTTCTTAGTAATTCCAATTATATCTAAAATAGCCGATGTATTTGGAAAAAGAAAAGCCTTTATCATATCAACAGTAATATCTATTATTGGTTATTGTTTAAAATGGTGGGGCTTTGATAATGAACTTAACCAAAAGTTTAATCAAACCAGTGCAGGACAAAGCATAAATGATTTTGTCGGTTCGGTGTTTTATAAATTAGACCCTTTTTTAGATAGCATTGGTATGGCTTGGTTTAGTATTGATACTAGTCAAGGCGGCCCTTGGCTAATGTTTGTACCTATTCCTTTAATGGCTTTTGGCCTTGGGGGGCTGTTTACTTTAATGATGAGCATGACGGCAGATGTTTGTGATTTAGATGAATTAGAGAACGGAGCGCCCAGAAAAGAAGGGACTTTTGGAGCTATATACTGGTGGATGGTTAAACTTGGCCAAGCCATTGCCCTAGTTCTTGGTGGAGCCATTTTGTCACTTATTGGTTTTGATGAAGGTGCAGCTACTCAAACAGCAGAAAGTATGTTGAGGTTGCGTATTGCAGACATCGTTATTCCTGCAGTTACCGCAGCAATTGCCATTTGGATTATCTGGTCTTATAGCTTAAACGAAACGCGTGTCAAAGAAATTGGCGCCGAACTTAAACGAAGAAATGCAACCCCTAAAAATAGTAGTTCTTCAAAATACCTAAGTCAAAAACAAATTTCTTCATTAGCTTTAGAAATTAATTCAAAATATGATATTGATTTCTCTTCTAAATCTGAAGAAGAAATCAAAAAAATATTTTTGTCCACCTTAAAAAGAGGAATGTATGGCCTGTGTTTTAGCCCCTACACAGAAGGACAGGATTTAAGTGTTACATTGTCTGAAAAACAAATTGAAAGAAGAACTGAAATAATTCAACCTTATACCCAGTGGATTCGTTCTTTTTCTTGTACTAAAGGAAATGAACATATCCCAAAAATGGCCAAGCAAAAGAAGTTAAAAACAGTTGTTGGTGCTTGGATTAGTGACGACAAAAATCAAAATGAAAAGGAAATTAAGAACCTAATTCACCTTGCAAAATCTGGTTATGTTGATATTGCGGTTGTAGGAAATGAGGTTTTGTTAAGGAATGAATTAACAGAAAGCGAAATTTTAAACTACATAAAAAGAGTAGCGCATCAACTTCCTGAAGGTATTCCTGTGGGCTATGTTGATTCATATGCTATTTTTGACCAATATCCTTCGTTGATTGAAGCTTGTGATGTTATTCTGATCAATTGTTATCCTTTTTGGGAAGGGGCTCAAATTCAGCATTCTTCAGCTTATTTGCGCTATATGTATCAGTTGGTTGCAAAACAAGCAGGAAATAAGCCTGTTATTGTTTCGGAAACAGGATGGCCTAGTGATGGAGAAAGTACAGGAAAAGCAGTACCTTCACATTTAAACGCAATGAAATATTTCATCAACGTAAATCAATGGGCAAAACAAGAAAATATTAAGCTGTTTCATTTCTCCTCCTTTGATGAATCTTGGAAAATTCACCATGAGGGTGACGTTGGTCAACGATGGGGAATTTGGGATAAATACGAAAAATTGAAATTTATATAAGTTATGACTTACAGAAAAGAACAACAGATCAACGTTTTGCAAAAGCAGTTTTTAGCTTCTTTGGTAAACAATAAAGACTACCCAGTTCAAGCAGCTTCTGAAGTTGACTTAAAAGAACTATTTAATGAGATTATGAATAATGGTATGCATGGTTTGTGCTTCAGCATGTATGAAGATGGCCAAGAACCTGGAGATCATATTTCAGAAGAACAAGTTTTGCGTAGAATGAAAACCCTACAACCTCACATCAAATGGATACGCTCTTTTTCTTGTATTGAAGGGAACGAATTTGTGCCCAAGGTGGCTAAAAAATTAGGT
>JAIUMH010000024.1 GCA_022565635.1 Flavobacteriaceae bacterium | reverse complement strand
ATTTTTAAAGTGGTCCCACCTGGGCTCGAACCAGGGACTTTCTGATTATGAGTCAGATACTCTAACCAACTGAGTTATAGGACCAGTGTGTTTCAACACTACGGACGGCAAAAATAGAGATAACTTCCCTTTTCACCAAATCAAAATCAAAATATGTCGAAAAAAATAATTTTTATAACTAAAAAATTAGTTTAAACTAAATATTTAGTTATATTTGTTCTTGAAAACATGATATGTATGAAAGAATTAACTAAAGCAGAAGAAGAAATAATGCAACACTTATGGCAACTTCAAGAAGCTAAAGTGGCTGAAATTATTGAACAAATCCCTCAACCTAAGCCTGCATACAATACAGTTTCTACCATAATTAGAATTCTTGAGCAGAAAAAATTTGTAGGATATAAAAAACAAGGAAGAGGTCATGTGTACTTTCCATTAGTTAGTAAATCGGCATATTCTAAATTACGCATCAACAATTTCTTAGATAATTACTTTGACGGAAACACAAAATCTATGTTTTCTTTTTTTGTGAAAAAAAATGACCTTAGCATTAACGATTTAGAAGAAATATTGAAGGAATTAAAAAACAACAAAAATGAGTAGTTTACTTATATATTTGATTTTAGTTATTGGAATTCAATTAATCCTTTTGACTGCCTATCAGTGGATTTCAAAACCTGAACATTTCAGGCTTAATCGATGGATTTTGTTGGTATTTATTCTTGTTTCCTTTGGTTTACCTTTTTTAGGAAATCAGATAAATTTTGACCTCTATCCTCCTCAAGAGCAATCAAATACCTTAGAAGAATCTATTATGCTTGAAGAGGTAAATATTTTAATCCATTCAAAACTTCCCTCCTACACTCAAGAAGTTTCAGGAAATGCTTATCTAACAACAACAGGCTTCATCTGGATACTTTATGGTTTGGGTTGTTGTATTACCTTATTTCTTTTTTGTAGAAAACTAAATCATATATTTCAGTTGAAACGAAATGCTGTTCAATTAAAATTGAATGGAACAATTTACTATGAAATGCAAGATTCAAATGAAGCTTTCAATTTCTTTCAGTGGATTTTTTTAGGAGATCAAATTCAACCGCAAGAGAAAGAACTTATATTTCAACATGAAAATCAACATCGAATTAAAGGACACAGCTATGATTTGCTTTGTTTAGAAATTTTAAAAGTAGCTTTTTGGTTCAATCCGCTTTGGTATTGGTTTCAAAAAGAATTAAGAGAAGTGCATGAACTTCAAGCTGATGAAGCAATTGAAACTTCTAAATCTAAATCTTATGCGCAAATCTTGCTTCAACATGCGTTTACTCCTCAAAGCAAATCATTTGTAAATTCATTTAATAAATCAGTTATAAAAACAAGAATTATGGTACTACAAAAAAAGAAAAACAGAAAAATTGGAATGAAGTATTTACTTTTTATTCCACTACTTATTTTACTAATTAGTTTAAGTGGATTTACTTCTATGGAAAGTACTACACAAGACCACCCTAAACTAATAAGCTATGTTGAACAACTAAAAGCTTATCAACAAAAAGGCGAAGTTAAAAAAATTGAATTGTATGCTGAGAACTTAAAAAACAACAATCGAAGTCAACTAACTGAGGATGAGTTTTACCAACGTTCTGCATGGTTTGTGTTTCAGGATGAAATCAAGAAAAATGAAGCTGTTGAAAATCCTATTGATTGGAGGGCTATAAAATACCAAGATTATAAAAAATTTCAGCAGGAAAATGATACAGTGGCTTTTGCAAATTTAAGCGATGTTCCAGTTTTTCCGGGTTGTGAGGACTTATCTACCAACGATGAAAAGAAAACCTGTATGCAACAAAAAATAATGGAGCATGTAAATAGCAATTTTAATATTACTGAAGCCAGAAAATACGCTATTCCTGGTAAAAATAGAATTTATGTTAGCTTTTTGATTGATCAAAATGGGAAAGTAACTTATGTAAGAGGAAGAGCTGAGAGCGAAGAGCTAAAAGAGGAAGGAATAAAAGTAGTTGAAAGTTTACCTACTATGCAACCAGGAAAATCAGAAGGAAAGCCCGTCATTGTTTCTTATAATTTGCCTATTGTTTTTGAGATTCCAAAAGAAAAAGGCAATAAAGAAAATTAGATTTTCAGTGAACAAAATGCCATGAAAACGCTTTAGAACATTAATTTTTTAATTTTAAATGAAATGATTTAATTCCTATGCAAATTCAAGTATCACGCACAACTTCAAAAATGTTCACCACAAAATTATTTTTCAAAAGAGGGAGCATTAGGCTATAGCTTAAATGCTTTTTATTAAATTTACACTTGCTAATAAAAACGTGAAAATAATTCATGAATCAACAGGAATTGCTTACCCCTATTACTTACTTGAAAGGAGTGGGACCTACCAAAGCTGATTTGCTCGAAAAAGAGTTAGGTATAAGCACGTTTCATGATTTATTAAATCATTTTCCTTATCGCTACATTGATAAGACCAAGTATTACAAGATTAACGAGCTAAAGCAAGTCAATTCTGAAGTGCAAATTGTAGGGCAAATTACCACGGTAAAAATGATTCCTCAAAAGCGTGGTAAACGTTTAGAAGCCAGTTTTGAAGATGCTACTGGAAGCATGAAATTGGTTTGGTTTCGCGGACATAAATGGATTAGAGAAAACATCAAAGTTAACACACCTTACGTTATTTTTGGAAAAATTACTTGGATGGGTAGCACCGCTAGCATGCCTCATCCAGAAATGGAGCTTCTTTCTGCACATAAAAAAGAGATTAAAGTTAGCATGCAACCCGTGTATTCGCTTACGGAAAAACTCACCAAAAAGGGAATTAGCAATCGGGTTTTAAATAAAATGGTGTATGAGCTACTCAAATTAGCCAAAAACGGATTTACCGAAACTTTATCTGAAGAAATCATTCAGCAAAATCAACTGATTTCTAGAGGAAAAGCGCTATTAAATGTACATTTCCCACAATCGGCTGACTTGCTTCATAAAGCCCGTTTCCGTTTAAAGTTTGAGGAGTTTTTCTTTATTCAATTGCAATTGATTAGAAAAAATCTGATTAGCAAAAACAAAATTAAAGGTTTTCCTTTTAAGGAGCTTGGGGAGCACTTTCATCAATTTTATAAAGAAGTTCTTCCTTTTGAATTGACCAATGCACAAAAACGGGTAGTAAAGGAAATTAGAAAAGACTTAGCCAGTAATGCACAGATGAATCGGCTATTACAAGGCGATGTAGGCTCCGGAAAAACCATTGTGGGATTAATGGCTATGTTAATGGCTATAGACAATGGTTTTCAAGCTTGCATGATGGCTCCCACAGAAATTTTAGCCACCCAACATTATGAAGGCATTGCTGAAATGTGCGAAAAATTAGGTATCCAAGTGAAGCTTCTTACAGGTTCAAGTAAAACCAAAGAACGAAGAATTATTCACGAAGCCCTAGAAAATGGTGATTTACATATTCTTATTGGTACTCACGCATTAATTGAACCTAAGGTAAAATTTAAAAACCTTGGCTTGGCTATTATTGATGAACAGCACAGATTTGGTGTGGCGCAACGGGCTAAACTTTGGAAGAAAAATACTTTACCTCCACATATTTTAGTCATGACGGCCACTCCTATTCCTAGAACTTTGGCCATGAGTGTGTATGGCGATTTAGATATTTCTGTGATTGACGAATTACCACCGGGAAGAAAACCAATTAAAACCGTGCATCGTTATGATAGTCACCGACTTCGAGTTTTCAAATTTATTCGTGATGAAATTGACAAAGGAAGACAAATTTATATGGTTTATCCGTTAATTGAAGAATCGGCTAATTTTGATTATAAAGATTTAATGGATGGCTATGAAAGTGTAGTCCGTGAGTTTCCTAAGCCAAAGTATCAAATTTCAATTGTTCATGGCAATATGAAAGCGAAAGATAAAGCTTATGAAATGGAGCGTTTTGTAAAAGGCGATACACAAATTATGGTGGCTACCACAGTCATTGAAGTGGGCGTAAACGTTCCCAACGCTAGTGTAATGATTATTGAAAGTGCTGAAAAATTTGGGCTTTCGCAACTTCATCAATTAAGAGGGCGTGTTGGCCGTGGAGCAGAACAGAGTTATTGTATTTTACTCACCGGTCATAAACTAAGTAGCGATGGTAAAGTGCGTTTAGAAACCATGACACAAACCAACGACGGCTTTAAAATTGCGGAAGTCGATTTAAAATTACGGGGGCCTGGCGATTTAATGGGTACACAACAAAGTGGTGTTTTGAATTTAAAAATAGCCGATATAGTTCAGGATGGTCCAATTTTAAAATTAGCTAGAAGCATGGCTTACCAAGTGTTGAAATCAGATCCTAATTTAACTGAAAAAGAAAACTTCCCCATTAGAATCACTTATGACCAAGTGGTAAAGAATAAACAAATTTGGAATTATATTAGTTAGCTTTAAAAAAATCTCAAGCTGAAAGAAATTCAACTTGAGATTTTGATTACTATCTTGTTTTAATTTTTATAGTGTAAAATTCACTCCTACACCTAAAACTTGTCTTATTTGAAAGCCTCTAACTGCATTATCATCATAGATGGCTTGGAAAGTAAAATTAGTTGAAATCAATTCATTCACTTTCATTACCAAGTTAAGTGTGTAGTCTATATCGATATTTCCAAAATCTTCAAGATAGTTAGCGTATAGATTTAGGAAGTTTTCAGCAGTAATTCCTTTCATGATTTTGAACTTGCCATAGGCATTAATTGCCGCACCAAATTCATATCTAGCTCTTTTGCCTGCATCTAAACCAAAAAAATCGCCGTCTTCATATCCAGCAGTTGTTGTAAAAGCTGATGAAGCCAAAATCACACGGCCGGTAGCTGGAGAAATATTTACTCTTAAATTTTCGCTATCACGCCATTGAGCCCCTAAACCAAATTGGAGGAATGCTGGCGACATAAATTCTGTTTGCAAGGTTCTTATTTCATTTCCATCTTCATCTTGATCAAAAATGTAACCAGGTGCAAATTGAGTTCTAAAATTCATCATACCAGAATAACTCCACTTTGAGTCTCCCATTTGATAACCTAAAACAGAATTTACCTCCAAACGGTCGTTGGTTTTTCTATTAAATTCTTGGTCTTTGGTGCGGGTAACCCCGTAGTCTCCAAGAAACTTGTTGTCCCAAGTAATTTTCCCTTTCTTATAGTTGATGTCGTAACTAACAAGTAAGTTCCCTGAAAAGTTAGACACACCACCACCAAGCCAATCATCATTAAAGGTTGATTGGTTAATCAAAAAAGAAAAGTTACCGCCCATTGTCCAAGGGCCTTTTTCTTCTTCAGTTTCAGAAGCTTCATCGTTTGTAGATTCATCTTCTTGTTGAGCAAATGCTAAAGTAGAAATAAATAGCATTGCCAATGCAAGTAATCTCTTTTTCATAATTTTAAACTTTTTTAAAAGCGCAAAAATATGAAATTTATTTCTTTTTTTTGTAGATTGGAACCGACGAGCAGGCCTCACCAAACATAATTGATTTAGCTACTTTTTCTAACTTCTGAAAAAGCAATAAATAGGCAGATTCTGGAATGGGTTTATTGGCACAACCTTTAATTATTACGGGAGCGTTTTCATATTCATCTAAATCTAACTGCTGAATGGTCTCTGTGAATAAGACCAATTCCAAATTATCCAAATTACCTTGTACTACTTTTTTTGCTACATTAGCTAAATAAGCATTCACTAATAAGTAGGTGTAGGCAGGTAAAATAGCATCGGTAGAGCAGTGTAAAGCTACATAAGCATCTTTGTAGGCAGACCAATTATGTTCTTTAAGTTGTTTCCTGAAATCTTTTTCTTTTAAAATGAAACCTTGAAAAAGCCATCGACTAATATCAATTTGCACCCGCTCTCCTGAAGGATAAAGATCTTCAAGATCAAAAGTTTTTAATTTGCTATTAGCAACACGATTTACAATTTCAGCCATTGTTTATAGATTAAAGCATACCTAATTCTAATTTTGCTTCTTCACTCATGTTGTCTTTGGTCCATGGTGGGTCAAAAGTCATTTCAACTTCCACATCTTTAAGCATGTCTAGCGACTTAACTTTCTCTTTTACTTCTTGTGGTAAAGACTCAGCCACTGGGCAATTGGGCGAAGTTAATGTCATAACTATTTTGACCTCATTATCTTCATTGACAAAAACATCATAAATCAAACCCAATTCATAAATATCAACAGGGATTTCTGGATCATAAATAGTCTTTAAAACACGTACAATTTTGTCGCCTAATTCTTCAGTATTTACTTGTTCTGCCATATTAGTTTAATTTTGCTTGGTATGCTAAAGCATAGTTTTTAAGTTGTTTAATCATGCTCACTAGACCATTTGCCCTAGTGGGTGATAAATGGTCTTTTAAACCGATTTCATCAATAAATTTTAAGTCAGCTTCTAAAATATCTTTAGGTGTTTGTTCTGAAAAAACACGTATTAAAATTGCAATTATTCCTTTGGTAATAATAGCATCACTATCTGCTGAAAACTTAATTTTGTCCCCCTCTAAATCAGCATGCAACCATACCCTGCTTTGGCAACCTTTAATAATATTTTCATCGGTTTTATGTTGTTCATCTATTTGAGGTAGGGTTTTCCCTAACTCAATCATGTATTCGTAGCGTTGCATCCAGTCTTCAAACATAGAAAACTCGTCAACAATCTCTTCTTGTTTTTCTTCAATTTTACTCATTTTATTATTGTTTTCTGAGTTCAATTATTTTTTTTCCTTCATCATCAAAAAACACAAGAACATCTTGGTGATCTTGGTATTTAAATTTATGGATTCTACCCACTGCCGACATAAATTCACTTTCTAACTCCATTTTACCATCACAATACATTTTAGTTGCAATAACAAAACCCAATTCTAGCACGCCTTCCTCTAATTCATAAGAAACACCGTAGCCATTGCAAGAAGATTGACCACTTATTCGGTTCTGTTCAGCGTCAATTAGAAAAGTTAGCTCATGATTTTGAACATCATTACCATTCAAACTTTCAACACTGAATTCTCCTGAATTTAAATCTTGGCTAAACGCCTTCTTTTCTTTAGCTGATTTACATTGATAGAACAAACTCACCATCAAAATACCAACTATAATTATTATGTTTTTCTTCATTATTCAAATTTTAAGACAGCATTGAAACCGCTTTTTTCAGCGCTTCAATAAAGCTATCAATTTCTTTTTTTGTATTATAAAATGAGAAAGAAGCTCTCGCTGTACCTGGAATTTGATAATAATCCATTATAGGTTGAGCACAGTGATGACCAGTTCTTAGGGCAATACCCATTTGGTCTAAGATAGTGCCTATATCATAAGCATGCAAGCCCTCCACATTAAAAGAGAGGACAGCTGTTTTATCTTTGGGGTTTTCTGGACCGTAAATAATTACTCCATTTACCTCTTTAATTCGTTCTGTGGCATAAGTCAGCAGTTCATTTTCGTATGCATTAATCACATTAAAACCAATGCTATGCATGTAATCTAAAGCTACTCCAAAGGCTATACCTCCAGCAATATTTGGTGTTCCAGCTTCAAATTTGTGTGGTAAACCTGCATAAGTAGTTTTTTCAAAACTCACTTCAGCAATCATTTCTCCACCTCCCTGATAAGGAGGCATTTGTTCAAGCAATTCTTCTTTTCCGTACAAAATACCTACACCTGTTGGTCCACAGATTTTATGCGCTGATACCGTATAAAAATCAACGTCTAATTCCTGAACATCAGCTTGAATATGTGGTGCCGATTGAGCGCCGTCAACCAAAACTTTGGCTCCATGTGCGTGAGCAGTGGCTATAATTTCTTCAATAGGGTTAATGGTGCCAAGTGCATTTGAAACATGGTTTACAAAGACCATTTTTGTCTTAGAGCTAACTTCTTTATGAAAGAAATTCATATCCAACTGACCGTTGTTTAACATTGGAATCACTTTCATCTGGGCGCCAGTCTTTTCACACATCATTTGCCATGGAACGATGTTGGAATGATGTTCTAAAGCTGAAACTAACACTTCATCTCCAGGCTTCAAAAAACTTCCGTAAGAATTAGCTACTAAGTTAATTGCATGAGTAGTACCCGAAGTGAATATGATTTCGTGTGGCTTTTGAGCATTGAAATGTTTCTGTATCTTTATTCTAGCCTGCTCATAAGCATCTGTTGCCTCCTGAGAAAGTGAATGAACTCCCCTGTGTATATTGGCATTGTAATTTTCATAATAATCTACAATACTATCAATAACCTGTTTAGGCGTTTGCGAAGTGGCGGCGTTGTCAAAATAAACCAAGTCTTTCCCATTTACTTTTCGCTGTAAAATGGGAAAGTCTTTTCTTACTTTTTCAATATCAAAAGTGGCATTAGCCATAAAAATTCAGATTTAAAGTTCAAAACCTAGTTCTACACCTAGTTTGTTGGCAATTTGTTGTGTGATTCGCTTTTTAATTGCAGGTAGCTTAACTCCATCTAATACGTTATTAGCAAAAGCAAACATCATCAGTGCTTTGGCTTCTTTTTCAGGAATACCACGTGTTTTTAAATAATAAAGCGCTTCGTTATCTAGTTGTCCAATAGTACAACCATGGCTACATTTTACATCATCTGCAAAAATTTCTAGCTGTGGCTTAGAATTGATACTTGATTGATCATCTAGTAAAATGTTATTATTACTTTGAAAAGCATCTGTTTTCTGAGCAATCTTATCTACCAAAACCTTTCCATTAAAAACCCCCACCGACTTATCAGAAAAAATACCTTTGTAATCTTGGTGGCTTTCGCAATTAGGTTGCTGATGGTGAACTAAGGTGTTGTGATCAACATGTTGTTTATCTTCAAGTATAGTAACTCCGTTTAAAATGGAGTTAATATGTTGCCCTTTTTGATAAAAATTGAGGTTGTTTCGAGTTAGTTTACCTCCTAAAGAAAAGGTATGTACAGAACAAATGCTATCGTCATGTTGTTCAACATAAGTATTATCAATTAACGAAGCTGCAACTTTATCATTTTGAACCTTATAATAATCTACTTGTGCTCTTTTTTCAACAAAAATTTCTGTTACAGAATTTGTTAAAACAGGGTTATTATTTAAGGATTGATGACGCTCTATAACTTGAAGATGCGAATTTTCTTCAGCAACTATCAAGTTTCTTGGTTGAAGCATTAAAGCCGCTTCATTACCCGTTGAAAAATGCAGTATTTCAACAGGCTTTTCTGCAATAACAGATTTTGGAACTCGAATAAAAGCCCCTTCTTTTGAAAAAGCGGTATTTAATGACACCAGGCTTTCTTCAGGAGTGATTTTATTGAAATATTGTTTGATAATAGCCTCATATTTTGGATTATTTAAAGCCGAAGACATCAAACAAGCATCAAATTTATCATGCGTGGTTGATGATAAATGAGAAGCATATATTCCATCTACAAATACGATCTGATAGGTATCAATTTCATGCAAACAATATTTTCTGATATCCTTATAATCTATAGCCTCCTCTTTCTTAGGGAAGATACTATAGTCATGTTTCAATAAACTTTTTAATGAGGTGTATTTCCAGGCTTCATCCTTTTTGGTTGGAAAACCGTTTAACTCAAAAAACTCTATTGCTTTATTTCTTAGTACGTGTACGTCGTTTTCTAAATCAATTTGCTCTTCAAAAGCAAAAAAAGACGATACTAGTTTTTCTTTTAAGTCCATAACTTATGTTTTTTAAGCTTGTTGGGCTAATTCTTCTTTGATCCAATCGTAACCTTTTTCTTCTAAGACCTTAGCTAAGTCTTTATCGCCAGTTTTAACAATTCTTCCATCAATTAAAACATGAACTACATCAGGTACAATGTAATCAAGTAAACGCTGGTAATGCGTAATAACCAAAGTAGCGTTTTCACTATTTTTGAGCTTATTTACACCATTAGATACAACGCGAAGCGCATCAATATCAAGTCCAGAATCAGTTTCATCAAGAACTGCTAGTTTAGGTTCAAGCATGGCCATTTGAAATATTTCATTTCTTTTCTTTTCTCCTCCAGAAAACCCTTCATTAAGCGATCTAGACAAAAACTTTCTGTCCATTTCAAGCAATGCCGCCTTCTCTCTAATTTTCTTCAACATTTCATTGGCGGGCATATCTTTTTGCCCACGCGCCTTTCTAATTTGGTTGATTGAAGTTTTGATGAAGTTTGTCACAGAAACGCCAGGAATTTCAACAGGGTATTGAAATGAAAGAAAAATTCCTTTATGCGCTCTTTCATCGGCAGACAATTCAGAAATATTAGCCTTTTCAAAAATAATATCTCCTTCTGTCACTTCATAATCTTCATTACCGGCAATTACTGAAGCCAATGTACTTTTTCCAGAACCGTTAGGTCCCATTATAGCGTGTACTTCACCAGGCTTAATTTCAAGATTAATTCCTTTTAATATCTCTTCGCCTTCAACTGAGGCATGTAAATTCTTTACTTGTAACATAATTTTTAGCTTAATTTGCAGATTCTATAATTATATTTTCGTTGGGTTGTGGTTCATCAATTTTAATAATTTTTGTAACTTCTACCAAATGCTCCCAACCATCATCTGGGTTTTTAATAATCTTTCCTTGTATTAAAACAGGAATCATGTCATATTCATCATTTTTCACTTCATCCACAGCTTCTTTTAAAGCTAAACCTTGCTCATCTAAAACAATACCATAAATAGCACTTCTACCCTTCAAAACAGCCGCTCCATTAGAATAGATAAACTCACCTTTTAGCGTTCTATCTACAGTTTTTTTCACAACATTTTCCTCAAGACTTGGCTTCAGGTTTTCAGGTTTACTTTCAGAATTATTTTCGTTTTTACAAGCAACTAATAGCAAAACGACAAACAGGCTTAAAACTTTAATTTTCATAGGTTGAATGTGATTTATTCATGAATTATCCTACAGATCCTTCTAGTGAAATTTCTAATAATTTTTGCGCTTCAACGGCAAACTCCATAGGAAGTTTATTTAACACTTCTTTACTGAAACCATTTACAATTAATGCAATTGCTTTTTCCTCATCAATCCCGCGCTGATTACAGTAAAATATTTGGTCTTCTCCAATTTTACTAGTAGTAGCCTCGTGTTCTATCTGAGCAGTTTTATTTTTGGCTTCTATATAAGGAAACGTGTGTGCACCACATTTATTTCCCATTAATAAAGAATCACACTGCGAAAAATTTCTTGCGTTTTCTGCTCTACTATTAATTTGCACCAAACCGCGATAAGAGTTTTGTGATTTTCCTGCAGAAATCCCCTTAGAAATAATTGTACTCTTTGTATTTTTTCCTAGGTGAATCATTTTGGTACCCGTATCTGCTTGCTGAAAATTATTAGTTAATGCAATAGAGTAAAATTCTCCTACTGAATTATCTCCTTTTAAAATGCATGAAGGATATTTCCAAGTAACAGCAGAACCCGTTTCTACTTGAGTCCAACTAATTTTTGCATTTTTCTCACAAAGCCCTCTTTTAGTTACAAAGTTAAACACTCCTCCCTTACCGTCTTTAGAGCCAGGAAACCAATTTTGAACAGTAGAATATTTAATCTCTGCATTGTCTAAAGCAACCAATTCAACAACTGCTGCGTGCAATTGATTCTCATCACGCATGGGCGCAGTACATCCTTCTAAGTAACTCACATAGCTAGAGTCCTCTGCTACAACCAAGGTGCGTTCAAATTGACCCGTACCCGCTTGGTTAATTCTAAAATAAGTAGATAATTCCATAGGGCATCTCACCCCTTTAGGAATATAACAGAAAGAACCATCACTAAATACAGCCGAATTTAAAGCCGCAAAAAAGTTGTCTTTAATAGGAACAACAGAACCTATATATTTTTTAACTAGTTCTGGATGTTCTTGAATAGCCTCAGAAATGGAACAAAAAATAATTCCTTTTTCAGCTAATGTTTTTTTAAAGGTGGTAGCCACAGACACAGAATCCATTACCACATCAACAGCAACACCAGCAAGTTTTTTTTGCTCATCTAAAGAAATTCCTAATTTTTTGAAGGTATCTAACAACTCAGGGTCAACCTCGTCTAAACTTTCGTATTTCGGCTTTTTATTGGGAGCTGAATAGTAAGAAATATTTTGGTAATCGGGTTTTTCATAATGCACATTAGCCCAATTAGGCTCTTCCATTTGCTTCCAAGCCCTAAAGGCTTCTAGACGCCAATTGGTCATCCATTCAGGTTCTTCTTTTTTCTTAGAAATTGCTCTAACCACATCCTCATTAAGACCAACAGGAAATGTATCCGATTCTATGTCAGTGTAAAATCCGTATTCGTATTCTTTATTTTTAAGGTCTTTTTCTAACTCTTGTTCTGTATAAGCCATTGTTTAAAATTTAAAAGATTAAAGTGAAAAACTTTCTCCACAACCACAGGTTCTTTGTGCATTAGGGTTATTAAACACAAAGCCCTTACCGTTCAGTCCTCCAGAATATTCCAATACAGTACCCACTAAATACAAGAAACTGCTTTTATTAACAACAATTTTTACACCGTTATCTTCAAAAACTTTATCCATTTCATTATTGGTTTTATCGAAATTTAATTCGTAAGAAAGTCCTGAACAGCCACCACTTTTAACCCCAACTCTCACATAATCGTTGGCAGGGTCAAAGCCTTCTTCTTGCATCAAGGATGCAATTTTCAATTTAGCATGTTCACTAACTTTGATCATATCATTTTGATTTAGTCTAAATTAAATACAAAGATAGGTTAGTCTATTGAAAACTCAAATCCGATTAACATATAAATATTAAATAATCATATAATATTTATTTATATTTAGTTCAAATAAAAAAAAGTCTCCAAATTGGAGACTTTTTTTATTTGAATTAGAAATAATACTATTTCAAGCTATTGTATACTTCTAGTATTTTTTCAACGCTATCTTCACCAAATTGATTAGCTAAATTCATTCTCAATTCTTCTTCAATTTGAGCTTTATAATTTTGATATTCCTCAGACCCTGGCTCTAGTTGATCTAATTTTTGTTTTTGCATGTTTTCGTTGTAAACATATCTAAAAACAAACATAGCATCTTCTTCATCTAAGTTAAGTTTCTCACTCACTTTCATTGCCTTTTTCTTCGCTTCATTTTGAAGATCTTCCTGCGGATTTGTTTGTGCTTCTGCTGTGTTTATACCCAACATTAAAACCAAACCAAACAAAATTGTTGTAACTATTCTCATCTTTAAAGTATTTTTAATTTTGGCTAAATATAGAACTTTATATTGAATTTATAAAAAATTAAACAAAAAAAAAGCTGGAACTAAGTCCAGCTTTTTTTTTCATATTAAGAATGATTACTTAATCATAAAAGTAACTCTTCTAACTATAGTTCTAGCCTCTCTTGAATCTTTGTCAGCTGATTCATCAATTCCGCCACCTCTATACTCAAGTCTATCCTCACTAATACCTGATGCAACAAGAATATCGTAAACTCTTTTCGCTCTTTTCTCAGATAAAGATTGGTTATATTCTTCATTACCAAGTTGATCTGTAAACCCAATTAACTCTGCAGTTGAATCAGGGTTTGCATTCATATATCTAACCATGTAATTAATAGCATCAAATGAATAAGTTTCTGGTTGAGCTGAATCAAATTGGAAATAAACATTTACAAAACCTTCATTTAATAATTGTTTTGCCAATCTTCCTGCTTGACCTGAACCTCCAAGCATACCTTCTTCTTCAGCTTGCTGAGCAGTAACAAATTTAGTTCTTAACCCTTCTTCCATATCATCAGGGATACCATTTCCGTTTGAATCTAATGCTCTACCTTTAGGATCAACACGTACACCTGATGGCGTATTAGGCTCTTCATCTAAATAATTTGGAACTCCATCTCTATCATCATCCTGAAGATCAGATTCCAATGAAGCCAGACGATCTTCTAATTCATCAATTTCATCTTGTAATTGCTTTTTATCAGAAGCATCTACCCAATCAGCAGATGGATTATCGCTGTTACCTAAGTAGAATGAAGCACCAATTGTAGCCGTATACATAAAGCTATCAAAGCCGCGCTGCGTAGCATCGGCTGTACCATCCCATGTTAAATCAGCAGACTCAAATGCGAATGCAGTAAGATTCAAATTCAAAGCAATTGAATTTGACAATCTAATTTGTGGAGTTAAACCGCCACTCACACCAATTTTTTGATCTGTACTGCTATTGAAATCAGTGTCTAATCTTCCATATTGAAGACCTGCATGCGCTAAAAGATTGAAACGATTTGTCCAGTCTCTAAAACCTAATACAGCTCCAAGGTTAGCAACACCAGAAACACCTAATCTCAAAAAGCTAGAATCAAAATCTAGGCTATTTGAACTTGGTTGAATTTCACTATATCCAACTTCAGCTCTTAAACCGAATTTATCATTGAACATATATCTAGCACCCAACTCAAAAGTTAAGTCTGACAATTGGTTTTGATCAAAACCTACTCCGTAGGGCTCGGTAGCTTTGTTTACACCTGCACCAAAGTCTATTGCCCAGCGATTAAAATCTTCTTGAGCAATCAATGAAGATGAAGCTATAAGCATCATTAAAAAAGTAGTAACACCTCTTTTCATAGTCGATAATTTTAATTAATATATCCTGCAAAGATAAAACAGCAAATGGTTTTAACAAACTTATTTAGGCAATTTTATATGAAATTATTGTAAATTCAAACAAATTCTTTAAAATAAGACATCAAACTTATAATGAGAGTATTAACCAACTGCCCCAAAAATAATTAGTCCATAAATAGCAAAACGCAACAGGCGCAACAAACCAAATAAAAGAAAACTACCAAAAGGGAATTTGATGATTCCCGCAGCTATACTGGAAATAGCAAAGGGTAATGGCAACATAGCACCGGCAATAATCAGCAAACCTCCCCATTTACGCATATTTTTAATGTGCTTTGCCATCTTAATTTCTAAAAAGACAAAAACGGTAGGAATACTAGCCACTCCTCTTCCTACAAAATAAGAAATCACGCCACCTAAGTAGGATAAAAAAGCAAGCACACTTAAGAATACCCATGGATAATCTGATTTACCCGACCAAGCTATAAAAATTTCTGGAGGGATAAGTCCTAAGATAGATTCGGAGGCAAAAAACACGCTAAAAACACCAATGGGCGGAAAGTTATCTGTAATGTAAATTAAAATGTCATTCACATCAATCACAAAAAAATGAATCCCTAAAATTATTCCTACAAATAGTAAAATTGGCACGGTAGCCTTCATAAGGCTTCTTCCTATAAAACTATAAAAACCGGTGTATGAATAGTACTGATGTAGTAATTTCCAACGCGGTTTTTTTTGGTGATTTTTATTTTTTTTAGACATGTTTTTTAGCGTCAAAACCAACTACAAAAATAAGCTTATTTAACAGCTACTTTGCAGGTTTTGTATAAATAATTCAGTTTATAATGAGTTCAAATAAGCGTTAAACATCATCGTAATCAATCACTATTTTAGAGGAAGTAGGATGCGCCTGGCAAGTTAAAATCAATCCTTCTTCTACCTCATCATCGGTTAGGATTTGGTTTTTTACCATGCTGGCCTTTCCTTCTTTTACTTTAGCAACACAGCTGCTACAAATTCCACCTTGGCAAGAGTAAGGTGCATCAATATCCTGGGCTAAAGCAGCATCTAAAATTCGGTCTTCTTGAGGCATGCTAAACGCAAATTCTTCATCATCAACAATCACTTTAATTTGTGTTTGCCCTTCTATATTTTCAGTTATTTCTCCTTCTTTTTCAGAAAAGAACAACTCAAATTTTATACGGCTTTCTTCCACTCCATTCTCTTTCAAAACAGAGGTTAAATTTTCAATCATTTTCTCTGGCCCACACAAATAATAATCATCAAACTGTAAATTAGCGTATTTATTGCTTACGTAATAATTCAGCAACGGGCGTTCTATTCTTCCAAATTTTGCGCCTTCATTTTGCTCTTGCGTGTACACCAACTCTAAGTAAAAACGGTCTTTATAATCCAACTGCAGCTGTTGTAATTCATCTAGAAACATGGCCTCCGCTTTAGTTCTATTACTATACACTAAAACAAATTTACCTGGGTTAGCCCTGGCCAAAAAAGTCTTAATCATAGACATTAAAGGAGTAATTCCGCTTCCCGCCACAAAGGCTATATGGTTTTTTGTGGCAGTATGGTCTATTAAAAAGTTTCCTTCAGGAGTAAAAACTTCAACTTCATCACCTACTTTAAGCATAGTGTTTGCATAATTTGAAAAAACTCCATGGTCAATTGCTTTTATTGCTACTGCCAATTCTTCTTTAGGCGAAGAACATATAGAATAAGACCTTCTTACTTTCTCTCCATTGACTTTAACTTGCAAGCTTAGGTATTGACCAGCTTGAAACTGAAAAGCGTTTTGTAAAGCATCAGGCACATCAAAAACCAGTTGTACGGCTTTGGGTGTTAATTGAATTTTATCTTTTATCTTTAATTGAAACGAATTCATTTTTTCTGAAATTTTCGGCAAAATTAAAACTTCCTAAATGAAATACTTAGTTATTCTCTTTTTTTCTGAAAAGATTAACCCAAGAAAATTTCAAGAAGCTGATTTAAATCATATAATTGCAAGTCAACAATTCTTGAAGAAATCTTAACTTATGAAGCTTAAAGTTGCTCTACTTCTATTTTTTGCTATTGCTTTGACTAGTGCTCAAAACAAGGATACCAAATCATTAACGCCTCTTCATTTGAATGAAAAGTTAACAGATTCATTACAACTTATACTTATCGATTATCAAAAAACACGAAGTATTGATTCTCTGTGGCAAGCTAAAATTGGAAATCAAAATATATATGTTGAAATGATGGATTTGCGCACTGATCATTTAGAGGAACTCACTATTCTCAATCAATTAGATACGGATGTATTAAAACAACGCTTGGTTCAACTTAACCAAAAAACACCCTTTGAGGTTCATTATACGCCAAGTTTAGAGAAAGTGATTCAACTTTATTTGAATAGAAATCCTAAATTCACTCACCAACTATATGAATTGAGTAAATTTTATTTTCCTCATTTTGAAGAAACTTTTGACAAGCATGGTATTCCATTAGAAATGAAGTATTTAGCTGTAGTAGAATCGGCGCTAAATCCTAGAGCAAAATCGCCTGTAGGTGCTACGGGCTTATGGCAGTTCATGTACAGAACAGGCTTGATGTATGATTTGGAAGTGAGTAGTTATGTGGATGAACGCATGGACCCCATTAAATCTACTGAAGCCGCAGCACAATACCTGAATCTATTATACGCTATGTTTGAAGATTGGAATTTAGCTCTTGCAGCCTACAATTCTGGCCCTGGAAATGTAAATAAAGCCATTAGAAGAAGTGGTGGAAATACAGATTATTGGGAGATTAGGAGATTTCTTCCTAGAGAAACCGCTAGGTATGTGCCTTCATTCTTGGCCATCATGTACATTTTTGAATATGCTGAAGAACATGGTTTACCTGTTCAAAAAGACGTGATCAACACCCTACACACAGATACTATTCATGTAAAGGACTTAATTAAGCTTGACCACGTTGCAGAAGTTTTAGAACTTGATGAGGATTTTCTCAAAAACCTAAATCCAGCCTACAAATTAGGTATTATACCCTTTGAAGAAAACAAAAAGCATTACCTCACTCTTCCCTATCAAAAAGCCCAATTATTTGTAGCCAACGAGGAAGAGATTTACGGTTTCACGCAATACAAAGTAGAAAGTGCAGATGAAGCTCTTCCAGAAAACAAAAAGATGAATGAAGCCATCACCTACCGAGTACAATCAGGCGATTTTTTAGGTAGAATTGCTGAAAAACATAAGGTAAGGATAAGCGATATTAAACGATGGAATAAATTGAGTTCTGATCGATTAAAAATTGGCCAAAAGTTAATTATCTATCCCCGTTCACCAGAGGCTTTAAATACCTCATCATCGGTTTCAACTAAAGAAAAAAAGAACAGCCAACAAGCGGAGAGAGAATCTTTTGAAATTTATGTTGTTCAAGAAGGAGATTCACTGTGGAAGATAGCTCAACAATTTCCAGAGGTTAATATTGATGAAATTAAAAGAAATAATAATTTAAAATCCGTTAGACTTCAACCGGGTATGGAATTAAAAATCTAAAATCACTTTTTCATGAAAATTAAACCAATTATCAAGTAAAACCGTCCAGTTATACATTTTGACAAACCTAAAACATTCTTTTTCAGCATCTTTGAATAATTTTAAAATTATACATTATGAAAAAAGTTTTATTTTTATTTATGTTAGCTTTATCTACAGCTATAACTAGTTGTTCAAGTGATGATGATAACACAGGACCTGCAAGTGGTGATTCTGTAGTTGGCTCTTGGGAAATTTACGAAGTACACTCAAAATTTGATTTTGAAGATTTTGGTACTGTTGAAGAAACGATTTCTACCTCCACATGTAACCCTACACCAATAGCCACATTTGGTGCGGATGGTAGTCTTAATCTAACGGATTTTGAAGTTGAATTTGACTTTGATGACAATGAGGATTGCTTTATTGACGGAGAACTTCAAGGAACATGGGAAGATTTAGGAGATGGAGAGTTCCTACTAATCATTGATGGTGATTCTGAGAATGCTCAAATCAGGACGAGTGGTAACCGCATCTTTGTTACCTTAGAAGATGCCTTTTGGGGTGGTACTATAGAATACAGAGGAAATATAATTTAAATCTCTTAACTTATTTTAATTTTAAAAGCTAATTCAATTTCTGAATTAGCTTTTTTCATTTAAAAAATCAACACTTGCCTTAACCAACTCGCTAGCCTCTAATGGTAAATTGGATTTTTCCCAAGGATGTTTCATAGAAAAAACATGATTAGCTCCTGCAATCCATTTCATTTTAGCTCCTTTTGATTGGTCAAACAAAAATTCGGCTTCTCTGTTTTTTACGGCCTCATCCGCGGTTCCGTGAATAAATAAATATGGTATTTTTAATTCTTTGAGCGCCTCTTTAAAATCAAATCGATTTTTATTGGCTAAATAATCTTCGTAAAACTGATAAAAATGAGGCATATTTTCCTTGGTTCTACCATTTTTCACATAATAGACGCCTTTTTCTTTCCATTCTTCAAGGGCTTTTCCTTTAGGGAAACGATATTGAAAATTGGAAACACCCGCCCAAGTAATTAACTTCTTAATCCTATGGTCTTCTTTGGTTTTTAACAGTGCTATTCCTCCTCCTCTGCTATGACCAATTAAATTCAAGTCTTCAGCTAAAATAAAATTCGAAAATTCATTTTTAGTAGTCAACCAATCAATTACACTTCCTAAGTCGTCCATTTGCTTAGAGTAATTATCATTTCCAAAGGCTTCTAAATCTGGAAAATCTATGGGTTGTTCAGGAGTTCCTCCATTATGAGAAAAATTGAATTTTAAAAAGAAAAATCCAGCTTCAGCAAATTCTTCGGCAATTAAATGCCAAGCTCCCCAATCTTTAAACCCTTTATACCCATGGCAAAAAACAACTACCGGAAGTGGTTTATGGGTTTCTTTAAAAACAACATCTAGTAAAATGGGTTTTTGGTGTTTCCCTTGAATTGAAAATTCTTTTTTCTGCATTTACTTTATTTTTGTTTATTCTAAGGCCTCTTCACTGACAATAAGTTGTCCTGTATAGGTTTCTAAAACATCTATGCTATCAGGAATTCTGTGCAAGATAATATTTCCTGTTGAAACTATTTCTCCCCTCATCATAAATTTGGGAGAAACATGTGCATCAGAAAAGCCTCTGTGATCTGCTCTAACGGTGTCGGCCTCCAATTGATGGGCATTTATTTTACCTAAAGCAGTATAATTTCCAAAACTAAATTTTTTGGTTTTCCCTTTCAAATTAAAAATTGAAGCCCCTGTTGTACTTACCCAAACTGAAAGATTATCTACTTCCAAATCAAAATCACCTACATTAATGGTATTGCTTTTAAAATCACGATTAGACAACAACGCCAATCTTGGGTAAGTAAGCACATCTTTAGAGGTAACTGCAAACTGAGAAGAATTCCTAATTTCTCTAAGTTGTGAAGTTGATATAACGGCTCTTATAGGAGCTTCTGAAAAGCCAGCACTACAAAGCCCTTCTGCTTCTAAGGTTAAAGTTGAGTCTTGAACACTTACCTTTACATCATCTATTCTTCTACTTCCTGTGGTAATTTCAACAAACTCCTCGTCACTTTGTATTATTTCTAAGCTTATGTTTTGTCTCAAAACAAGTTTATCATAAAAATCAACTTCATACAACCTTGTTTCTTGAGCTCTATCGCCAGAAAAACAGTCTGTAAATTCACTGCAAGAAAATAGCACCAATAATATAAAAATTAATCCGAATATGTTTGTATATTTTTTCATCTTCATTACTTAAAATCTTATACCAACCCCGTACTCCATAGCTTCAGCTCTTGCCATGTGGGTTTTCAACATTACCGAAACGTAAATCTGATCATTGAAATAACGTTTTAAACCTACTCTTGTGTAGTACGGCTTCAAATAGTCTATCGGGTAATAAACGTAATATCCTGCTTGTGTAATTAAGCTTAGCTTTCCAGCAAATAATTCATGACCTACAAAAAGACCTACTCTACGCCAATCATTGTAAGATTGAACTTTTTCATTGTTTGGAAAAAGAGATTGCTGATGGCGAATATAATGCCTAATAGATGAAGTAAAAAAACCCTCAACACCTAATTGCACAGCCGATTTTGCATTTAAACGCTTATCTGCATACCCCGTTAAAACTACAAAAGGTCGATTGCTTTCACCAATAATACCCGCATCGTTCATTCCACTAGAAAATTGAAAATTAAATTGCACGGGTTCAGTAAATTTTTCTGCATATTCTTTCTTTTGAAATTCGGGTTGATTTTCATGATTAAGATCATAAGTAAGCCCTAATTGAATTCCGTAGTTATTGGTACTGGTGTTAGGAGAACGTGTTCTTCCATTGGAATAGTGCATTAAAAAACCTCCCAATCTAACACCTACAGGCGTATCCCATAAGTTCCGTTTTTCATAGTTAAAACCAAACAAAAAACTTCCTAATAGAGTGGATCCATAAACGGTATTTTTTGGATTATCATTTATATCAAAAGGATTGGTCATATACGCAATGCCGCTTCCTACGCGCAAACTTAACCTACGTTGCCAAAAATAAAAACGATAATCAGCTTGAATACTGTAGGCATCACCCAAGGTAGAATTCCCCATGTTTTGATAAAAGAAGGACGCCCCGTAAGAGGGGTAATTGTAACGTTGCTCCCATTCCTGGAATCCATAGGTTTGTTGCTCCCAAGAAATCAAAAACCCGTTGGTTGGGCCTTGCAACAAATGAGCTATGTTTGGTCTATGTAGCATTATATGTCCGTAGGTGTAATCTATCCCTAAGGTATGAGAATATTTTTTTTCTTGAGAAAAACTAAATTGCCCCAAACAAAAAACCAAAATAAAAAACCCTATTTTGTTCATTGGTTTTGAATTAAGTTACTAATTACTTGAAATGTAGTTTCTGGAAATTCCAAATGGCTCATATGTCCGCCTGGTAAACTTACCAATCTAGTTTTTGTTTCTTTAGCTAATTGTTTAGTGGCTTCAAAAGCAACCACTTGGTCTTTTTTGCCAGCAACTAAAGTGGTAGATACTTTTGTATTAGCTAAAGTTGCTGTATGGTTTTTTCTGGATTTTAAACCTTCTAAGGTAGCAATTATTCCTTGTTGACTACATTTTTTGGCTTCTGTAATGGCGTGATTAATTGCTATTTCAAGGCGCTCTTGATCTTCCATCAAAAACAAATTTTTAACAGCCATTTGAACAAAGGCATCTGGATATTTTTGAATGGCCTGGATGGCTCTACTACGTTCAGTTTTTCTTGCTTCTGAATCAGGCAAAGCGGTTGAATTGAGTAAAACTAATTGCTCAATCAATTTGGGGTTTTGGTGGAGTAATTCCATTCCTACATAGCCCCCCATAGAATGACCCACTACATTTGCTTTTTCTACGCCTAAATGAAGAAGTAAAGCTATGCAAATTTGCGCATACAAATCCATGCTATGCAAGTAAGCCTGAGGAGGAGTGTTTCCATGACCAGGTAAATCTAAGGAAATCACCAGTTTACTTTTCTTCCATTTTTCAGTAAAATCCTTCCACATTGTTGAGTTTTCAAGAAACCCATGTATTAATAGCAAAGGCTCTCCTTCTCCTTCAACTTGGTAGTAAATTAAATTCTCTTTGTACTTGAATGGTTTCATTAAAAGTATAGTTCACTTAAAAATGGTTAGAAAATTTTTAAAAGCCTAGTTAAAAAATTTCAACGATGATTATACGATGCAAAAGTAATTTTTTTTACTTTATAGAGAAGTATTTTCATTCAAAAACACACGTGTTACTCGTCTAGAAATCCGGGTAATTAATTCATAAGGAATACTTTGCTTATTTTTATCAAAGTCCAAAGCTGATTGTTGTTGACCAAAAACCTCAACTTCATCGCCTTCTTGGCATTCTATTCCAGTTACATCTACCATTAAAGTATCCATACAAACATTACCTACAATAGGGGCTTTTTGACCACGAATAATTACTTGTGCATTGCCATTACCATAAATTCTAGATATACCATCTGCATAACCCAAAGGTAAAGTAGCTATTTGGGTAGGTTGTTTGGCTTTAAATTTTCGGTCATAACCTACACTTGCTCCTTTGGGTATTTTTCTTAGTTGTGCAATCACCGTTTTTAAACTTGCTACCGGCTTTAAAAGGCTTTGTTCTTTTGGATTGTTTCCATAACCATAAAGCGCTATTCCTGCTCTAACCATATCATAGCTTGCTTCTGGATGAGATAAAATTCCACTTGAATTAGCTAAATGAGCAATGAAATCTGAACTGATTTCTACTTTAAAATAGCTTCTTGCTAAACTAAATTTATTGATTTGTTCTCGGGTAAAATCATCTTCTTCCTCACTCCCTGCTGAAGAAAAATGAGAAAATAGACCAGTTACCTGAACACACTCATGGCTAAGCAAATTGTCTTTAATTTTTGATAAGTCTTCTAAATCAAAGCCAAGTCTATTCATTCCCGTATTCATTTTAATATGAATAGGAAAATTGCTGATTTTTCTTCTTTTTAGCCTCTTTTGAAGCGTTTCTAAGAAATGGAAATTGTATACACTTGGAATCAGATTGTATTTAATTAATTTGGGAAGGTCTTCTAATTGTGGATAAAATACCAAAATAGGAACCTTAATTCCTCTTCGTCTAAAACGCATTCCTTCTTCAATATAAGCAACTGCTAGATGAGAAGCACCAAGTTGAACTAACTTTTCACCAATAACAATAGAGTCCGTACCATAGGCAAAGGCTTTTACCACACCCATAATTTGGGTAGAAGGCGCAACTTGCTCTTTAATTATTTGAAAATTATGAGCTAAGGCATCTAGATCTATCTCTAATCGAGTTTCTTTGATTTTAGGCATTTTTTCTTAGATCAGACTGAATTTCTTCTGCGTCATTGACTTGAATATCTTTGATTTTTTCTTTGCGCATAGCTTTAAAAAAAGCCGCTCTGCTTAAAGGTTCATAGGCTTCTGTTTCGCCTAAAAGCACTAAATCATCTTTGGTAGATTTTCTAAAACTAAACTGAGCTAAATTTCCTGTTCTGGTACAAACTGCATGAACTTTAGTAACATACTCTGCTGTAGCCATTAAAAAAGGCATAGGCCCAAACGGATTTCCTTTAAAATCCATATCTAATCCCGCTACTATAACACGAATGCCTTGATTAGCCAAATCGTTACAAACTGTCACTATTTCTTGATCAAAAAATTGAGCTTCATCTATTCCTATTACATCACAACCGTCTGCTAATAACCGAATATTAGCCGCCGCTGGAACTGGCGTTGAACGAATGTGATTAGCATCATGAGATACTACATCATCTTCATCATACCTTGTATCTACCTGAGGTTTAAAAATCTCCACTTTCTGTTTAGCAAACTTGGCGCGTTTTAGACGGCGAATGAGTTCTTCTGTTTTTCCTGAAAACATACTTCCACAAATTACCTCTATCCATCCAAATTGCTCTTCTTGATTAACTGTATTTTCGAGAAACATTTTGTAATTTAGTCGCTTATTAAATTTATACTGCTTAAATTTTGAATCAGTAAAATTAGTAAAAAATAAAAGCTATAAAAAAAGTAAGTCATAAAGTTATGAAGAAAAAATTAGAAGCCGAGTTAATGAGCATGGCGCACAGCATTTTAAAAATGAAAAACAAATCTAATGTTCATGAATTAAAAGTACAAGCCAAGCAACTTTACGAAAAACTAAGCCTTTTATCTTTTGCTGAAAAACATTTTGAAGGAACACAGCCTAGCGTTGGAAAAAGAGATTTTATTGAAGCTTTTTATCAAGAATTTGAAAGTCATCAGCCTTTAGAAAAGAAAAAAACTCCTCAGCCACCCACAAAAGAAGAATTGAACAGTGAATCCTTAGAAGGCGAAACTATTGTTGAGGCTTCTGAAACTTCAACTCAAAAAATACATGCCAAGAAAGAAAGCGAAGATTTACTTGAAAATTATGACGAAATTGAAGAAACAAATTCAACTCAAAAAGACCTTAATAACCTAAAAGACAAAGTTGAAAACAACACACAAGAAAATAAGCCTAAGGAGACTCATCCTACTGAATTACAAGAGGAAATTCCTTCTGAAGAAATAAAAGAAACCAATGAAACCTCTAAAGAAAATAAGCTAGATCGTCAGAAAGAAAAAGCCGAGCATAAAGAAGAAGATTTTGGTGTGCATTTTGACGATTTACCGCTTTTTGAAAAAGCTTCAGATGAAGTTGATGAACCGCAAAAACAAACTTCTGAAGAAACTCAAGATACCTCTGTATTTGAAACAAAAGCTGACGCATCTACTTCTGATGAAGTTGAACAAGATGAGGCCAACTTACCTTATCCAAAATCTGAAGCTACTGAAAAGAAAGCTCCTAACAAGGAAGAAACTCCAACCAAACCTAAAACCACAGCCGATTTATTTTCGCAAGAAAAAAAATCATTAAACGACCAGTTGAAAAAAGGAATAAAAATTGGACTAAATGATCGCTTAGCCTTTACACGTCAATTGTTTGATGGTAACGTAGAAGACTACAATCGGGTTCTTTCTCAATTGAATACCATGCAAAGTTTTGAAGATGCAAAACTTTTTATTGAAGACGCTGTAAAACCTGAATACCAAAACTGGGAAGGAAAAGAAAATTTTGAATCGCGATTTTTATCCATCGTTGAAACTAGATTTGAGGAGTAAATTAATCATTTAATAACACTAATTTAACCCTGTGTTTTAATGACTGTCTCTTAAAAAATCGATTTTTACAAAAAATTTTAAAATATTTCAAATGAAACTTAAACTACATTCTTTACTTGTATTTTTCCTACTGAGTTTTTTCATAGGAAACACACAAACCAACCCCATTCCACAAAGCTTACCTTATGCCGAAGACTTTGAAGACCTCAACCACGCCAGCGAAGTTTGGCCAGATGGTATTCAAGGATGGCGTATTAACAACATAGGCCCAAGCGAAGAATTTTTCCTTATTCCCGCTGAACAAGACAGAGGTTTAGAAGGAAATGCCACTGCTGATGATACAGGAAATATGGTATATAACTTTGACCAGAAAATCGGTTTTAGAAGCACCTCCGGAGGTAATAACTTTATTGCATTAGCTTTAAATACCTTAGGTTATGAAAACATCACTTTTACCTATGATATTATGACCATTAGAAACTTGGCCGGTGACGATCCAGATCATTGGGTGAAAGAAGTGGGCTTGCAATACCGAATTGGAACTTCTGGAGATTTTACCAACATTCCTAACACAGCCTACCAAAACCCAAACGACCAAGTGCAAACCGAAGGCACCACTGGACAAGCCATTCAAAACATCAGTATTACCCTTCCTGAAGCTTTAGAAAATCAAGCTGAAATTCAATTAAGATGGGTGAAAAGAGAAATTTCTGGCGATTCTGGAAACAATTCTAGACCCAGTTTTGCTATTGATAACTTAGAAGCTTTTGGAGACGAATTAGACCTCAACACATTCTATTACACAGGAACAGGGAATTTAAACGATACCGAAAATTGGAGCACGAATGAAAATGGCATTGGAGGAGCTTCCCCTAGCAATTTTACTAATGACGATGTGGCTTACATCATTTCCAACACCGCTTCGGTTACATTAGATGCAGATTGGACGGTTGCCGGCGATAATTCTTTAGTCATTCTTGGCAAAGAAAACGAAGAAATCACTCTTATTGTAGAAGCCGAATTAACGGCTGATTTACTCGTAGAAAATCAAGCAACTCTTCAGCTAGAAAATGCGTTGATTCCTAATTCAATTTCTACCACAGAAGGCTCTAGTGTAATTTTTACAGGAGATGCCACCGCTATTCCTTACGGAAGTTACCACCACTTAACTTTGGATAACATTGACCCTGAATTTGATGGAGATGGAAACATCAACATCACAGGAAATATGAATCTTGAAGGTCAGGTCAACATGCCTGATTCAAGAGGAGCTGACGAATATGAAGTTTTTTTCCTTGGAGATTTTGACCAAAGCATCAACACCAATGGAAATGTTTTTAGAGCTTATGAAATCAATATCGAAAAAACCCAAGGTGCTTTCAACCTTGAAGGCGACATTTCAACCGATTCGCAATTGACCTTCAATTTTAGCAACACCGGTGTTTTTAATGACAATGGAAATACCATTTATGCTGGAAACTCAGTTAACCTTGCAGGAGAAGAAAGTAGTTACAACTTCACTGGAACTTTAATTTTAGCCGATTTTGAAGAAGGAATCATTAACGGCACTGGAGATGATAACAACTTTAATGTAAGAGAAGGAAGCAATGATAATGCTGTTGCCACTTTTAACAACATTATTGTTCGTGCAGTCAATGAAGATGGGCAATTCAGATTTAGAGACGGTAGCACAGATGTATTTAAAATAAAAGGCGATTTTATTGTAGAAAGTCAAGTTAAAGGAGGCATCCGCTTTTATGAAAATTCCATTGAACTTGGAGGAGATTTTATTGTAGAAGAAGGTTTTGAAGGTACATTTACCAACGAAATTGCTTCAATTCAATTTATAGGAGAAACTCCTCAAGAATTCACCAACCACGCTTCAGACTTAGAATTATCCGAAATTGAAATCAATAACACTAACGGTTTAACCTTAAATACAGATTTGCAAGTAAGCAGTGCTATTTTATTTGTTGATGGAAACATCTTTACCACTATGGATGCTGGCTTGTATCTTGAAAATCCTTCAGGCGTTTTGTTAGCCAGCGAAGAAAGTTATGTGGAAGGGCCGTTTTTTGTAAGACTTTTCTCTTCAGAATTAACGGAGCTCACCTTCCCTATTGGAAAAGCTGGTGCATACCGACCAGTAACGCTAAATTTAAGTCAGACTAATCCAGTCGCTACTTGGTACTTTGCAGAAGTAATTGACGGAGAACCATTAGAATTTACTTTAGGTGATGGTTTAGAAGAAGTTTCTCAAATAAGATCCTATGAGCTTGGTCAACTTTCTGAAAATGAATTAGAATCAGCTGAATTAACGCTGACTTTTGGAGAAGATGATTTATCAATGGACACCACAGACGGCGAAAGATTAAGAATTGCACATGAGCAATCAGGTAGCTGGGTGAATTTAGGAGCTAGTATTAACGGTTTCCCTACGGGGCAAATCACAACCACCAATGAATTTACAAGTTTAGGTTTCTTTATCATTGCTCTAGAAGACACCATGAGTGTAGATAATCCAAATTTTGATGGAATTAGCATCTATCCCAACCCCGTTCAAGAATCACTACATATTGCTTTACCAAGTCATTTAAATCAAGTAGATGTGGTAATTTACAATAGTTTAGGCAAGCAAGTTTTTCAACAGAAATCATACAACGGAAATCAAAGTTTAAACTTACAAAACTTAAATACAGGAATGTACTTTCTACAAGTGATTGACGGAAATCAAATTCTTTCTAAAAAAATCATGAAGAATTAAGCAGTGAATCAGCTGGGGCTTGCCAAAAAATGTAAGCAGGCTTACTATTTCAATGCTTCAAAGCACAAAACTAAAAACTCCAATTGGCTTCCAAAGACGCCGGTTGGAGTTTTGTTTTTGTAGATTCTTATGCTGTGATGCTGTAGGAAGTTTGGTTGATGCTGTATCATAGGATGCGAAGTTACAAACTCCTATGTTTGTTTTTTTTTAAATAACTTTACAAAAAG
>JAIUMH010000023.1 GCA_022565635.1 Flavobacteriaceae bacterium | reverse complement strand
GAAGAATTTATAGATATTCTTCCTTACAGATATAATTTTTATAATTAATGTCCAGTTGCTTCACCAGCACCACTTGGTATTCTAATATTTTCAACAATATCTTGAACCTCTTGTGGAGTTTCTTTGGTAAACTGACAAACTACAATTGCTACAACAAAGTTAGCTACCATGGCTACAGAGCCAAAACCTTCCGGAGAAACACCAAACCACCAGTCGGCTTCACCTCCACCGCCAAAGGCATCAAATTTGAATTTTGCCATATAAAATAACATAAGTATTACTCCTGTTAACATTCCTGCTACAGCTCCTTCTTTGTTCATTTTTTTATAAAAAATACCAAGAACAATAGCTGGAAAGAAAGAGGCAGCGGCTAAACCAAATGCAAGCGCAACTACGGCGGCGACAAATCCTGGGGGGTTAATTCCAAAATATCCCGCAATTACAACAGCTCCAACAGCTGAAAGTCGTGCGGCAATTAATTCGCCTTTTTCAGAAATATCGGGTTTGATCATTTTTTTAATCAAATCATGAGATACCGCAGAAGAGATAACCAAAAGCAAACCTGCTGCGGTTGAAAGAGCGGCGGCTAAACAACCCGCTGCCACAAGCGCAATTACCCAGTTAGGCAAGTCGGCTATTTCAGGGTTAGCCATAACCATAATATCGTTATCTACGTAAAGTTCATTTTGATTCTCAGAAGGATTGCTCACAATGCGCTCTCCACTTTGCCCAACACCTTCAGCAAATTCAGGAGTTTTACCATCAATAGCAACGCCACCGTCTTTATCAGGCCCTAAATACTGAATTTTACCATCCCCATTTTTATCTACCCATCCAATTAGGCCTAGTCTTTCCCAGTTGGTAAACCATTCTGGCATTTCTTCATAGGGTTTTTCGCTCACCGTATCAATTAAATTCACTTTTGAAAAAACAGAAACTGCTGGCGCTGTAATGTATAATATAGCAATAAACAACAATGCAAATCCAGCTGATTTACGAGCATCTTTAACGCGTTTTACAGTAAAAAATCGAACAATTACGTGAGGAAGACCAGCTGTACCTACCATTAAGGCTAGGGTAATTGCGATTACATCAATCATACTTTTGGACCCATCAGTATATTTACTAAAACCAAGTTCATCACTCAATCCATCAATTCTATCCAATAGATAAACATCAGGTTCATTGACTAAGGTATCTCCCATTCCTAACATGGGTACTGGATTTCCTGTTAATTGAATAGAGATAAAAATAGCGGGAACCATAAAAGCAAAAATCAAAACACAATACTGTGCCACTTGGGTGTAAGTAATTCCTTTCATCCCACCAAGAACGGCATAGAACAAAACAATGACCATTCCTATATATACACCGGTATTAATTTCAACTTCTAAGAAGCGAGAAAAAACCACGCCTACTCCACGCATTTGTCCAGCTACATAAGTAAAAGAAACAATTAATGCACAGAAAACAGCTACTCCTCTAGCGGTTTTTGAATAATACCTGTCACCAATAAAATCGGGTACGGTAAATTTTCCGAACTTCCTTAAGTAAGGAGCTAGCATCAAAGCTAGGAGTACGTATCCTCCAGTCCAACCCATTAAATAAGTAGATCCATCATACCCCATAAAGGCAATTACTCCTGCCATGGAGATGAAGGAAGCGGCCGACATCCAATCGGCGGCGGTAGCCATTCCGTTAGCAATGGGACCAACGCCTCCACCAGCTACGTAAAAATCTTTGGTTGATCCAGCACGAGACCAGATGGCTATTCCAATATAGAGGGCAAAAGTTGCACCTACAATAATATATGTTAATAATTGAGCATCCATAGTTGTTTGTTTTTATTCGTCGTATCCGTATTTTTTATCTAATTTGTTCATCAATCTTACGTACACAAATATGAGTACGACAAAGGTGTAGATGGAACCCTGTTGTGCAAACCAAAAGCCGAGCTTAAAACCACCTAGGCTAAATTGGTTGAGAAAATCTTTAAATAAGATTCCAGCTCCATAGGAAACCAAGAACCATATGCTTAATAAGATGAAAAGATACTTGACGTTTTCTTTCCAGTAAGCCACTGCATTTTTGTCTTTATTCTTCATTGTTTTTGAGTTTTTATAGGTAAATCATTGCTTGAAGACTCACCCGGTTAAAAGTTTGTCCGTTAAAATTTTCTCTCTGATATTCTAAAGTAAGTTTTGAATTATGTCCGTTTAAATACGCATTACCGCCTATTCCTAAAATGGTTCTGTTATCCTCCATAGCGTCAATAGTAGTCAGGTTGTAAGAGGCATAAGGTTGGAATCTGGTATTTTCAAAATTGCCAGGAAGTAAATATCCAGCATGCCCATAAAACATATTACCGCTGGCATAAGGACCTAATTGATAATTGGTTCCATAATCGTTATACTGGTATTTGGCGTAAGCGGTGATGGACGAGCCATCTAAACCAATGGGTACATCATAAAAAACGTCAAGAGCGAAAAGATTGACATTTTCACCTTGAAGTTCACCTTGATTATCTAAGATTACAGCTCCGTCTGGGTGATGGAAAAATCCAGCACCAATATTTAGAATTTCTTGTGTTCCAAGATAAGAACCTACTTTATAAGGAAGAAAATTAGATTCCATGTTGAGTAGGTTGTAAGCAAAATAGCCAGAATACGTTTTACCAGCGTTGGCCGTTCCTAATTGATTTACCCCTCTGTAAACGGCACTTTCTGAAGAAAGCTCTCTATCATCTAAACCATTGGATATGACTTCATTAATGGAAACATTGTATTGTAATTTTCCAATGTTTCCCTTTGCAAAAACTCCGATATGCCGAGCAAATTGATCTGACAAACCTAAAGTTGACCAAGAAGCACGGTTATTATCAAGAGTCATGAAGTTAAGCGTTCCTTGCGAGTTTAATCTCGATAATCCGTTCCAGTAGTGAAGTCCAGCTCCAACCACATGACCTTTAGAAACATTATACTGCGCCCATGCATCATGCATAAAAAGTTGAGGTGTTCCATCGGCTCCAACAGCTTCCATATTGAAGGCGTTTAAGCTGTTGATTCCAATATGAGTCATAATGAGAAAATCTTCTACAATTTGACCATAGACTAAAAGTCGTGCTCTTCTTAATTGAAAAGAAACATCTGTGGGATCAACATCTTGTTCAGAAGGCTCTCTGGAATCGTCATAATTAGCTTGTGTCTGAGCCCAAGTAATAATTCGCACATACTTTTCATCTCTATCATCAAATTTAATTTTGAATCCACCTTTATAATATGGCGAACCTTGTCCAAAAGAGTAGAAAGTTCCTACGAACAGAAAAAAAACGAGTATCTTAATTTTAGCGTCCATTTTGTAATAAGTTTTAAAAACATCTAGTGGTTTTTTACAAAAAACTTATTTCAAACTTCAGGAGATTTAATAGTTAATTAAAATATAATATACATTTTTGCTAACTGATATAGTTATTCTCTAAATCTTTCCCATTTAATCACCATGTATTTATCGCCAAGTTCAGTGACAATCATTCCTGCTCCTTTGGTGTTTTCTGGCTTAGCAAAGTAGGCTCCAAGTTCTGACTGACCAAGGATTTTGTAGGTAGGATGAAAGTCAGAATTTTCAATACGGTAGATGTTGTATTTTTTTACCCAATTCATTACACTTACATGAGAAACTCCAATAATGCGTTCTATTTCACGATAAGTAAGCCCTTCCAAGTACAGCTGAAGTGCTTTGGTAACATAATATTGATCGATTTTTTTACCCAGTTTATTCACAGTAAAATAGTAATTGCAAGACTTGCACTTGTAGCGTTGACGGTCATTTACAATCCCGCTTTTCACAATTTGATCAGACTGACATTGAGGGCAATATTTCATATATAGTAATTTAGCATAAATATATTAATTTAGCACAATATACATATTTTTAAATATATAAAAATTTGCACAATTATCAGAAACTACTAAATTGGAAATTGATTTTTGAAAGATATTCATAATAAATCAATTTTCATAAAATAATAATTATTTAAAAGAAAGAATAATGATGATTTTCAATTTTAAAATCAGTCGTTTTATTAGTTTACTTTTATCTGAAATACAATTCCACTAATCGGGTTTAGAGTTCCACTTCTCCCCAACCTGTTGATCCATCGTCATCATCTGTGATGAAGTAAATTTTTAGCTTGTCTTCGTGTTTAAATCCATGTAAGGCTTCTATTTTCCCTTTAAATCGTGTTGAATCATTAGCAAAAACTGGAGCGCAGAAAGGTTTCTTTTGGTCGAGCTTAGATACATCGATTTTCCCCATGAAACTACCTAATATTTTTCCATCATCTTGCCAATTACTGGTAGTTTCAATGGTTGCAGAAAATAAAAGTTCATCGGTTTCAGCCAACATACTCGCTCCAGAAAATCGAGCTGTGTCTTTCTTAAAAACAGGGAGTTCAAAGTGATATTTTTTAAGGCTTAAGTCTTTTGTAGATTGATTTTTTATAAAATTGCTCAATCCTGATTCAGGAAGACTATACATCTCATTATTGTGTCGATTAAGCAAGTACAAATTACCTTTGTGGTAGGTTGCCCCTTCTAAATTAATTTCTTTATTGGATAAATTTGCTTCAGCTTTTAACCAAGTAAAAAAATCTTTTCCGTTGAGTGTATCTATTTGCTTTTTTTGGGGGTGAAATGAAAGAATGACATCTCTTTTTGGCGATTTAGAACCCGATCCAAAAATGAGCAATAAAGTGTCTTTTTGGAATGGAAATAAGCTAATAGCTTCAAAATCGGGTTTCACTTTTTTGATGATTCGTCCATTTTGAACATCACTTGTATCCCACAATTGAAAACGCTCTAGAATTTCACCATTGCTATTCAATTTAGCTAAATACGGGTCGTCATCACCTACTATATAAAAATAATCATTGTAAAACGCCATACCAGATCCCGAAGCGAAATTTTCGAGCTTTTTATACCTGTCAATTTTGATATTTGGATGTTCACCATCTTCTTTATTACTTTCAATTTTATCAATCGAATTCTGCTTGCAAGAAACACTTAAAAGCAAAACAAAAATTACTAAAATATATGACCTCATAAAACTTTGTAGGTTTGTTGAATTTTTAGTTCACAAAACTACAACCACTGTTTCTTTCTTATGTAACCTAAATGTTATTATTGAATAAACTGAACTCCATAACAAATCAATCAGAATACTATCATCTAAGCTGTTTTTATAAGCTAATTAGAATTATTGCGATAAAACATGCTAAAGAACTTATAACACAACGTATTTCTGAAAAAAGAATTTTATTTGTTTTTTTTTATAAGGAAAAGGATTAGTTCTATTACTGACTTAATATTTTATTTTTTTCAATTATAAATTCTTTTTCTGTGATGACACCATCATCTAATAATCTTTTTAATTCTCTCAATTTTTCAGCTTTTGACACGATTGTATTGTCAACTTTTTTATCTCTCTTAGGCTTTTCACTATTTACACAACCTTTGTAATTAGCTATGTATACATAATGATTGTAATCTTGTTTCATAACACCTTTTTCATTAATATCAGGCTTCCACCAAGCGCCAGTCATACCATCCACCGCTACTCCCCAAGGTAGGGGAACCCCAGAAACTATTCCTGTAAAACCAACCAAGGTACCTACAAAAGCCCAACCTCTAAATTTTCTTTCATGAAAATTGATTGTTTCCCTTTCACAACCCTCTTTGCTAATGGTTACTGAAAATTCATTAGCTTTTTTTCTTTCAGCTTTAAACGAAGCCTCTCCCAGACCTAATACTTTACCTTTGTATTCAATTTTTGCATCTGGATGATTAGGTACTTGTACTTTTGCGTAGTAATTGGTTCCTCCAACAATGGTTGCACAGCTTGATGTCATTACTGTAAGTAAAATTAATCCGATAAAATTTAACAAATTGTTTTTAGTCATGTGAGTGATGTTATAATTATTATTCAATAAAAAATTAAAAAGATGCTTATACCGTTAGTTTGAGTTTATTATTAATTATTTAAAATATAGTCTCACCGTAAATAAAAGTTCGTTTCAGAAATATAGTTTAATTTAGACGTGCAGTTTATTTCAATCAGAACTTCTAAAAACTATACCTAAGCCCCGCGCCAATATCTATTCTACTCATGGCCACGCTTTCATTTAATTCTCTAGTTTCTGTTTTTACACCATTACTAATAGTCATTTTATCTGAACTTGATAAAACCAGCCCCAAATTTACACCAAGGTATAAATTTTTAACTATTTGAAAATCGTAAGAAATGCTAGAATTCAAAGCAATTGAAGTCGTTTCAAAGCTTAAACTTCCATTAGCAAAACTATATAACTCACGATAATCTAAAAGACCTAATCCAACATTAAAAGTGAATACATTGTTTGACTTTTCTTTCAACTTATACCTGCCTACGTAATTTACCCCATAGTAATTGATTTGTAAATCAGCTTTAGCGCTTCCATTTAAGGTTGAGGTATTAAATCCTGGAATATTAAAACCTGAGAAAATATTTTGGGTGGATGAAGAGCTAGAATTACTGTAGGTAAATCCTATTCCGTTAGTTGCATCAAAGAAATAATTAGCGTTTAGCTCTATAAAAAGTCCTCTTCTAAAATCGTCTATGATGTTTTTAAATTCTGGATGTGTACCTGAGGTAGTTCTACCCAAACGATTAGATAAACCTGATTTTACATAAAAATCAAAAGGATTATAATCTTTTTCTTTATCCTTATCTTTATTTTTTGAAGATGAATATCTAATTCTTGAAAAATCAGATTTTTCTATTTCTGATAACGAACTAACCAAATCTTCTGATTGAATAAGTTCAGTAATACTTAACTCATCTGGATAATTAATTTCTAATTCAGTTAACTGGTTAGAATTGTTTTCAAAAAACAAACGGCCAATGATAGGCTCAATTTTTTTAATTTCATACTGCAGTCTTTGGGGACTATAATAAACTTGTGTATAATAATTCTTACCTGCTTCTAAGGTATGATTAGATGAGAAATCATCATCAATCAAATACATATCAACATGCTGAGGTTGAATATATTGTATATATTTTGTATTTTGAGCAAGGAATACTTCTTCATCATTTATAAAAATTCTATGCTTATGTGATTTTTGTGTTTTTGAATCAATAGGAGGTATAATAAAAAGTTTAGCATACTCAGAGTGAGAGTTATAGTGCGCATCTTTATTTTGTAAAGCAGAGTCATCTTCAATATAATAAAGGGTTAACATGGTATCAAAACATTGATTGTAAGATTTCCCAAAATGCTCAACCTTAATAAGGTTAGCGCCAGCTTTTCTGGCTTCTCTTTTAATTCGTTCAAGTTGCTTTTCTAACGTACAAGAAGCAATATATTGCGCACTGAATTTAACACCACCAACCTCCTGTATGTTTTCTGGTAACTCTTCTTCTGGTGTAAAAACATGAACTGAGTCAGCAGGGTTTAAACTAGGTTTTGATAAACTGGTATATGACCCTAAAATAGGACTACAAGAGGTAAACCAAGTACACAATAGGAGAAGGATGAAGAAACGCATAGCATTTAAAATTTTAAACAAAAGTATAAAAATTGATGTTTTTTTAAAAATTATTCTGACTTTAAATTGTGAATAAACTTTTGAATTATAAAATTTAATAACTTGATTTCTTAAATTTTCATTAACTTTGAAATGAAATTTAAACCTTAATTACCCATGAAAAAAAATATTTTAAGTCTGCTTTTTTTAAGCTTTATGATTATTAGTTGTTCCTCTGATGATGATAATCACAACGGAGGAAATGAGAATGAAAGCAAAAACTATCTTCCTTCTCAAATTGGAAACAATTGGACGTATGAAAATAAAACAACTACCAATGGTAATGAACAAACCGCTAATGAAGATGTTAGTGTAGAGAGCAAAAATATGGAAGGAGATACTGAATTCTTCACCTTAAATTCTTCTTTAGACAACCCACTTGCACCAAGTGTTACAAGTGTGCTTAGTGGAGGTGAATTATACAAAATTGATCAAAGCTTATTTTTTAATGGTGATGTAGATTTAGGTATTAATGATGGTTTTGATGATTTTCAAATAGATTTAAGTCAGGTCCTAATTTTTGATGCCAATGCCAATACCAACCAAATTTTATTTACAGATTCTAATAGCTTTTCTCAAGAATTTAATGGAATTAACCTTACTGTTGAATATGGAATAACCAGCGTAAATGGAGAATTCTTTGATTCTATGGAAGTAAATGGTGTGGTTTATGAAGATGTGATTAGTGCTAACCTTGCTATAAGTTTAGAAGTAACTGCTGGACAATCTATTTTAACAGTAGCTATTTTAGAGGAACAAAATGTAATTGAAGCAACTCACTTTTTTGCTGATGGAGTTGGCTTGATTAAAAGTAATGTTGAAATAAATGTTGAGTTTGAAGATTTAAGCAGTTTACCCTTGCCTATTGAAATCCCAAATATAGAAAACATCAACACACTTGTAGAGCAAGAATTGATAGATTATAATGTAGAAATTTAATTCTAAAGAATGAAGAAATTCTTGATTTTACTTCTAATTCCCTGCTTGGTTTTAGCCAATGAAAAGGAATTAAACACAAAAAAAGTAACCGTTTATTTGTCTGGAGCTCAAATTACTGCTCAAGCGCAAGTTTCATTAAATGAGGGAAACAACGAAATAATATTTAACAACTTATCTCCAAATATCAATGCCAAGAGTGTTCAAGTTAAAGGACTAAATCAGGTGAGTGTAAATTCTATTCAATTTGATGTTACATTTTTGCAACAACAAAAAATATCAGCTGAACTAGAAGACTTGAAAAAACAAATACAAGTTCTAAAAGATCAAATATCGCTTAAAGAGAGTAGTATTTCTGGTTTGGAAGCTGAAGAAACAGTGATGATTCAAAATAAAAAATTGAATTCTAATGAGGCTAATTCATCTTTAGCTCAACTCAAAAGTTATTCAGCCTATTATAGACAGCGCTCTGAAGAAATTAATAATGAGTTGTATCAACTTAAAAAAGAACGTGATGAATTTCAAAAAGAAATTGGAAAACTACAACGTGAAATCAATAAGTTAGAAGGAAATAACCGAAAATCTAGAGGTCAAATTAAATTGGTGCTTAATAGTGAAATTTCTCAAAGCACTTCTTTAGAAATCACTTATTTGGTGAATGATGCCGGTTGGAATCCTACTTATGAATTAAGAGCTAAAAACACCAAGTCTCCTATTGATTTTTTATACCAAGCTAATATTTATCAAAACACAGGAGACGATTGGAAAGATGTTGACCTTACACTTTCTACAGCAGATCCTACGCAACGCGGACAAAAACCCAAACTACTCCCCTATTATTTAAACTTATATAGACCTGCAACAGACAGATATTCTGCCAACAAGCAAAGCATGGATGCAGAAACAGCACTAAATAGTCAGACTGAAGAAGTAACAGTTACTGCTTATGGAGGTACTTTGGAAAACAAACAGGTCAATAGAGCGGTAAGTCAAATTCAAAAAATCGAGCAATTAAGCGTGATGAGTTTCAAGTTACCTAAAAAATACAGTGTAAAATCAAATGATGAACCTTTAAAGGTTAAATTAGACCAACAAGATTTAGAAGCCGAATTTGAATATTATGTGGCTCCTGTTCTGGATCCCACTGCCTATTTAACGGCAACACTAAAAGACTGGCAATCCCTAGACATGCTTCCTGGTGAAGCCAGTATTTATTTTGAGGATACTTATATTGGAGTGGTTTTTATAGATGCTAATTCAAGTGCCGATGAGTTTTTAATTTCGCTGGGAAGTGATCAAAATATTGCCGTTGAACGAAAACAAGTCAACAAAATGAAAAGCAAATCTTTTTTTAGAAACAATCAAATTGTAGAAAAAGAATTTGAAATCAATATTCGAAATAATAAAAACACAAGCCTTGAGATCAAACTTGAAGATCGATTACCTATTTCACAAAATAGCGACATTAAAGTAAGTGATGAAACTTATGAAGGTGCTGAATTAGAAAAAGAAACCGGTATTTTAACTTGGATGATTCAATTGGACCCTAAAGCCAACAAGAAACAAAAATTCTCCTACAAAGTAACCTACCCTAAAGGGGAACGCGTTAATTTGGAACGGTAAACTACTTTACTTTAAAGCTAAAAAATCCCAAAAATTTGGATGAATTTTTGGGATTTTTTGATTCAGTACTTCTGTCTCAATTTATTTTTCTTCGTTTAAAATTTCTTCTATTTTGTTATATATGCCAATTAGCTTTTTAAAATTTAGGTTGGATTTATGAAACATGAATGAAGTATAAATCTTATTCGTTTGAAATTTAAAAACATTATCAATTTTCAATATATATTGTTGATGTTTTGAGTTTTTGTACCATCTGTTAAAAATTTCAAATCGAAGTTTTCCTTTTTCATCATTATCAATACAGACATAAATAAGAGAATTATCTATATTTCTAAAGAATTTTTCAATAATATCTTCAATCGTTTTTGAAACCTTTTTGTCAAAAGGCTCAATATCTTCATTTATTTTCTCTACAATTACCTGATAAACATTTGTGATTTCTTCTCCTGAAATCACAGAAAATGTTTCATCTACAATAAAAGCAACCCTGTAAAGAATATTATTTTTAGTTGTGAAATTATAAGTTTGTGTTAGATGGTCAAAAGTGTAATTATAGTGGTTTTGCTAACTTAATTCCTTTATTGTTAAGAGATTGTATTGTAGTTGCCCCTTTCATATATGATCGTACAAGCCCTTTATTAGTCATCATTTTATTTACTGACTTAATAACTGTAGCTTTATGTTTTTTTGTTTCATTCATAGTATAAAATTACAAAAAAATATTAATTTATGTCAACTCCCAAAATTTATTCAACTAAGTATGTGATGGTTGCTCATTATATCCTCTAGATTTTATCTAATCAACCAGCTTTGCATTTAGAGATTTACATTTTTAATTCACAAAGCTGGTTATTAGAGAATTATAATATAGTCAGGATTTTAAACCTTAGCCACATGTATAAGTTACTTTTCAGAATCTAAAGCGATTTCACTTTGATTTCTAAAAACCAATTCGCCATCAAATTGATCTAGTAAAACGATACTATCTGTTTTAACACGCTCTGCTAAAATTTCTTTTGAAAGCTTATTTAAAACCTCCCTTTGAATCACTCTTTTTACCGGCCTAGCTCCATATTGCGGATCAAAGCCAATTTTGGCTAAATGCAGTTTGGCTTCTTCGGTAGCATCTAATGTGATATTTTGTTTTTGCAACATTTTTTGTAGCCCCTTTAATTGTAAATCAACTATTTGTTTAATATCGCTTTCATTTAAGGGCGTAAACATAATAATATCATCAATTCGATTTAAAAATTCTGGTCGGACGCTTTTTCTCAATAAGCTCAAAACATCTACTTTAGCACTTTCCATGGCTTCGTCAACCGACTCAATAGACTCAAATTTCTCTTGAATAATATGACTTCCCATGTTTGAAGTCATAATGATGATGCTATTCTTAAAATCGGCTACCCTACCTTTATTATCAGTTAAACGACCTTCATCAAGCACTTGCAACAAGATATTAAACGTATCTGGATGGGCTTTTTCAATTTCATCTAAAAGCACCACTGAATATGGTCTCCTTCTCACTGCTTCAGTTAATTGTCCGCCTTCATCATAACCTACATACCCTGGAGGCGCTCCTACCAATCTTGAAACTGAATGACGCTCTTGATATTCACTCATATCAATTCTTGTCATGGCGTTTTCATCATCAAAAAGATATTCAGCAAGCGACTTAGCTAATTCGGTTTTTCCAACCCCTGTGGTTCCTAAAAACAAAAATGAACCGATGGGTTTTTTCTCATCTTGCAGGCCAGACCTACTCCTTCTCACCGCATCACTCACCGCTTCAATAGCTTCTTCTTGACCCACCACACGCTTATGCAATTCGTCTTCTAAACTTAGTAGTTTTTCACGGTCTGACTTTAGCATCTTGGTGACCGGAATGCCGGTCCATTTAGCAACCACTTCAGCAATATCATCGTAATTAACTTCTTCCTTAATCAAGGTGGTACCTGATTTTTGCTCTTCTACTTTTTGCTGTAACTTCTCCAGTTTTTCTTGCGCTTCTTTCACTTTTCCATAGCGGATTTCAGCTACTTTTCCGTAATCACCATCACGTTCTGCTCGATCGGCTTCAAGCTTAAAATCTTCAATATCCTTTTTGGTCTGCTGAATGCTTTCTACCAAATCCTTCTCGTTCATCCATTGCGCGTTGATGCTTTTGCGTTCTTCTTTCAATTCTGAAAGTTCAGCACGCAAATTTTTCAATTTGGCTTCGTCATTTTCACGTTTTATGGCTTCCAACTCAATTTCCAATTGCATAATTTTCCTATCCAAAACATCCAATTCCTCTGGTTTTGAATTGATTTCCATACGCAATTTAGAAGCTGCTTCATCCATTAAATCGATAGCTTTGTCTGGTAGAAATCGGTTGGTAATGTAGCGTTGTGATAATTCTACTGCACCAATAATGGCGTTATCTTTAATTCGCACTTTATGGTGAGTTTCGTATTTCTCTTTAATTCCACGTAAGATAGAAATAGCCGATTCAGTATCGGGTTCGTCCACCACTACTTTTTGGAATCTTCGCTCCAAAGCCTTATCTTTTTCAAAGTATTTTTGGAACTCATCTAAAGTAGTTGCACCAATTGCTCTCAATTCGCCTCGCGCTAATGCCGGCTTCAAGATATTGGCCGCATCCATGGCGCCCTGACCACCGCCAGCACCCACAAGAGTGTGAATTTCATCAATAAACAAAACAATATCACCAGAGCTTTCTGTTACTTCTTTAATGACTGATTTTAAGCGCTCTTCAAATTCACCTTTGTATTTCGCACCCGCAATTAAAGCCCCCATATCTAAAGAATAAATTTTCTTAGACTTTAAGTTTTCAGGCACATCACCTGCAATAATTCGGTGTGCTAAACCTTCTGCTATAGCGGTTTTACCCGTACCAGGTTCACCAACAAGCATTGGATTATTTTTGGTTCTTCTGGATAAAATTTGAAGGATTCTTCTAATTTCTTCATCGCGACCAATCACTGGGTCAAGTTTCCCTTCTTCGGCTAATTGATTTAAGTTTTTAGCATATTTTTCCAAAGAATTATAGGTTTCTTCAGCACTTTGTGAAGTCACTTTTGCTCCTTTTCTAAGTTCAGCGATAGCTTCATTAAGATTTTTTTCTGAAACCCCTTGATCTTTAAAAATTTGTCCTGCTTTAGAATTCGATTTAAAAATTCCTAAGATGATATGCTCTACAGAAACGTACTCGTCACCACCCTTTTTAGCTTGAATAGAAGCTTCATTTAAGGCTTTTCCTGCTTCTCTTGAAAGCATGATGTCACCACCACTCACTTTAGGTAAGCTCTCTAAACTTTTATCTAAAATTTGCTGAAACAAATTAACATTAACGCCTAATTTTTTCAGTAGAAAAGGAAGTACATTTTTATCTACAATGCTAATTCCTTTCATTAAATGTTCATTCTCAATCTGTTGATGACCGAGTTCTTGTGCAATTTGCTGGGCTTGTTGCACAGCTTCTTGCGATTTGATTGTGAAGTTATTAAAATTCATTTTTCTTTATTTTTTATTCAACCCGATTAACTTTAGTCAATAAATATGCCTGATTAAATATACGTCATTTTGTCTTAAATATTTCAAAAATTAATGACTTTTTGTCTTGCTTTTAAAAAAAGTAAATCGTATCCATAGTTGAACTGCAAAAACTAGATAAAAGCTTTACTTTTGAAAATAAAAAAATGAGCCTATTTAAGCGAATATTTTCAGCGAAAGAAACCACTAAAAAAGATGAGGCTTCAGCCACAGCTTCAAAATGGCTGAAACTAAACAATATTGAACAGGTGGATATTTTAAAAAAAATTTCAGAAGAAAAACTTGTGGTTATTTTTAAACATTCTACCCGATGCGGAATTAGCAGTATGGTTTGGAATAGATTTCAAAACAATGAATACTTAGCGCGTGAAGATGTTCATTTTTTTTACTTAGATTTATTGAGTTACCGGGATATTTCTACGGCAATTGCACAAGAATTTCAGGTGCTTCACCAGTCGCCTCAACTACTTATTTTAAAAAACAACGAAGTGGTTCATCACTCTTCTCATTCAGCAGTTAATGCAAGTGTATTAGCCAATTTTCTTGACTAAATTAAACTTGTAAAAGCAACTTATAAATCAAATTTCCACTGAGTAAAAAACAGAGAAAAACCACAATAATACCTGCTAAATTTTGAAGTGGTGTATTTTTGTAGCTTCCCATTATTTTTGATGAATTGACTAACCAAAGTAAAAAAATTGAGATAAAAGGAAGCAAAATAGCATTACTTACTTGTGCTACTTCAATTAATCGGATAGGTTTTAAGCTGATGCTTGCAAAAATAACACCTATAAGTATAACAAACTTCCACGTTAATGCATAAATATTAAAACGCGATTCACCAAAAACATTAAGTGATGATTTTAAAACATAAGCAGCAGCCATTGCCGCTGTTATAGTTGAAGTAATACCTGCCGCAAAAAAACCAAATGCTAATAAATACTTAGCTAAAGAACCATAAAGAGGTGCCAAGGTTGCTGCTAAGTCAATAATGTTTTCCATATCAGAATGTGGAACTGCGGCGGCGGCAATTAAAACACTCATGGAAACCAAGCCACCCAAACCTATTGCCATTAAAGAATCACGCTGACAATCTTTAAATCCCGATTTACTTTTCCACTTCTCTTGAACTACAGCAGCATGTAAAAACAGGTTATAGGGTACAATGGTAGTGCCAACAATAGCCATTACGCTGACTAAATTAGAAGATGAAAATTGAGGAATTAATCCAGAAAACAATTCACCCAAATTAGGTTTTGTAATCAAAGCGGTAATTAAAAAAGACAAACTCATTAAAACAACAAGTAAAACCAATATGCGTTCAATTTTCTTGTAATTGCCATGGCTTAGAATTAAATAGGAAAGCACTCCAATGAATATGGCTATATAATTAACGGATACACCAAAAACTTCTACATAAATTGAATCCACAATAAGACTAAACCCTAAAGAAGCCCCTCCAATGTTTCCAGTTTCATAAGCAGAATTACCAATAACTATAGCAATGATTACAAAAAACGTGCACAAATATAAAAGCCATTTGTTGGGCATAATACTAGGAAAGGCTTCCACTAAATCCATTCTACTAATTAAGCCAAAACGTGCTGACATTCCTTGTAAAATCATAGTAGCTACCACAGAAAAAACCAAAGCCCAGAGCAGTTCATACCCAAATCGAACTCCAGCTAAGCTACAAACTGTTATTGTACCTGGACCAATAAAAGCAGCAGCAACAAAAGCGCCAGGCCCAATTTTAAAATATTTTTTCATTGCATTTTAGAATTAAAGTTTACCAATTTATAGCTTTTAGACGATGCTCTTCTAAATAAACATTAGCTTTACTAAAATGCTTATTACCAAACCAATAACCTCTATTAGCACTTAAAGGAGAAGGATGTCCAGAAGTTAAAATGAAGTGTTTTTTTGAATCAATCAATCTCATTTTTTTCTTTGCATAACCACCCCAAAGCATAAAAACAACATTTTTATTTTGTTCAGAAATGGCTTTTATAGTAGCATCTGTAAATCTTTCCCAACCTTTATTTGCGTGGCTTCCAGCTTCAGATTTTCTAACACTCAAACAAGAGTTAAGTAAAAAAACACCTTGTTTAGCCCAAACTGATAAATCACCATCAAAGGGAATTTCTTTACCTACATCTTCTTTCAATTCTAAAAAAATATTTTTCAAAGAAGGAGGAAACTGAACTCCAGGATTAACAGAAAAAGCTAATCCATTGGCCTGACCTACACCATGATAAGGATCCTGACCAAGAATCACCACCTTAATTTCTTTGAGTTCACAAAATTGATAGGCGCTAAATAATAAATCTTCTGGAGGAAAACACTGTTGGTTTTCATATTCGTTTTTTACAAACTCCATTAAATTCTTAAAATAAGTTGATGTTATCTCATTTTTTAAGACTTTTTTCCAATGTTCTGAAAGTGCAAACCTCATCTTTATCACTACATTTGTACCTGCGAATGTAAAGAAACTTATGGTAAAAGTTAGCGATAAAACTTTAATAGATTTAGAATTTCCTCAAGTCAGAATACAATTGGCTTCTCATTGTACCACAGAAAAAGGTAGAGAAAAAGCCATGTTGCTGAAGCCTTTTAAATCGTTTAAACGCAGTTTGTTTGCTTTGGAGCAAACACAAGAATACAAGATTTCTGCATGGGAAGAGAAGCCTATACCTAATCATGGTTTTGACTCTATAGACCAAGAAATCAATTTGTTGAATATTGAAAACTCTACTCTAGAAGTGATCAGTTTTAGAAGAATAAAAAGTCTTTCTGAAACAGCTAATCATTTAATCTTACATTTTAGAAAATACCAAGAAACTTATCCTAGATTGTATCAAACCAGTCAGCCTGTACAATTAACCACCTATTTAATTGAAGCAATTGACCAAGTGATCAATCGGTATGGCGAGGTAAAAGACGAGGCCTCTCCACTTTTAGCCAACACCAGGAGATCATTGCAAGTGGTAAAATCTAAAATTGGTTCAAGTTTTACATCGGCTCTTGGTAGGTATAATTCGTTTGGGTACTTAGATGAAATAAGAGAATCTATTGTTGAAAACATGCGTGTTTTGGCTGTAAAAGCCATGTACCGCAGAAAAGTAAAAGGCAAAGTTTTAGGTCAATCTAAAACGGGTAGTATTGTATACATGCAACCTGAAGAAACAGCCCATTACAACTCAGAGTTAAGTCAGTTACTTTATGATGAAGAAGAAGAAATTAAACGCATACTAAAACAATTAACTGAAAACTTAAGGCCTTACAAAGAACTTTTAGAAGATTATCAAAGCTTTTTAAGTGAAATAGATTTAATTGCCGCAAAGGTAAATTATGCCCGATCATACAACGGACTACTTCCTAAAATCACCAAAGACAGGGAAGTTTATTTAAAAGATGCTTATCACCCACTCTTACTAATTGACAATAATAAAAACAAGAAAAAAACTTATCCTCAAGACATTCAACTCAACAAAGAAAATCAAATTATTGTTATTTCAGGACCCAATGCGGGTGGTAAGAGTATCACTTTAAAAACCGTTGGATTGGTTCAGTTGATGTTGCAAAGTGGTTTATTAGCTCCGGTTCATGAATTTTCTAGGTTGTGTTTTTTTGATGAAATATTAACTGATATTGGCGATAATCAAAGTATTGAAAATCATCTGAGTACGTATTCTTATCGCTTAAAGAATATGCGTCAATTTTTAAAAAAATGCAACGACAAAACCTTGTTTTTAATTGATGAATTTGGAACTGGAACCGATCCAGAATTGGGCGGTGCTCTTGCTGAAACTTTCTTAGAAGTTTTTTATGAGAAAAAAGCCTACGGAATAATTACCACGCATTATGCCAATTTAAAAATGATGGCTAATGAAACCAAAGAGATAGTTAATGCTAACATGCTTTTTGACTCCAATTCACTTGAGCCGATTTTTAAGTTAAAGTTGGGAGAAGCAGGAAGCTCCTTCACCTTTGAAGTGGCTCAAAAAAACGGAATTCCTTATAGTTTAATCAATCGCTCAAAAAAGAAAGTTGAACGAGGTAAAATTCGTTTTGATAAAAGCATTGCCAAACTTCAGATGCAAAGATCTAAGTTAGCAAAAACTACTTCTGAGTTTGAAAACAAAAAAATTGCAGCTCAAGAAGAGCAAGAGAAGTTAGATGAAATTAATTCTAAAATTCAGGAGAAATTAGTTAAATATCAAGAATTGTATGATTCTAATCAACGCATGATTAGTTTAGGTGAAAAAATCAATTCGTTAGGAGAAAAATATTTTAACAATAAGAACAAAAAACAGCTTATAGGTGAGTTTATAAAGCTTATTGAGAAAGAAAATTCAAAACGCATTAAAGAAAGTAAGCGTGAGCAACAGAAGAAAAAAAGAGAAGAGCATAGGGTAAAACAAGAACTCAATAAAAAGGTTGAAAAAATAAGAAAGAAAAAGCAAGAAGAAAAAGCTAAAGAAGAAGAACAGAAAAAGAAAGATGGCCCCAAAGAACGACCACCTTTATATATTGAGGATGAAGTTAGAATGCTTGACGGTAAAGCAGTAGGTACTTTAGAGCAAATTGAAAAAGGAAAAGCTGTGGTTAATTATGGAGCTTTTACTACCAAAGTTGCTTTAGATCAATTAGAGTTGGTAAAACGCCCCAAAAAAAAGAAGTAATGCCGAATGCTATTTTAAATGTCGTATTAATACTCCTTAAAATACGTGTCTGCCTTTAGCTGATGCGTCGGTATTATACTTAAGAAAATTAATTACAACATTATGTATTTAAATTGGTATAACTTTGCATTTAAATTTGAATCATGAAAAATGAATTACCTGAAGGAAAGCAAATTGTATTATTTGATGGCATTTGTAATTTTTGTAATGATTCAGTAAGATTCATTATAAAAAGAGACCAAAAAGACATTTTTAGATTTGCTTCATTGCAATCTGAACTTGGACAAAAATTAACCAAAGAGAGAGGAATTGATACTAAAAAAATTGATTCTATTGTTTTAATTGACCCAGGTAAAGCATACTACCTAAAATCAACCGCCGCACTTGAAATTGCAAAACAACTCAAAGGAGGTTGGTCTTTATTAGGAGTGTTTTCACGCCTTCCTGAAGGCTTTAGAAATTGGTTTTATGATTTTATGGCCAAAAACAGATATAGTTGGTTTGGAAAAATGGAAGCTTGCCCCTTGCCTACTCCAGATGAACAGGCTAAATTCTTAGACACATAAAGGAATAACTCATTTTAAATACAAAAAGCTTAGGGATACACCTAAGCTTTTTTATTTGAACTTACTAATACTTCTATTTTCTTGAAATGGCCTTTTCTGCCTTTTCAACAATTGATTTTGCATTTAATCCATACTTTTCCATTAGTTGGGCAGGCGTTCCACTTTCTCCAAAAGTATCTTGCGTTGCTACAAACTCTTGCGGAGTTGGGTGGTGTTGAGCTAAAGTTCTAGCTACACTCTCGCCTAAACCACCTAAAAAGTTATGCTCTTCTGCAGTTACAACACAGCCTGTTTTTTTAGCTGAATTAATAATAGCTTCCTCATCCAAAGGTTTTATGGTATGAATATTTATAACTTCTGCAGAAATTCCTTTTTCATGAAGTGTTTTAGCGGCTTCTAAAGCCTCCCATACCAAATGCCCTGTGGCTATAATTGAAACATCAGTTCCGTCTTGCAAATGCAAAGCTTTACCAATTTCAAAAGTTTGATTTTCTGGTGTAAAATTAGCTACTTTTGGTCTTCCAAAACGCAAATAAACCGGTCCATTGTATGCTGCTACAGCTAAAGTTGCCGCTTTGGTTTGGTTAAAATCACACGTATTAATAACGGTCATTCCAGGCAGCATTTTCATCAAACCTAAATCTTCTAAAATTTGGTGTGTAGCTCCATCTTCACCTAAAGTAATTCCGGCATGTGATGCACAAATTTTTACGTTTTTACCAGAATAAGCAACACTTTGTCTAATTTGGTCATACACTCTACCTGTAGAAAAGTTTGCAAAGGTACCCGTAAACGGAATTTTTCCTCCAATAGTCATTCCTGCAGCCAATCCAATCATATTGGCTTCAGCAATTCCTACCTGAAAAAATCGGTCAGGATGATTGGCTTTAAATTCGTCCATTTTTAATGAACCAGTAAGGTCAGCACAAAGAGCTACAACATCAGGATTGTTTTTTCCTAATTCTGTAAGTCCTGCACCAAAACCACTTCTTGTATCTTTATTACCTGTATTTTCGTATGTTTTCATTGAATTTAATTTCTAAGGGTAAATAATTAATAGTCGCCTAAAGTTTCAGGGTTTTGTGCTAAAGCACTTTCCAATTGTTCATCGTTAGGGGCTTTTCCGTGCCAAGCATGTGTATTCATCATAAAATCAACACCATTCCCCATTTCGGTATGCATTAAAATCAGTACAGGTTTTTTATTTCCTACTTTAGATTTTGCTTCTTTAAAAGCATTTCTTAGTTGGTCAATATCATTACCTTTCTCTACCTCAACAACATCCCAATCAAAGGCCTCAAACTTTTTGCGCAAATCTCCTAAAGGAAGTACATCATCTGTAGCACCATCAATTTGCTTTTTGTTATAATCTACCGTTGCAATGAGGTTATCTACTCCATGCGAACCTGCGTACATAATGGCTTCCCAATTTTGCCCTTCTTGCAGTTCACCATCACCGTGTAAAGAATAAACCAAATGCTCATCACCGTTTAACTTTTTTGTTAAGGCGGCGCCTAAGGCAACCGACATACCTTGACCTAATGAACCTGAGGCAATACGGATACCAGGTAAACCTTCGTGGGTAGTTGGATGGCCTTGTAAACGCGTATTGATTTTTCTAAATGTGTTTAATTCCTCTACTGGAAAATAGCCAGATCTAGCTAAAACGCTATAATAAACCGGTGAAATGTGACCATTAGACAAAAAGAATAAATCCTCTTCTTTTCCATCCATATCAAAATCTGTAGAGGCTTTCATTACCTCTTGGTACAGCACACTAAAAAACTCAGCACAGCCCAAAGAACCCCCTGGGTGACCTGAATTAACCGCATGTACTTGTCTTAAAATATCACGCCTAACTTGCGTAACAAAATCGTTTAATTGTTGTGTTGAAGACATTTAATTATTTTTAATTTGCCGACAAAAATACGTTTTTTTCAAGCAAAATCCATACGTTATTCAGGTTAAAATGAGACTTGTCAGTTTTCAAATCTCAACTCCCATGTTAGTCCACTAATATCTGTAAATCGCATTAAATCAACTTGGTTAACAATAGACTCAGAAAGCATCCAATTGATCTTTGCCTTGGCTCCTAATGGAATTACTAAAGCGTGTTGTTCAGGTCTAATTTTAGAAATATAGTAATTGCTGTAGTGAACTTCTTCAGCTGTTAAAAATTCTTCATTTTTCACTTCAGCTAGTAAATTTCCCTGATCATCAAACGCCTGCATTTGAATTAGAAAAGAGCCGTAAACATCTACTCCTTCTACTCTAAACAATTCAAAACTCAATTGATTATTGGCTTTTTCTGCCTGAGATAATTCCAGTTTTGGTCGAACTGATTTATTGTGCAAATCACCCCAAACACCACCATGAAAATATTGATTGGTAAACAAAGTTAAAAACAAAATTATTCCAGCCAAGCTTACTCCCCAAGAAGTAGCCTTTTTTATGGAAATTGGCAAACTACCAGAACTGATCCAGTTGAACCAAGAAAGCTTCTCTAATCGGTCTTCAAAAAATTTATGATCAAGAGAAATTTTTCCTCCTCCAGACCAAAATAAACTAAGTCCACCAGCTAAACCAAGCACTCCTATTTGCCATTCATCTAAGCACGTAGTTCCTATCCAACCAGCAGAAAGTAAAATTCCTAAAGCTAAGTTGATTACAACAAAACTGCTTAATCGGGTATATAAACCCAACATCAAAAAAAGTCCAAAAACTCCTTCTACAATAGTAAAAACAAACATTACCAACCATAAAATTTCAGGATTGAGCAAAAGGTATTCTATAAACCATTGTATGCCTAAGGCGTTGGGAAGAAAATGATTGAATTTATGACCTACATAACCAGCCAATTCGGGGTCTAACTTATCGGCTAAAACCATTCTTCTCCATAAGGCAGAAAAATAAGTCCAACCAATTACTAATCGAAAAGCTAATGTAAATAAGCCAGCGGCATCAAAAGCCGACTTTTTAATATAAGGTAATTGCATAATTGTATGTTTAAAAAATTGATTTGTAATAAAATGTGTCAAACGAATTATACCAATTTAACTATTAAATGTCGTTAAGAGAGCGAAATTGCTTTTTTCATATAAAACGCTGTGAATAATTTGCATCCCGTACGTACGGGACGGAAATTGTGAACAAGGAAATATATGGAAAAATGAATGAGCTAAATAGCCTCATTTGATGGCTAAATTGGTATTAGTGTTCATCGTTTGATTTTGAACTGAAAATCAATTGAATTATGCAGGGATTTTTAAACGTTGAAATTGAATGTAAAAAGGAGGTGAGTTAATTTCAATATATTCCTTGTTTAAATCTAAGGGAAGCTGGTTAGTGGGTAAAAGTTCACTTAACTGAAGCTTTTCTAAAAAACAAGTGTTCAACTGCTTATTTTCCTCTTCTAAATCTTCTATAGCAGATGAAAATGCTGAATAATCTATTGAAGAAATACAAGTTTGAGGGTTTAAGTTTGCTTTTGAAACGTTTAACGGCTTCTGAAAAGGAATTCCCCAAAAAGCATCTAGTGCCTTTCGTGTATGGCAAGAAGAAAGCAAAATAATACTTGCCCAAAAAAGAACAAAAATTGAAGATTTATGGAATGTCTTTTTCAATTGAATTTTATATTGTTGAAAAGCTTAAACAAACTTTTAATTAAATGCGATGATAAACATTTTATTTCATTTGCATTCAAAATATTACTTAAAATCAAAATTCAGAAGACAAAAACAAGCTATTCATCAAAAAACGATTCGTCCCTTTCCAATAGCCTCTAAATAGCGGATTGTCTGTAAAGTAAATAACTTTCCCCCTTCCTTTTCTTTGGATTTTTACAGCTGATGTATTTTTGAGTAAATCTAAGCTTTCTTTACTCACATAACCACTTAATAAAGGGTTTTCTGAATATACCGCCGGGTTATCAAATCCGTTTTCTTCTTTTTCTAAATAAATAGTCGTGTTTCTAAAACTTGGAATCTGCTTCGACTGAAATCCGAAATTTATTGGGTGACTTAAATCTAATTCCAATTCAAAAATACTCCCTCCAATACGCTGGGCTCCATAAAAAGCACTTCGGTCTTCAAAAGAAACATTTGAAGCATCCAAATCATTAGATTTTCTTTCAGCGCTTATCAAATCAGCATTAGATAACCAGTTGTAGGCATTTCTAAAACCAATTAAATGTCCGCCACCACTCACCCACTCTTTCACTTTGTCAGTTTCTTCAGTGGACAGAAAACTTCCATAGGCATTTGGAAGAATCAAATGAGTGTAATCATTTAAATCATGTCGACTTAATTTGTTCACATCTAATTTAGTGATGGGCATTTGATATAAATAATCTAAGGTGTACCAAATTTCGCCTGCATCATTGGCATAAATTCCATCTCCTACCAACAGAGCTACTTTTGGTTTTTTCATCGGTTTAAAATTGGGACTTCCCAAGTTAATTCCTTTGGTGTTCCCCGTCTCAACTGGACGAATATTCACATAAAACTCTTCATTCAATTCAACCAATAAATCATGTATTTCTGAAGCATTTAAAGACTGATTTTGAATAGGCAATAACAAACTACCCCGTTCAAAAGTTTCACCATCAGCTTCAAGTTCCTTTAAGGAAAACCGAACAAACAAATCGTGGTTCATTAACTGATAAGCCAATGCTGGCGTTTGGTAATCCCTCCAGTGGATTAAATACGCATAATTAGACTGAACAGGTGGGTTTTGTTTTAGCTCTGTAAGCTCCTCCATTTTTTTCCCGGCTAAAGCTTCAGCAGTAGTTTCAAAATCAAGATGATAAGCATGCTTAAAACTCCAGGCTGAAACATCGTAAAACAATGAATCTTTAAAAGAAGTTCGATCTTCAAAAAAGGCTTCCACTAATTGTGATTGCGACTGACTTTTTGGAATAACAAAACTGGATTCCTTAGGAAATTTTTTTCCATTCACCGTTTCATCTGAAGCAGGATAATAAATTTCAATCCCATGCTGAAGAAGTGTGTTGGCTAATTCAAATGTAAGATAGTTGTCATCTGGCTTTGTAAAAACGTAAGCTTCATTAGATTTACGAAGAGATTTTTTATAAAATTCCTGTTGATAAGCAGCTAATTCTTCTCGTAAATCGGCTGCCGCGTATAAGGTAGAAAACGAAGTTAATAACTGATTTTTAATTGTATAAGGATACCCTAAAACCCCAAAATCTGTAGTTTGATGCAAACCTCTTGAAGAAGCTTGTTCAAATAAAATTCCTACGGTTCCATTAATATCTGGATAAGTTGAACCTTTACCATAATAGAAATCATCAAAACTTTCTTTGCTGTAATACAAACTTCCCTCTTTGTCTAGAAATTTGGCGTGATAATTACCAATTTTTTCAGTGAGTTGCTGGTTTTTATCCATGGTTAAAGGGTGAGTTCTGTCTGGAATTCCGGGCTGGAAAAAATAAGTAGAATTAGGATACATTTCATGATGGTCTGTCAACACATGAGGCTTCCAATCTTGAAAGGTTTTAATTCTAGCTTTTGAGCTGGGATGAACTAAAGGCAACCAATCTCGATTTAAATCAAACCAATAATGATTGGTTCTCCCACCCGGCCAAACTTCATCGTGCTCTCGGTCTTGAGGATCTATATTTTGGTATTCGCTTTTATGTTGATTAACCCAATTAGCAAAACGTTGTTGACCATCAGGATTAAGTGAAGGATCAAGTAAAACAACAGTATTATTTAGAATTGCTAAAATTTCAGGATTTTGCGATGCAGCCAAGTAATAGGCATAAATCAGTGCAGCACCCACCGCGCTAGGTTCATTACCATGAACTAAATATCCTTGGTATAAGATTAAAAAATCATCTACTAATTTAGCTTGACCAACTTCTTCTCTACTGGTTTTAATTTCATCTAATTTGGTTTGATTTTCAGGGGCGGTGATGTAAAGTAGGATTAATGGTCGGTTTTCATAGGTCTTTCCTCTAGTTTCTAATTGAATTCGAGGTGAAGCTTCAGCAAGATAATTCAAGTAATACACCAATTGATCATGAGAAAGATGTTGTTCTCCGGGTACGTAACCAAGAACTTCTTCGGGTGTTTTAATAGAAGAATCAAATTTTTCATCAGCTTCAAAATAAAAGTCAAAAAAGTCGACTTTTTCTTGAGCTGTTAATACGAATGAAATACAAAAAACAAAAGCTGCAATAAAAAACCTCATGTGTATAAATTAAAATTTAAAAGTAAGACACAAAAAATTGAATTTGGTTTAATCTTTCAGGAATATTCACGAATAGACAGCTAAGAATGAACAATTTAAATAAAAGAAATACTTAAATTGAACATAAAAAGCTATTAATTCTTTCTTTCAGAAACCAATTTAACACAAGCAAATAAAAGCAAGTTATAAGCGATGTGTCAACACCTAAAACTTAATAGGTCTATTGCTTTTTGATTCTTGTGTATTGTTGCTTTTGCTTTCATCCACTTTAGATTCATCAGCTTGCTCATTTTCTTCTTCTAAAGAGGCGTTTGTTTTAGATTGCTCCCTCTTTAAGTCAGCTAATTCATTTTCTGCTTCTTTAACAATTTCAGGGTATTTTGTTGCATTTTTAATTACATTTTCTAAGATGTAATTAGCTTGAAAAGCATCCTCTAATGCACGGTAGTTTTTAGCCCAAAGCACAAGCGACTTAAATGCAAATTCTCGATGTCTTGAAAAGTCTTTTGTGAGTTGTTGAATGCTTTGATTTGAAGCTTGATATTCTGCTGCTTCATGTTGAAAATAAGCGATATAGTAAAGCGCTTCTGCGGCGCGACTTCCAGAGGCGTTCTCAAACACCAATTGGTAAGCTTTTTTGGCCGTAGCAAAATCTTGTGTTGCCATTGCGGCTCTAGCCTTAAAGATTCGGGCATCGTTTAAAGCGCGTTCTTCAGCTCCACTCATCACTAACACCTGGTCTGCATAATTTAAGGTGTTTTCATAATCGTTAGTAGAATAATACGCTTTCATTAAATTAGATTTAGCAAAAACTATATTTTGTTTAAATTCTGCAGTTAATTCTAATTTTTCTAAAACGGGAATAGCTTCTTCAAAATTTTCTTTTTCTAAGTAAATCTGAGCTAAACGAGACATACTTTGTTCTGAAAATTCATTAAAAGAAGCTTCATAAACATTTTTATAATAAGGTAAACTCTCTTCTTTTTGGTCTGAGTTATACAGCAATTGAGCTAAGTAAAAATTAGATTTAAGCGAGTGAATGCCTTTAGGAAATTGATTTAAGTATTTTTTAAAGCCACTTATTGCGCGTTCATTATTAGCATTTAAGAACGAATTTTCGGCGGCTTCAAAAGTTGTATTTTCAAGTTCTGCATCTGCTACATCAACAAAATCTGATTGATTAACCCATGCCGCATAAAGTTCTGGTTGATCCATATCAACATAGATTAAACGTACTGTGTTAATTGCCTGTGCCGCTTGCTCAGAGTCGGGATGTTTTTCAACAAGTAATTTTAATTTAGATAAAGCTTCGTTATATTGATTATTGTTGTAGTAGATCAATCCCTGTTTGGATAATGAACGAGGTACTAATTTAGAATTAGGTAATTGTTTTTCTATTTTTTGATAAGCTTCTAATCCTTTTTTGTCCTGATTTTCTGCAACATACGTATTTCCTAATTCATAATAGGCATTATCTAAGTACTGCGATTTTGGGAATTTTTGTATGAAATTATTTAATTCTTCAATTTTTTTATTGTTTCTATCAACAAATCCGTAAGCATAAGCCTTTTGATAAAAAGCATAATCACTTTTTGGCGAGCCAATAGCTAAAGCTTGATTGTAAGATTCCATTGCTGGCCAGTACTGCCCTTGCCCAAAATAGCTGTCGCCTAACCTTACATAAGCGTCATATTTTAAGGCTTTTATGCTTGTATTTTTAGCAAATTTTTCAAAATGAGTTTGAGCTTCAGGATAATTTTTATTTTTAAAATAACTGTAGCCTAAGTTGTAATCAATAAGTTTAAATTCATTTGTATTTTTTGAAGCCTTCATTCTTTCAAACTCTTTAAATCCAATAATAGCTTCTTTGTAATCTCCCTTTAAATAATCAATTTCTGCAATCCAATAAGTAGCCTTTGCTGTGTAAGTAGCGTCTAAACGTTGGCTTAAAGATTTTTCAAAGTAAATTTTAGCATCACTTAGCAAATCATCTTTAAACAAATCAACTGCAAACAGATAAGTTACTTTTTGATAAGCTAATTTATCTTTATAATCTCTGCTTCCCTCTAAAAGCTGAATAGCACTTTCATAATTTTTTGAACTGATATATGCATCAATAAGTAAATCTCCTAATTGGTCTGTTTCTGGAGCGTTTGGATAAGCTTCCATAAAACTAATCAATACGCTATGAACACTGGTGTAAGGATTACCTACTTGATAACTTAATTTAGCATAATTAAGGTGAGATTCACGCTTAATTTGTTCATTAAAGTCCATTTCATAGGCATTTTTAAACGCATTTAAGGCTTGGTTGTTTTGACCTAATTCCAAATACGATTTTCCTAAATGATAATAAGCGTTTTGAGCAATTGAATCATCCCCCCCAACAATACGGTTAAACTCTGAAATGGCCTGCTCATAGTCCGCTTGCTTAAAATAAGCAAATCCTAATTGGTAGTAATCCGTATTATTCCATTTGCCTCGCTCTCCTTGATACTCACTTAAATAAGGAATGGCCTTTTCATACTGTTCAAGATTGAAATAGCTTTCTCCAATAATTTTATTTAAATCGCTTTTTTCTCTGGGATTTGCTTGTTCAACATAATCTGAAGCTAATTGTATAGCTTCCTTAAATTCTCCTTGTTTAAACTTCATATCAGCTTGAACGTAAGTTGAATTTTTACTTACTTCATTAAGATTGGTAGCTTCAAAATATTTTTCGGCATTGTCATAATCATCTTTTTGATAGGCAATAAAACCAAGGTAATAATTAGCTTGATTGGCATACTTTTCAGATTTACTTACACGTTTCAAAAAGTTTTCTGCTTGATCTTCACTCCCTGTTTTATACAATGTATATCCATACCTAAAGTTATAGTCTGTCTTTTCTTCAGAATTAAGTAAGTAAGTGTCTACTGAGGCTAAATATCGTCTTGCATTTCTAAAATCTGATTGAAAAAAATAATAATTCCCTAAGGCAAAAATACCTGCATTTCTTTTGTTACTTGTAGGGTTTTCACGAATAAACTTCTCCATCTTTAAAGAAGCTTTAGGGTGATTTAAATGAAGCATGGACTGAGCTTCATAAAACTTAGCGTTAGAACGAAGTTGTTGTTGCTTAGTTTGTTCTTCTACTTGACTAAAAAGCTTTTGCGCGGCTAGGTATTGTTGTTTGTTAAATAGTTCTAGCGCACGTTGAAAATCGGCTATTTCACTTGTATTTGACTCCGATTGTTGTGCAAAACCTAAACCTCCAGCTAGAAGAAATACAGCTATAGTATGATATATAAAAATTTTCATGATGATTCTGTTTATTAAAGTCCAAATATATTATTTAGCTTACTTAAAAACGATAAGAATTGAAAAAGATTTTGTCAAAGGAATTAGAATATCATATAACCACCAAAAAAAATTGATGAATCGTTTTTTTTGGGATATTTAGCTTTCAAAAAAAAACTAGCTTA